>JBDTVC010000030.1:0-29181 GCA_040007475.1 Burkholderiales bacterium
GCTCGAGCATCGCCTGCTCGGCCTCGCCGAGCTTGCCGCCGAGCTTTTGCTGCAGCCGCTCGGCCGAGAGCTGGATCGGCGTGAGCGGGTTCTTGATCTCGTGCGCGAGGCGCCTCGCGACCTCGCTCCAGGCCTCGCTGCGCTGCGCGGAGACGAGCTCGGTGATGTCGTCGAAGACCATCAGCCGCGCGCCCTGCGGCATCGCGGCGCCGCGCACGAGTAGCGTGATCGACGCACGCTCGAGCCCGCGCTCGCGGCCGCCTGGCGTCGAGGTGTCGAGCTCGAACGAGTCCTGCCAGTGGTCGCGCTCGCCGGCCTCGGGGCTGGTGCTGTGCAGCTCGAAGCGCTGGCCCACCGCCTCCGCGAACGGCGCGAGCCCGGGCACGTTCGCCAGCGGCTGGCCGCGATAGGCCGAGAGTGGCAGCCGCATGATGCGGGTCGCGCCGGGGTTGACGGTGTCGATGTGCCCGAGGCGGTCGAACACGATCACGCCGGCGGTCAGGTTGTCGAGGATGGTCTGCAGGTTCGCGCGCGCGCCCTCGACCTGCACGACACTGCGTTGCACGAGCTCGCGCGCGTCGGAGAGCTGCGTCGTCATGTCGGCGAAGGACCGCGTCAGGCCGCCGAGTTCGTCGCGCGAGGCGAAGACCGGCTTGCGGCTGAGGTCGCCCTCCGCCACCTGGCGCACGCCTTCGGCCAGCAGCAGCAGCGGTCGTGCGAGCTGGTTGCTCAGCGCCACCGCGAGCAGCAGTGCGCCGAACACGGCCAGCACGAGCGCCAGCGTCAGCGTGCCGATGTACATCTTGCGCAGGCCGCCCCGCGCGAGCGCGCGTTGCTGGTACTCACGGTACGCGGCCTGCACGGCGAGTGCGTTCGCAGCGAGCGTGCGAGGCAGCAGCTGGTTGACCATCAGATAGCGATCTTCCTCGCCGAGCGCGAAGGTGTTGGTCGGGATCGACGCGATCGCCCGCACGCGTGCATTGGCGCTGGCACCGGCGTCTTCGTCGAGACCGACGAGTTCGCTGACCACGCGCTGGGTGCGCGCCTGGCGCAGCAGCGTCTGCGCGGGCCGCTCCGGCATCAGGCGCGCCGCGCTGCTGCCGGTGCCCAGAATGGTCTGCCCGTTGGCGCCGACGATGGTGATGTCCTGTGCCGACAGCTGCTCGCGCAGCCGCTCCAGGGCGAGCGGTTGGGCCGAGCCCGGTGTTTCACCGAGGCGCTCGGCGGCCAGGCGTGTCTTGCTGGCCAGGTCGGTGACGATCGCGTCGAGCGTGCCCTTGCCGAGGTTCAGGCCCGCGTCGAGTGCGGTCTCGACCTTGACGTCGAACCAGCTTTCGATGCTGCGCGAGACAAACTGGTAGCTCACGGTGTAGATCAGCACGCCCGGCACCACGCCGACGAGCGCGAAGATCGCCGCGAGCTTGAGCAGCAGCCGGCTGCCGAACTTGCCGCGCCTGACCCGCAACAGCAGCCGCACCGCGGCAATGGCGATCACGAACACCAGCAGCGTGGCCACCGTGAGGTTGACCCAGAACAGCCAGACGTAGTGCCGCTCGTACAGCGCCGGGTTGTTGGTGGCGATCGACAACAGGAACGCGAGCACGAGCCCGGCGCCCGTGGCCGCCACGGTGGAGATGATCCACGCCCAGCGCGTCGCTTTGGTCATGGCAGGCCGTCAGCCCCTAGTTGATCTTCTGCGTCCGCTGCACCGTCATCGACCAGTCGGCCTGGCCGCCGATGCCGATCTGCATCGGGCGCGGTAGCTGCGCGGTGTCGAGGCGGAAGCTGAATTCGACGTAGTGCCGCCCGCCGTCGTCGATCTGCCCGGGCTCGGCGATCTTCCAGCGCGCGCTGCGGCTGATCGCCGTGAAGGCTTCGACCCGCGTCGCGTAGTTCTGGCTCAGGCCACCATCGAAAGTGACCCGATACGTCGAGGTGAGCGGCTGGAACACGATGCGCCAGCGGCGCACGGCGTAGGCGATGCGCTGGTCGCGCCAGTAGAAGCGATTGCGGAACACCTCGGCCTCGGCCACGAAGAACAAGGGCACCGCCTTGCTCAGGGCCTCGTCGACGCTGCGCGAGAGCTCCAGGTTCACGCCGTAGCTCAGCAGCACGCCTTCGTCGTTGTGGGTCAGCTCGAACGCGGTGATCTCGGGCTCGGCAGCGCGTGCGGCGGCGGGCCAGAGCGCGCCGGCACAGCACAGCACGAACACCAGCAACGCGGCGGCCACGCGCCAGGCACGGAGCCTTGTTGTGTCGTGTTGTCGTGCCGCACCGGTCATGGCCCCGAAACCTCAGGTCTTCGCTATCAACGCATAGAAAAATCCGTCCGCGGCCGCACTGAAGTCGTGCGCTGGGCGCTCGGCCCCATTGTCGGGTAGCGGCAGCAGATGACCGGGCGATGCCGGGCTGGCGGCGAGGTGCGCACCGGGCTCGCGTTGCAAAAAAGCGTCGATCTGGTCCTGACCCTCGGCCTTGAACACCGAACACGTGCAGTACAGCAGTCGGCCAGCGGGTTTGAGCAGCGGCCACAGGGCATCGAGCAACCGGGCCTGGAGCGCGGCCAGCGTCGCGATGTCGGTGGCGCGGCGCAGCCAGCGCACGTCCGGGTGGCGGCGCACGATGCCGGCGGCGCTGCAGGGCGCGTCGAGCAGGATCGCATCGAAGGGCTGGCCATCCCACCAGGCGGCGGGTGCGGCCGCGTCGGCGGCAACCGTCCGCGCGCTCAGGCCGAGGCGGCCGAGCGTGTCGTGGACCCGGGTCAGGCGGGCCGGATCGCTGTCGAGCGCGAGCACGTCGAGGTCGGCCAGCTCCAGCAGGTGCGCGGTCTTGCCACCAGGCGCGGCGCACGCGTCGAGCACCCGCGGGCCGGGCAGGCCGGTGCCGATCAGCAGCGGCGCGGCGAGCTGGGCGGCGGCGTCCTGCACCGACACATCGCCGTCGGCGAAGCCGGGCAGTTGCGTCACGGGGCAAGGCTGGTCGAGCGTCACGGCGTGCGGCCCGCTGGCCTGCGCCGACAGGCCTTGCGCAGCGAGGCGCGCCACGTAGGCGGCCACGTCACCATGCCGCGCATTGACGCGCAAGGTCATCGGCGGGTGCTGGTTGTCGGCCTCGAGGATGGCCTGCCAGCGGTCCGGCCAGTCGCGTCGCAGCCGATCGACCCACCACGCGGGGTGGTTGAAGCGCGCCAGCGGGTCGCGCAGGGCCGCGGCGACGAGCGCATCGCGCTCGCGCAGGAAGCGCCGCAGCACCGCGTTGACGAAGCCCGCGCTGTGCCTCGCGCGCTGGTTCGCCGCGGCCACCGCCTGGTCGACCAACGTGTGCTCGGCGTACGGCGCGCCGCCCTGCGGCCAGAGCAGCGCCAGCGCGGTCAACAACAGCGCGTCGACGGCCGGCGCCGGCGCCTTCGGCGCGAGCGACGCGCGCAGCACTTGCGCCGACCCGAGCCAGCGCAGTGCATGAAAGCTCAGCGCCTGCGTGCCGGGCCGTGCCGGTGCCGGGCAGCGTGCCAGCGCCGCGTTGAGCGACTGCCCGGCCCGCACCGCCTGCACCGCATCGGCGGCATGATTCAGCAACTGGGCGAGCGGCAGCGAGGCGGTGGGCGCGGGGTCATTCACCGCGCGCAGTCTACGGTCTGCCGGGCGGCGCTTCGTGCATGCCGCGCCACTGGGGTACCCTTGTCCCGTGTAAAGCACCGAAGGCAGCGCATGCGCGGCGAGCAACCGACTCCGATTTTCAGAACCGAGGACGATCTGTCGCGGCTGCCCGCATCCGAGCGCATCCGCTACCGGCTGGTGGGCGCCGAGTGCCGCTACCACGCCAACGACAACATCGCGGCGTTCATCCGCGACGGCGAGATCGACGAGTTGCGCACCGAGGTCGAGGCCAGGATGCAGGAGGTGCTGCGCGCGCTGGTGATCGACACCGACAGCGACCACAACACCAACGAAACGGCCAAGCGGGTGGCCAAGATGTTCCTGACCGAGGTGTTCAAGGGCCGCTACGTGCCGATGCCCGCGGTCACCGAGTTCCCGAACGCCGAGCGGTTGAACGAGCTGATGATCGTCGGCCCGGTCAAGGTGCGCAGCGCCTGCTCGCACCACCTGTGCCCGATCATGGGCAAGGTCTGGATCGGCATCCTGCCCAACGAGCACTCGAACCTGATCGGCCTGAGCAAGTACGCGCGCATCTGCGACTGGATCATGAGCCGCCCGCAGATCCAGGAAGAAGCGGTCACGATGCTGGCCAACGAACTGCAGGCCCGCGTGCGGCCCGACGGCCTGGCGATCGTGATGGAGGCCGACCACTTCTGCATGCACTGGCGTGGCGTGAAAGACGACGAGTCGATGATGACCAACAGCGTGATGCGTGGCGCGTTCCTGAAGGACGCCAACCTGCGCCGCGAGTTCCTGTCGCTGCTGAGCAAGAAAGTCTGAAGGGAATCACGCCATGCTGGTCCGCCTGATGTACGCAAGCCGTGTCGCCGAGGGCCTGAAGCCCGACGCGCTGCACGCCATCCTGAAGAAGTCCACGACGAACAACCCCGCGATCGGCGTCACCGGCGTGCTGTGCTTCTCGGGCAGCGTGTTCCTGCAGGTGCTCGAAGGGGGCCGTTCGCAGGTGAGCGCGCTGTATAACCGCATCGCCGCCGACCCGCGCCACCGCGACGTGGTGCTGCTCACCTACGACGAGATCGCCGAGCGCCGCTTCGCTGGCTGGGCGATGGGCCAGGTCAACATGAACATGCTGAACCCTGCGCTGCTGCTGAAGTACTCCGAAGCCGCGGTGCTCGACCCCTATGCCGTCTCGGGCGCGGTCTCGATGGCGCTGTTCAACGAGCTGGTCGCGACGGCGTCGGTGATGTGCCTGGGCTGAGGACGACGCGCGTCGCGAGCCACGCGGCCACCTGATCGAGCGGCGCGTCGACCGCCAGCCACTTGCGGCGCGAGGTCTCGCCGCGCACCAGTTGCACCGCGCGTTTCGGCAGGCCGAGCTCGCCGGCCAGCCAGTCGATCAGCAACTGGTTCGCCTTGCCGTCGACCGGCGGCGCAACCAGTCGCACGCGCAAGGTGTCGTCGTGCAGGCCGTCGGCGGCCGTGCGCTTCGCGTTCGGCTGCACGCTGACCGCGAGCCACACGGCGTCGCCGTGCAGCGACAGGCAGGGCCAGCCGCCCGCGGTCACGCCGCCTTCTTGGCTGCGGCCTTCTTCGCCGCGGGCACCTTCGGCGCGCGCGGCTCGAACTCGAAGATCACCTTGCCTTCCTTCTTGTCGTAGGCCAGCCGCGCCTTGAACTTGCGGCGCGTCTTGTTCGAGACGAAGCCTTCGAGCAGCTCGGTCTTGCCGGTCGCCAGCAGCTTGCTCATCTGCTCGCGCGCCACCGGCTGCTGCAGGATGATCTTGCCGCTCTTGAAGTCGCAGGTCACGTTCGCGCCGACCGCGTGCTCGCAGACGTAGCTGGTGCCGTGCTCATAGACGCGGCCCTGGTCCTTCGGGCAGGCGCCGAGCGACTCCTGCGCCGAGAAGTCGATCGGCTCGCCCGATTCGCCGGCGTTCTTCGCGTCCTCGCCGAAGTCGAACTCGAGCTTCCAGTTCTTGATCTCGTCGTCGAACGCGAGCCTGAGCTCGGCGGTGAACGGCCAGCCGGCCTTGGAGCGGAAGCCCTCCAGCGGGCCGATCTTCTTGTCGGTCAGGAAGGTCTCGACCTCGTCGAGCTCGAACGCGCGGCTGCCGGGGATCTTGCTGATCGAGAAGCCGCAGCCCTCGGTCGCAGGCACGGCGCCGGAGGCGGCGCTTCCCGCCGCTTTGCCGGTGCAGGCAAAGCGGCGGTAGTTCTCCTTCACCACCCCACCGCAGTTCGGGCACGGCGCCTTGAGCGTCGCGTAGTCGCCGGGGATCGTGTCGCGGTCGTATTCCTTCGCCTTCTTGACGATGCGCTCGGCCATCTGCGCGATCTCGGCCATGAAGGTCTCACGCTCGAGCTTGCCCTTCTCCATTTCGGAGAGCTGGTACTCCCAGTTGCCGGTCAGCTCGGGCTTGGTCAGGTCCTCGACACCCAGGCCACGCAGCAGCGTCATCAGCTGGAAGGCCTTCGCGCCCGGTACCAGCTCGCGGCCCTCGCGGTGGATGTACTTCTCGTAGATCAGCCCTTCGATGATGGCCGCGCGCGTCGCCGGCGTGCCCAGGCCCTTCTCCTGCATCGCCTCGCGCATGTCGTCGTCGTCGATCAGCTTGCCCGCGCCTTCCATCGCGCTCAGCAGCGTGGCTTCGGTGTAGCGCGCGGGCGGCTTGGTCTTGAGCGCGTTGACCGCCACGTCCTCGGTGCGAACGATCTCGCCCGGCGCCACGGCCACGAGGTTCGCGTCGTCCTCCTGCGCCTCGCGGCCATAGACGGCGAGCCAGCCCGGCTTGACCATCACCTTGCCGTTGGTCTGGAACTTGTGTTCCTTGGCATCGACCGTCACGGTCGAGATGCGCGTCGTCACCATGAACTCGGCCGGCGGGAAGAAGACGGCCATGAAGCGCTTCACGACCATGTCGTAGAGCTTGGCCTCGATCTCGCTGAGGCTCTTCGGCGCCTGCAGCGTCGGGATGATCGCGAAGTGGTCCGAGACCTTGGTGTTGTCGAAGATCTTCTTGTTGGGCTTGACGTAGCCCTCCTTGATCGCGGTCTTCGCATGCACGGCCAATGCGCGCAACGGGCCCGGCATGTCCTCGGTCGAGATCATCTTCATCGTCTGCTTGACGACGTCGACGTAGTCCTCGGGCAGGTGCTTGCTGTCGGTCCGCGGGTAGGTCAGGACCTTGTGCTTCTCGTACAGTGCCTGCGCGATCGACAGCGTGGTCTTCGCGCTGAAACCCAGCCGCGAGTTGGCCTCGCGCTGCAGCGTCGTCAGGTCATAGAGGCCGGGTGAACTCTGCGTGCTCGGCTTCGCCTCCTCGGTCACGCTCGCCGGCTGGCCCTTGGCCGCCGCGGCAATCGCCTGCGCGTCGCGCTCGTTCCACACGCGGTCCGAGCGTGCCTCCGGATCGTCGGCGTTCTTCTTCCATTTCGGGTCGAACCACTTGCCGTCGTACTCGCCGGCCTGAGCGGCGAAGGTCGCCTTGATCTCCCAGTAGTCGCGCGACACGTGCTTGCGGATCTTCTCCTCGCGCTCGACCATGATCGACAGCGTCGGCGTCTGCACGCGGCCCACCGTCGTCAGGAAGAAGCCGCCGTCGCGCGAATTGAACGCCGTCATCGCGCGCGTGCCGTTAATGCCGACCAGCCAGTCGGCCTCGCTGCGGCAGCGTGCAGCATTCGCCAGCGGCAGCATCTGCGCATCGGTGCGCAGGTGCTCGAAGCCGTCCCGGATCGCCGCCGGCGTCATGCTCTGCAGCCACAGTCGCCTGACCGGGTGCTTGCTCTTGCTGTGCTGCTGGATCAGCCGGAAGATCAACTCGCCCTCGCGCCCCGCGTCGCACGCGTTGATCAGCTCGCTCACGTCCTTGCGCTTGACGAGCTTCATGATCGCGCCGAGTCGGCCCTTGCTCTTGTCGATCGGGTTCAGGTCGAAGTGCGGCGGGATCACCGGCAGGTTCGCGAAGCTCCACTTGCCGCGCTTCACGTCGAACTCTTCCGGCGCCTTGATCTCGAGCAGGTGACCGACGGCCGAGGTGACGAGGTAGGTATCGCTCTCGAAGTATTCGTCGTGCTTGTCGAACTTGCCGGCCGTGGGCGTGAGCGCGCGCACGATGTCCTGTGCGACGGAGGGCTTCTCGGCAATGATGAGTGACTTGGTCATGTGTCTTTTTCAAGGTTGGCGCGTGGCAGGCCACGCCGCATCAATACAATCCGGGCTTCTCGCGCGCACACGCATGTACACACACGCGCACGCGCGCACCCATGATTTCAATGTACATAAAGATTCCGATGACGCAAGACAGTGCCGCCACAGCCCCTTCCGCCAAGACCGGTGGGCGTCGCATCCAGGTTCGCAAGTCGGGTGTCCATGGCAAGGGTGTGTTCAGCGTGGCCGCGCTCAAGAAGGGCGAGGTGGTGATCGAGTACAAGGGCGAAGTGATCTCGTGGAAAGAGGCGCTGCGCCGCCACCCGCACGACCCGAAGGATCCCGACCATACCTTCTACTTCCACATCGACGAGCACAACGTGATCGATGCGAAGTACGGCGGCAACGCCGCGCGCTGGATCAATCACGCCTGCACCCCCAACTGCGAGGCCGACGAGGTCGATGGCCGCATCTTCATCAAGGCCTTGCGCAAGATCAAGCCCGGCATCGAGCTGTTCTACGACTACGGCCTGATCATCGACGAGCCCTACACCAAGAAGCTGAAGAAGCAGTTCGAGTGCCGCTGCGGCACCAAGGATTGCCGCGGCACGATGCTCGCCCCCAAGCGCGGCCGCTGACTCTCTTCGTCGCACCACCATGCCGGATCAAGCGCAGCAGACCTTCCAATGGGGCGCTGAGGCCCTGTGGCAGCAGCTCGAACCCCTGCTGCCGGGCCTGAGCGTCGAGGTCGTCCACTCGGTGCGCTCCACCAACACGGCGTTGCTCGAGCGCGCCCGCGCCGCGCCCGACACGGGCTCGGGCGGGATGGACGCCATCGTGCGCCCCAGCGTCGAGAGCGGCGCCTTCGGCCGCCGCGCGATCGACCTGCAGCCTTGCCTGCTGGTCGCCGAACACCAGACCGCCGGTCGCGGCCGGCAGGGGCGCGCGTGGCAATCCGCGGTCGGTGCCTCGCTGACCTTCTCGCTCGCGCTCGCGCTGGCAGCGGACGACTGGTCGGGTCTGTCGCTGGCCATCGGCGTCGCCCTCGCCGACGCCCTCGATCCACCTTCGGCCGCCGCACCGCGCATCGGCCTGAAGTGGCCCAACGACCTGTGGCTGCTCGGCCAGCCCGACACCTCACGCAAGCTCGGCGGCATCCTGATCGAGACGGTGAGCGCCGGCACGCAGCGGCTCGCGGTGATCGGCATCGGCATCAACGTGCAGCAGTTCGACGCCCGCGAGGTCAACACGGGCTTTGCCCCGCTGAACGAGGTCGACATGGCGGCCACGCCGCCGATGGTGCTCGCCCGCATCGCCCCGCCTCTGGTGCAGGCCCTGAAGACCTTCGAGCGCAAGGGCTTCGCCGCGTTTGCCGAGCGCTTCGCGGCGCGCGATGTGCTCGCCGGCCGCGCGATCAGCACCACGCTGGCGGGCGTACCGCAGGGCATCGCACGCGGCATCTCGCCCCAGGGCGAGCTGCTGGTCGAGACCCCCACAGGCATTCAGCGCGTGGCCAGCGGCGAAGTCAGCGTGCGACTCACGCCGCCGCCGGCCGCCTGAGGACCGCTGCGTGCTCAGGGCCCTGGTCGTCACGCTGCTCGTCGCCAACCTCGCGTTCTACGCCTGGAGCCAGGGCTGGCTCGACAGCGTCGTCGGCGACCGCTCCACCGGCGACCGCGAACCCGAACGGCTGGCGCGCCAGGTGCGACCGGAGCAGGTGCACATCCTGCCCGCAGGGGCAGCCAGCGCCGCCGCCAGTGCCCCCGCGGCGTCGACCGCGCTCGCGTGCCTCGAGGCCGGCCCGTTCAGCGACAGCGAACTCGCCTCCGCCCGCACCGCTGCGCAGGCCGCACTGCCGGGCGCCAACATCAGGGCGGTGAAGACCGAAGTGCCCGGCGTGTGGATGGTCTACATGGGCCGCTACGTGAGCCGCGAACTGCTCACGAAGAAGGTGGAGGAGCTCAAGCGCCGCAAGCTGCAGTACGAGGAAGTGCGGGCGCCCGCTGCCCTCGCCCCGGGCTTGTCGCTGGGCAGATTCAGCGACCCGGGCGCCGCCACCGTGGCGCTGGATCAATTCGCGCAGCAGGGCATCCGCACGGCACGGGTGGTCGAGTTCGCGCCTGCCACCGGCAGCAACGCGCTTCGCATCGACAGCGCCGACGCGGCACTCGTCACGCAGGCCACCGCGACGATCAGCCCGGCCGCGCTGGGCAAGAGCTTCGCACCCTGCGTGAAGCCCTGATCCGCAGCGCGCTCAGCGCCGCCGCGAACGCGGCGTGACCACCCAGACGCCGATCACCGAGGCCAGCCAACCGAGCAGCCAGCCGAGGTCCATCGCGCCACCGCCGCCGCCGCCGCCCGAGCTGGCCGGCGCCGGCGCGGGGGCCGTCGTGATGGCCAGCGTGGAGGTTGTCGTCGCCGTCTTGCTCGCGTCGTCGGTGACGGTGAGGGTCACGGTCACATTGCCGGCCGCACTCGTCTCCAGCGTCATGCTCGATGCATCGGTAGCGGTCTTGATGGTGGCCAGGCCAGTGGCCGGCGTGATGCTCCACTGATAGCGCAGGTTGCCGGCGCTCGGGCGCGAGGCCGATCCATCGAATGTCACCAAATCCCCGACGACCGCCGTGCTCGCCGACGCCGTGATGTTGGCCGTGACCACCGCGACGGCCGCCACCGCCGCGCCCGCATCCAGCAACCCGGCACCGCAGGTCGTGGTGGTGCAGTAGCACTCCGTGTTCTGCGCCACGGTGGTGGGCGCAGTGCAGGCCTTCACCGCCGGGTCGAAGCCCGTGGCCGGGAACGGTCGCGCACTGGACTTCAGCGCGGCCAGGACCTGCGCCGGCGTGAGCGTGGAGTTCGCCGAGTACATCAAGGCCGCAACGCCAGCCACGAGCGGCGAAGAGAAGCTCGTGCCGAGCGATGCGTCATCGCCGCCGCCGGTGTAGGTCGCGCCGGCGGCGCCGGGCATGGGCGTCGTGAGACCGCTGTTGCTGGTCGTCAGCAGCGGATACAGACATGGCAGGCCGGCACCATTGACGCAGTTGCCTGCGGGTGCGGCGATGGCCATCGCCGGCCCGAGGTCGGAATAGCCGACCTTGCTGCCCGAGTGGCGAACGCCGGCAACCGCGATCGCGCCGGTGCAGTTCGCCGGTGTCCCGACATCCAGACCCTCGTTGCCGCCCGCCACGACGACCACTGCACCGACCGCGTTCACTTGTGCGATGGTGTCGGCGTATAGCCCGCTGCATGCGCCGGGTGCGCCCAGGCTCAGGTTCAGCACCTTGGCCGGCGTCGTGTTGTGCGGCACACCGGCGACGTCGATGCCCACGGCCCAACGCATCGCGGCCTGGATGTCGGAGCTGAAGCCGCCGCCGCAACCGAGCACGCGAATCGGCAGCAGCATCACGTTGCGACCGACGCTGGCCATGCCGAGCCCGTTGTTGGTCGCCGCGCCTATCAGGCCGGCCGTCTGTGTGCCATGCCAGCTGCTGGTGGTCTCGCCACAGCCGAAATCGCCCGGATCGGACGCATCGGCATCGCGCCCATCGCTGTCGTTCGACGTCGGAACGTCGGCGATGAAGTCATAGCCCGGTAGCAGCTTGCCCGCGAAATCGGGGTGATCCTTGCGCACGCCGGTGTCGAGCACGGCCACGACCACGCTGCTGCTGCCGGTCGTGATGGCCCAGGCGGGCTCGACGTTGATCGATGAGACGACGCTATTCGCGTTGACGATGGTGGCACTGGTCGGCGCATGCAGGTACCACTGGCCGACCGCTGGCGTGGCGGTCGTCTGGCCGCTTGCATACAGCGGGTCGCTGGGCGCCGCCAACGCATGCATGCGCTGGTCGACCTCGGCGTACTCCACATCGCCCTGCGCGGCCAGGCGATCAGCCAGCTGCTGCGAACTCAGGCCCTTGCTCTTGAGCACCTGCGTGCTCGGCCCGACCACACGGCCATCGGTGAGGCTCAGCCCCAGCCGTGCCGACAGGGCTTGCGCATGCTGCGGCAGCGCGGGCGCGCTGCCGACCGCGAGCGCCCGCATCAGTGCCGAATCGGCCTTGAACTTGACGATCACGCGCGCCTCGGTCTCGACCGTGGCGGCCGAGACTCTGCGCTGCGGCCCACGTTCGACACCGGCCGCAGGCAGTGCCGCCGAGGCGCACATCGATGCCGCGGTCAGGGCGGTCAGGATCAGGCGGCGGCGCAAGGCAATCTTCATATGGGCTCGCCCGAGGGCTCGTCAAATGGAACGAACGCCCAGTTTAGGGCGTGCGACCTCGCCGCCGTCGTGAAGCGCGCAACGAAATCCCGCCCCTCACGCGGCCTTTACCGATGCTTACCGGATCAGCATCTGCGGCGCTGACGCGTCGCCACCCATCATCACCGAGTAGACGCTGCCGGAGTTCAGCGTGTTGCTGGCGTTGGTGAAGTAGTTGCCCGGCGCGAGCGATGACGTGACGCTCAGGTTCATCGGATTCGCGCTGCCCAGCACGGCCACGTAGCCCGAGGCCGTGCCCGGCGCGACACCTGCCGCCACCAGCGAGGTGTTGGCGGTCAGCGTCAGTGCGCCGGCGCTGCCGGTGATGCCGTTGATGAGGCGCAGCTTCACGGTGGTCGTGTCACTCGGCGGGCGGTTGTCATCGGTGATCAGCGAAGCGGCCGGGCTCGCGGCGGGGCCGTAGACGAGCAGCGTCATGTCGCTGCCCGCCGCCAACGCGGTTGCCGGCGCGCCGACCGATGCGCCGTTGACGCTGATGTTCAGTGTGCTGCTCGCCGGGACCAGCGCGTAGTAGCCGAACGCCGGCGCCAGGCTGCCGGCGTCGATGACGGCGCTGCCGGCCGACGCGGCCACCACGCTGTTGCTGCCCGAGACAGCGGCGGCAAGGCGCACACGCACGTTGGTGTTGCGCGTGGCCGCGTAGGTCGATTGCTGGATCAGCGTCGAGCCATTGAGCAGCACGCCGCCCGAGGTCGGCGAGAGCACGACCGTCGCGACCTGCTGGCTCGCGAGCACCAGCGGCATGTCCAGCCGCAGGTCGCTCTTGTTGCCGTAGCCGGTGACGCGCACGCGCCACGTGCCCGCGCCCTGCAGCGCATAGCCGGTCGAGAACGGCGTCGTACCGGTCGTCAGGCTGATCGGGCTGGATGCGTTCGCGAGCGTGGTGCTCGGGTCGGTGATGTAGACATCGAGCTTGCCGGCATCGGCCGCGACGTTGTAGATGCGCAGGTACGCACTGCCCGCGGTAGGCAAGACCTGGTCCTCGTTCAGCACCACGGTCTTCACAGCGCCGGCGCTCTCGTAGGCGAACAGTGTGTAGTGATTGCCGCCTGTGAGCGTCGGCACGATGGTCGCGAGGGCGGTGCCGCCGCCGGCGTCGTTGACCTGCAGCGTGTTACCACCGCTGGCCGGTGCGACATACGCGCTGACCGTGTCGCTCGCGGTCGCGGACACGGATGCGGCCGCATTGACGAACAGATCGATCGACGGGTGATTCAACGTCGCGTTCACCACGCGCAGCGACGCGGAGTCGCTCGACGAGTTGCCGTTGCCACCGCAAGCCGCGAGCGCGATGCTCACTGCCGCTGCACTCACCAGGCCCCACCACTTGAGATTCTTCACGTCTTCAGTCCTTGTTGTCCGCACGCACGGAAGCGTGATTATTGGGCACACCGCAGAACCCCACAGGCCCGCACGCCACGCCAGCGCGCAAAGTAATGTCAAGGGCTTGTAACACGCCGAGATGGCGGCGTCGTGCGGGGTTATGCTGATGCGATACCTCGTCTCCAGGAGCCCCACATGCAGCCCACATTCCCCCGTCTGGCAGCCGTCGCGGCCGCGATCGGCGCGGTGTGCGCGGCGCAGGCCGCCGAGATGGCGACCGTGATCTCGTCGACGCCCGTCACCGCCTCGATCGCCGTGCCGCGCCAGGTGTGCAGCGACGGCCAGCAGATCGTGCAGCAGCGCCCGAGCGGTGCCGGCGCAGTGATCGGCGCGATCGCCGGCGGCGTGATCGGCCACAACCTCGGCAACGGTTTCGGTCGGGCCGCAGCCACCGGCCTCGGCGCCGTCACCGGCGCGGTGATCGGCGACCAGGTCGAGGCCGCGAACAGCCCGGTCAGCGAAGTGCCGGTGCGGCGCTGCCAGCTCGTGAGCAGCCATGAGGAGCGCGTCGTCGGCTACGACGTGATGTACGAATACGCCGGCCAGCGCTACAGCACCCGCATGGCCCGCGACCCGGGGCGGCAGTTCGCTGTGAGCGTGCAGCCGGCCGATGCGGGCGCGCTGCCCGAGCCGGTCTATCAACCGCGTGAAGGCACGCCGGTGCCGTCCACCCTGGCGCCGCAGCCGATCTACTACGAACAACCTGCACCACAACCGGTCTACTACTACGCGCCGTCGCCGGTCTACTTCGCGCCGATGATCGGCTTCGGCTACTTCGGTGGCCACCGCGGCCACTACCGCTGGCGCTGAGCTCCGACTGCAGCCCAAGAAAAACGCGCCCGAGGGCGCGTTTGTCGTTGGAGCGAGTGCGTTTACTTCGCGACCACGCGGACCATCTCGAGCACCTTGTTCGAGTAGCCCCATTCGTTGTCGTACCAGGCGATGACCTTCACGAACGTGCCATCCAGTGCGATGCCAGCCTCGGCGTCGAACACCGAGGTCATCGGCTCACCGCGGAAGTCGGTCGAGACGACCTTGTCTTCCGTGTAGCCGAGCACGCCCTTCATCGCGCCTTCGGACTGCGCCTTCATCTCGGCGCAGATCTCCTTGTAGCTCGCTTCCTTCTCGAGCTCGACGACCAGGTCGACCACCGACACGTCGGACGTGGGCACGCGGAACGACATGCCGGTGAGCTTCTTGTTCAGCGACGGGATCACGACGCCAACCGCCTTGGCCGCGCCGGTCGACGACGGGATGATGTTCTCGAGGATGCCGCGGCCGCCGCGCCAGTCCTTGTTGCTCGGGCCGTCGACGGTCTTCTGCGTCGCGGTGGCCGCGTGCACCGTCGTCATCAGGCCGCGCTTGATGCCCCACTTGTCGTGGAGCACCTTGGCGACCGGCGCCAGGCAGTTGGTGGTGCACGAAGCGTTCGAGATGATGGTCTCGCCCTTGTACGTCTTGTCGTTCACGCCGTAGACGAACATCGGCGTGTCGTCCTTCGACGGGGCCGACATGATGACCTTCTTCGCGCCGGCGTCGATGTGCTTCTGCCCGGTCTCCTTGGTCAGGAACAGGCCCGTGGCCTCGATGACGATGTCGGCACCAACGTCGGCCCACTTCAGGTTCGCCGGGTCACGCTCCTGCGTCAGCCGGATCTTCTTGCCGTTGACGATCAGCGTGTTGCCGTCGACCGCGATGCTGCCCTTGAAGCGGCCGTGCACCGAGTCGTACTGCAGCATGTACGCGAGGTACTCGGGCTCCAGCAGGTCGTTGATGCCGACGACCTCGATCTCGTTGAAGTTCTGCACGGCGGCACGGAACACCATGCGCCCGATGCGGCCGAAGCCGTTGATGCCGATCTTGATGGTCATGATTTGCCTTCTGGTGGTCAGGAACTAGGAAAGGTCGAGCACTGCGCACGGCACGGATACGGTTGTCGGCTCCCCCATCGCCGTCCTCATCACGGCGGGCGGGAAATCGAACGTCACGTTGCGCAGCCACTCCAGGAACTCACGGCGGTCGGGTTTGCGGTCGCCGACCTCTTGCACTCGGTTATTGGCATAGGGTTGGTACGGAGCGACGCTCACTTGAAACGGGCACCCCATCGTGCCGAAGTCAAAGCGCACCTTCTGCTGTTCAAACCCCTTGACTGCCCGGATCAGTTGTTGAAGCGTCAGCGTCGACTTGAACTGCGGAGTCTGCGCACTGTCGTACTTGAACATGAACGCCCTGGACACCACCAGAGGAGAGTCGCCGGGCACCAGGCACGGCATCCGATAGCGCCTGACGCTGTCCAGCACGGCCGCGCGCAGGCGCGGCTGCTCGCTGTCGTAGAGGACATCGGCAGCCGGCGGCAGATCGGGCGCCGCGAACGTCAGTCTGACGAGGACATTGCCGGCCTTCACCGGCGTCACCAAGCTCGAAGGGAACTCAGGATCTTGCACACCCAGAACCCCCGCCATGCACGACTCGGGAAGCGCGCGCGAGCCGTCCGGATTTCGCGCGGCGCTCTTCAACACGGCCGGCTCTGGGACGCGACTCATGAACTGAAACTCCTGAACGGAGTCGATATCTAGGCCAGCGGCCAAACAGGGCAATCGATAGCCAGCGACGTGCTTCCGCACCGCGTCCGCGAACGCTTCGGCACCATTGTTGAAACGCACGTCGACCACAGGAGGCGCGCTGGCAGAAGTAAACCGCATCCGCACTCGAACCACGACGTTCGAGCTCATTCCCGCGGGGTAGCTCGGCATCGCACCCGAAGGGCCCGAACTCTCGAGGCAGGACAACGGCCCGTCGGGGGCTTCGACCTCCAGCTCCGCGGAACCGGCAAGCGCGGCCCCTCCCGTCGCCAGCAGCCCAACGATCGCGACGATGCGCAATACGCTGACTGCGGCGAGCACGGATTGCCTCAAGATGCTCACGACACGCTCCCGCGAACTCAGCGACCAAGCACCTTGAGCACCGTCGCCACGACGTTCTCCGCCGTGAACCCGAAGTACTTGAACAGCACCGGCGCCGGCGCCGACTCGCCATAGGTGTCGATGCCGACGACGGCGACGCAGCCATACTTCCACCAGCCGTCGGTCACACCCATCTCGACTGCGATGCGCGGCACGCCCTTGGGCAGCACCTCGCTCTTGTAGGCGGCGCTCTGGCGGTCGAACACGCTGGTCGACGGCATGGAGACCACGCGCACGCCGATGCCGCGCTTGGCCAGCTCTTGCTGCGCGTGCAGCGCGAGTTGCACCTCGGAGCCGGTCGCGATGATCACGGCCTGCGCCTTCTTCCGGATGCCGACCTCGCTCGGCTCGGCCAGCACATAGGCGCCCTTGCTGATGCCGTCGAGCGAGCTCTTCGGCGCGTACGGCAGGTTCTGGCGCGACAGCAGCAGCGCACTCGGGCGCGCCTTGTTCTCGATCGCACAGGCCCACGCGATCACGGTCTCGGCGGTATCGCACGGGCGCCAGACGTCCAGCCCCGGGATCAGCCGCAGCGATGCGGCGTGCTCGATGCTCTGGTGCGTCGGCCCGTCTTCGCCGAGACCGATGCTGTCGTGCGTGAACACATGGATCACGCGCTGCTTCATCAGCGCGGCCATTCGGATCGCGTTGCGGCTGTAGTCGCTGAACGTGAGGAAGGTGCCGCCGTATGGGATCAACCCGCCGTGCAGCGCCATGCCGTTCATGATCGCGGCCATGCCGAACTCGCGCACGCCGTAGTTGATGTGGCGACCGCCGTTGCTCGAGCCATCGGCCTCGAGGCGGAACGGCGCGGTGCTGCTGGTGTTGGTCAGGTTCGATCCGGTCAGGTCGGCGCTGCCGCCAAGCATCTCGGGCAAGGCCTTGGTGAAGGCCTCGAGCGCGAGCTGGCTGGCCTTGCGGCTGGCGACGGTCTCGGCCTTGGTGTGTGCGGCCACGGCCGCGTCGACCGCGGTCTGCGCCCAGCCCTTCGGCAGCTCGTTGTCCATGCGGCGCGCGAACTCGACGGCCAGCTCGGGGTAGGCCTTCGCGTACTTTTCGAACGCATCGACCCAGGCCGATTCGGCCTTCAGGCCGGCGGCGCGCGCGTCCCAGGCGGTGTAGACCGGCTCGGGGATCACGAACGGCTCGCTGGTCCATCCCAGGCGCTCGCGCACGAGCTTGATCTCGTCGGCGCCGAGCGCCTCGCCGTGGGCCTTGGCGGTGCCGGCGCGGTTCGGCGAGCCTTCGCCGATGGTGGTCTTGCAGACGATCAACGTTGGCTTCTCCGACGACTGCGCCTGCGTGATCGCGGCGTCGACCGTGTCGGCGCTCTGGCCGTCGATCGGGCCGATCACGTTCCAGCCGTAGGCGCGGAAACGCGCGGGCGTGTCGTCGATGAACCAGGGCGCGACCTTGCCGTCGATGGAAATGCCGTTGTCGTCGTACAGCGCAATCAGCTTGCTCAGCTTCCAGGCGCCGGCGAGCGCGCAGGCCTCGTGGCTGATGCCTTCCATCAGGCAGCCATCGCCGAGGAAGACGTAGGTGTGGTGGTCGACGATGGCATGGCCGTCGCGGTTGAACTCCTTCGCGAGCATCTTCTCGGCCAGCGCCATGCCGACCGCGTTCGCGATGCCCTGGCCGAGCGGCCCGGTCGTGGTCTCGACGCCCGGCGTCAGGCCGTGTTCCGGGTGGCCCGGCGTCTTGCTGTGAAGCTGGCGGAAGTTGCGCAGCTCGCTCATCGGAAGGTCATAACCCGTCAGGTGCAGCAGCGCGTACAGCAGCATCGAGGCATGGCCGTTGCTGAGCACGAAGCGGTCACGGTTCGCCCAGTGCGGGTTGCCCGGGTTGTGGCGCAGGTGACGGCCCCACACCGCGACGGCCATGTCGGCCATGCCCATCGGCGCGCCCGGGTGGCCGGAGTTGGCCTGTTGCACGGCGTCCATGGCCAGCGCGCGGATCGCATTGGCCATGAGGTTGGTCGGAGGGGTCGGTGCGGTGGAGGCCATGCAATCCTGAGGGGGGCGAGGACGGGAGGCCGCCATTTTAGGGGCCGGTCAGGGGTCGAATCGGGGCGATCGCCATCGGGCCCGGATAATTCATCCAATGCAAGGACTGCACCTGACTGCCGACCTCAGCGACTGCCCGGTGCAGCGCCGCGTGATGACCGAGCCCGAGGCCCTGCGCGACCTGTGCCTCACGGCCGTGCGCGCGGCGGGCCTGACGGCCGTTGGCGAACTGTTCCATCGCTTCGCCGCCGCGCCGGGCGCCGCCGCGGGCGAGCCGGTCGGCATCACCGGTGTCGTGCTGCTCGCCGAGTCGCACCTCGCCGTGCACACCTGGCCCGAGCTCGCGTCGGTCACGCTCGATGCCTACGTGTGCAACCTCGGCGCCGACAACTCGGCGCGGGCGCAGGCGCTGCTCGACGCGCTGATCCGGGCGTTCGAGCCCGGGCGCGTCGAGCGGCATGCGCTGCAGCGCGGGCGCGCGCCGGCCGAGGAGTCGTCATGAAGGCGATGATCCTCGCGGCCGGTCGTGGCGAGCGCATGCGCCCGCTGACGGATCACACGCCCAAGCCCCTGCTGCCGGTGGCCGGCAAGTCGATGATCGAGTGGCACATCGAGGCGCTCGTGCGCGGCGGCGTGCGCGAGATCGTGATCAATACCGCCTGGCTCGAACACCAGATCGTCGATACCCTCGGCGACGGCACGCGCTGGGGCATCGCGATCCACTACTCGATGGAGGGCCGCGACCACGGCGGCGCGCTCGAGACGGCCGGCGGGATCGCGAAGGCGCTGCCGCTGCTCGCAGAGCGCGACGGCGACGTCTTCTGGCTCGTTTCGGGCGACATCTACGCGCCCGCGTTCCACTTCGACCCGGCCGCTGCAGCCCGCTTCGCGAGCGGCAGCGCGCAGGCGCACCTGTGGCTGGTGCCGAACCCGTCGTTCCACACCCGGGGTGATTTCGGCCTCGACGCCGAAGGCTACGGCCTGGCCGACGAGCCCGGCCCCGATGGCCGGCGCTGGACCTACGCGAATCTCGCGCTCTGCCGTGCCTCGCTCTGCGCCCAGATCGTGCCGGGTACGCGCGTGGCGCTCGGCCCGCTGCTGTTCGAGGGCATGCGCCGGCGCGCGATCACCGCCGAGGTCTACCGCGGCCGCTGGGAGAACGTCGGCACGCCCGAACAACTGAAACACTTGAATGCTGCACCAGATGCCCCACTATGATGGAGAGAGGGCATGACGCCCTCGTCTTCACGAACCGCCCAGGAGGTCTCGACATGAACGCCAAATCCGCCGCCGCCACTGCCGACGAAGTGCAATCCGATGTCAACGACGCGATCAGCGGCGCCGAGGACATGCTGACCCAGGCGGCCAGCGCCACTGGCGAGAGGGCAGCCGAACTGCGTGCCAGGGCGCTGCATCAGCTGAAGGCGCTGCGCGAGCGCCTCGACGACGCCCGCCATGAGGCCGTTCACCGCAGCAAGCTCGCTGCACGCGCGACCGACGAGTTCGTGCACGACCATCCGTGGCGCTCGATCCTTGCCGCGGCGAGCGTGGGCGTCGTCGTCGGCCTGCTGATCGGCCGGCGTTGATGCGCGAATGAGCCGTCTGCCAGACGCGGGACCGGGGCTGATCGAGTCGCTTCGGCGCCTCGGCGCGAATCTGTTCGGCACGGTTCAGCATCGGCTCGAGCTGGCCAGTATCGAGGCCGGCGAGGCCGGCGGCCGGCTGGTCTTCACGCTGGTCGCGAGCATCGCGGTGCTGGGGCTGCTCGGCGGTGCGGTGTTCGCGCTGTCGGCGTGGGTCGCGCTCGCGCTGTGGCCGGTGCTCGGCCACGCCGTGCTCGGCTGGATCGCACTGGCCTATGCGCTCGCCGGCGCCGGCCTGTGGTGGTGGCTGCGAGCGCACGTGCGCGCCTACCCGCCGCTGATGGCCGAGACGCTGGCCGAGCTGCACAACGACGCCGCGTTCATGCGCGGCGCCGAACCGAAATGACCGCCGCAGATCGCCACGCCCGCAAGCAGGTGCTGCTGACGCGCATCGCGTTCGGGCGCGAGGAGATGCGGCGCGACATGCTCCGCGTCCAGCAGGCCGCGCATCCCTCTCACCTACTGCGCGCGGTCGCGGGCCAATCACTGGCCGGCGCGCTCGGTCGCTCGCCGTTCGGCGCGGCCGCGGCTGGCGACTGGCTGGGCGCCGGGATGGCCCTGCTGCGCCGCTACCGCGTCGCCGCGGCCCTGGTCGGCACCGCGGCGCCACTGCTGCGCGGCGGTGGCCGCTGGCGCCGGGTGTTGAGGATCGGTGTCCTCGCCGGGGCAGCCTGGCTGGGCTGGCGCCTCGTGCGCGATCGCCAGCGCCCGCCCTGAGTCAGGCTACTGGGCCAGCGGCGCGCTGATCGCGTCGACCCGGGCCATCACGTCGGGCGTGAGTTTCGCGATCACGTCGACGGCGCCGAGGTTGCTCTGCAGTTGCGACAGCTTCGACGCGCCGGTGATCACCGTGCTGACGCGCGGGTTTTTCGCGACCCACGCGATCGCGAGTTGCGCGACGCTGCAGCCGAGTTCGGCCGCCACGCCTTCGAGCTTCGCGACCGCCGCATTCTTCGTCGGGTCGCCCAGGCTCTTCGCGAGGTAGCTCATGCTTTCCAGCGCGCCGCGGCTGCCGGGCGGGATGCCGTCCTTGTACTTGCCCGTCAGCAGCCCGCTCGCGAGCGGGCTCCAAGTCGTCAGGCCCAGGCCGATGTCCTCGTAGAGCCGCGCGTACTCCTGCTCCACGCGCTTGCGGTGGAACAGGTGGTACTGCGGCTGCTCCATCACCGGCTTGTGCAGGTGGTGCTTGTCGGCGATGTCCCACGCGGCGCGGATGTCGGCGGCCGACCACTCGCTCGTGCCCCAGTACAGCGCCTTGCCCTGCGTGATCATGTCGCTCATCGCATGCACCGTCTCCTCGATCGGCGTGTTCGGGTCGGAGCGGTGGCAGTAGACGAGGTCGATGAAGTCCAGCCCCATGCGCGCGCGCGAGCCGTCGATCGCCTGCATCAGGTACTTGCGGTTCAGCGTGTCCATCCGGTTCACGGTGTTGCCTTCTCGCGAGAGGCCCCAAAAGAACTTGGTCGAGACGATGTAGTTCAGCCGCGGCCACTTCAATGCCTTGAAGGCCTGGCCCATCACGACCTCGCTCTGGCCGCTGGCGTAGACCTCGGCGTTGTCGAAGAAGTTGACGCCGGCGTCCATCGCGGCCGCCAGCATCTCGGTCGCAGCCGAGGTGTCGACCTGGTTGTGGTACGTGACCCAGGAGCCCAGCGACAGTTCGCTGACCTTCAGGCCGCTGCGGCCCAGACGTCGGTATTGCATGGTGCGTTGTTCTCGTGAGGATCGATGAGTGCGCGAGCGTAGCGGACCGGGCGACGGGCTGCATCGGCAGCGCCCGGGCGGCTACAGTGCGCCCATGGACTCTTCCCGTTTCAAGGCGCGCCGTGCACAACTGGCGCGGGCGCTGCTTGACGCCGGTGGCGGTGTCGCGCTGATCCCGACGGCGCCCGAGAGGCCGCGCAACAGCGACAGCGACCACCCGTATCGCCACGACAGCTCGTTCCACTACCTGACCGGCTTCGACGAGCCTGCCGCGTGGCTGCTGTTGCACGCCAGCGGCGCCAGCGCGCTGCTGTGCCGACCGCGCGACCCGGAGCACGAGATATGGGACGGCCTGCGCCTGGGTGTCGACGCCGCGCCCGCGGCGCTCGGCGTCGACCAGGCGCTCGACGTCGCAGCGATCGATTCGGTGATGCTCGATCAGCTCGCGAACCAGCCGGCGGTGTGGTTCCCGTTCGGCCTGGGTGACACCGTGTCGCGCCGACTCGAAGGCTGGCTCGACGCGCTGCGCGGCCGCGCACGCAGTGGCGTCGAGTGCCCCGCGACACAGCGCGACCTCGGGCCGCTGCTGGCCGAAATGCGCCTGCACAAGGATGCCGACGAGATCGCGACGATGCGCCGCGCCGGCGAGATCAGCGCCGCTGCGCACGCCCGCGCGATGCGCTTCTGCGGCGCGCGCTTTCGCGCCGCGCCGCAGGGCACGGTGCGCGAGTACGAGATCGAGGCCGAATTGCTGCACGAGTTTCGCCGCCACGGCGCGCAGAGCCCGGCCTACACCAGCATCGTCGCGGCCGGCGCCAACGCGTGCGTGCTGCACTACGCCGCGGCCGATGCGCCGCTGCATGCCGGCGAGTTGTGCCTGATCGACGCCGGCTGCGAGCTCGACGGCTACGCGAGCGACATCACCCGCACCTTCCCGGCCGACGGCCGCTTCACGGCCGAGCAACGCGCGCTGTACGAGATCGTGCTCGCGGCGCAAGACGCCGCCATCGCCGCCACGCGCCCCGGCGCGCGCCAGCGCGACGCGCACCACGCGGCCGTCCGCGTGCTCGCGCAGGGCATGCTCGATGTCGGGCTGCTCGATCGCAACACGGTCGGCGATGTGGATGCGGTGATCGCCTCGGCCGCGTACCGCCAGTTCTACATGCATGGCACCGGCCACTGGCTGGGGCGCGACGTGCACGACGTGGGCGAATACCTGTCGCTCGGCGAAGCGCCGTGCGAGCAGGTCAACGGCATGGGGCAGGCGGTCGTGATGAAGCCCTCGCGCGTGCTGGTGCCCGGCATGGTCGTGACGATCGAACCCGGCCTCTATGTCCGGCCCGCGGCCGGCGTACCCGAGAAGTTCTGGAACATCGGCATCCGGATCGAGGACGATGCGCTCGTCACGCCGACCGGCTGCGAGCTGATCAGCCGCGGCGTGCCGGTCGCTGCCGACGAGATCGAAGCGCTGATGCGGGAATCGCGATGAGTGACGCCTTCGAGGAGATGTTCGAACTCGCGCCGGTGTCGCTCTGGCTCGAGGACTACAGCGGCCTGCACGCGCTGTTCGAGCGCTGGCGCGCCGACGGCATCACCGATCTGCGCTCCTTCCTGAACGCCGATCACGAGCGCGTCGCCGAATGCAGTCGGCAGCTCAAGGTGCTGCGCGTGAACCGCCGCACGCTCGAACTGTTCGGCGCCTCGGACACGCAGCACCTGATCGCCAACCTGCACCGGGTTTTTCGCGACGCGATGCTCGAGCCGCACATCGACGAGCTGGTCGCGCTGTGGGACGGCCAGCGTCGATTTGCCAGCCAGACGGTGAACTACTCGCTGAGCGGCCAGCGGCTCGACATCCTCGTCAACGGCAGCGTGCTGCCGGGCGCCGAGGCCGACTGGCGCCGCGTGCTGGTCTCGATCGAGGACATCACCGAGCGGACCCGCGCCGAGCGCGCCGTCGCGCAGGCCGAGCGCTACGCGCACGGCCTGTTCGAGCACTCGCCGGTCTCGCTGTGGGTCGAGGACTTCAGCGCCATCAAGCGCCTGATCGACGAGGTGCGCGCGCAGGGCATCGAGGACTTTCGCGTCTTCACGCAGGTGCACGCCGAGTTCGTCGAACGCTGCATGCAGGAGATCCGCGTCATCGACGTGAACCGGCGCACGCTCGAGATGTTCCACGCACCCGACAAGACCACGCTGCTGCGCAACCTCGATCAGGTGTTTCGCGACGAGATGCAGCCCGCGTTCACCGAGCAGCTGATCGACCTCTGGAACGGCAAGCTCACCCAGCACCGCGAGGTCGTCAACTACCGCCTCGACGGCGAACCGCTCAACGTGCTGCTGCACTTCTCGGTGCTGCCCGGTGCCGAGACCGACTGGAGCCTGGTACAGATCGCGCTGATCGACATCACCGCGCGCAAGAAAGCCGAGGGCTACCTCGAGTACCTGGGCAAGCACGACGTGCTGACGCGGCTGCGCAACCGCGCCTTTTTCGAGGACGAACTCCATCGCCTGGAGCGCCGGGGCCCGTGGCCGGTGACGATCGTCGCGATCGACCTGAACCAGCTCAAGTCGGTGAACGACCTCAGCGGCCACGCCGCCGGCGACGCGCTGCTGCGCCGTGCCGGCGAGGTGCTGGCCACGGTCGCCGACAAGCCGACCTGCGCCGCGCGCATCGGTGGCGATGAGTTCGTGCTGCTGATGCCGCACGCCGACGAGCAAGCCGGGCAGGCGATGATGGCACGCGTGCAGTCGCTCATCGAACTGAACAACAGCTACTACCCCGGTGCGCCGTTGAGCATGGCGCTGGGCTGCGCCACCGCGCAGAAGGGCGAACGCCTGGAAGCCACGATGACGCATGCCGACGAGCGCATGCTCGACGCGAAGCGCGGGTTCTACGCGGCGTCTGGCCGAGATCGACGCAACACGCAGCCGGGCCCGCTGTAGTGAGCCGATCTCATCCTGCGCGCACTGCAGCGCCGGCGCGAACGCCCTGGTACATCGCCTCCTCGAACACCGAGTAAGCCGACAGGTCGGTGTGTGCGAAGTGCACGCGCGGCTGCGGCGCGGCCAGCGCAGCGAGCGCCGCGCTGCTGCGCAAGCCCGGGACCGGGATGCTCATCGCATGGCCGTAGCGCATCAGGTCGACCTGCCGGACCTTGGCGGGCAAGTCGGCGTGTACGCGCGTCAGCTCGCGCACCACCGCCTGCGACCACGTCGACCATGGCTCGTTCAGCAGGCGGGCGCGCTGCTGCGCCAGTTCGTCGCGCGTGTTTCCGCCGAGCGCCCAGTAGCTGGTGAGCACGGTCGGGCCGGGGATGCTGCGCGTGCTCTGGTGCATCGCGTCCACGTAGCCGAGCGTCGGCAGCGGCGAGGCGGGGTCGTAGATCACGTTGTCCCATGACGGCGGCGCCCCCGGGCGATCGGCCAGCGCGTCGTCGAGATGCAGGTTGCCGACCAGCCACGGCGCATGGCGCATCGCCGCCACGGCCTGCACCAGCGCGTCGGGCTTTGATGCCAGCAGGCGCGCGGCGACGAACAGCGGCAGCGCGAGGATGACGTTTGATGCGGTCCAGCGCTCGCTGCGCCGGTCGCGGGCATTCCACACATCGACGCTCACGTCGCTGCGGTCCTCGGTCACGCGCAGCGCGACCATGCCGGTGTGCAGCCGCTCGCCGAGCGGGGCCGCGAGGCGCGTGCTCAGCCACGCGTTGCCCTCGGGCCAGGTGAGCACGCCGTCGCGCTCGGGCGCGCCGTCGCCCGGTGCGCGAAAGCCGTGGCGGCTCGCGAAGTAGTGCAGCCCGGACCAGGCCGACACCTGCGCCGCGCCCGCGCCGTAGTCGTCGCGGCAGCAGTAGTCGAGGTACCAGCGCAGCGCCGGCGCATCCAGCCCTTGCGCGGCGAGCCACGGCGCGAACGCGAGCGCGTCGAGCGCGTCGAGCTCTGGGCTCCAGGTGCTGCGCGCGGTCGGCATCGCGAAGGCGCCGCGTGCGCTCATGCGATCCACCAGCGCGCCGAAGCGGCGGTACTGCGCCAGCGTGCCCGCGCGCTGATCGACCGGCAGCGCTTCGATCGGCGGCAGCAGTCCCTCGAACCAGTGGCCGTCGACGCACAGTCGCTCCTGCGGGCTGTGGCAGAGGTGGCGTTCGTCGTAGACAGGCTCGCCACCCGCCATGTGGCGCAGGCCCAGCGCTTCGAGCAACTCGATGACTTCGACTGCCTGCTCGCCCGGCACCGGCAGGTAGTGCGCCCCGAGCGGGCAGGCCATGCCGGCGAGGCGATGACCGCGCGCGTTGCCGCCGGCCTCGTCCTCGAGATCGAGCACATGAACGTCGTCCACGCCGCCGCGCATCAGCGTGCGCGCCGCCGCGAGACCGGAGATGCCGGCACCGACGATCAGCACCGGCGCGCGGCGCTGCACGTCGGGCACCGGCAGCGCGCCCGACTTTGTGTCGCGCAGACGGTGGCCGCGCTCGGCGATCGCGCCCACCCAGCCGCCGGCGTACGCCGCGGGCTCGGTGCGTGTGCAGGCAGCGAGCGGCAGCGCCGCAGCAGCCGCGAGCAATGCTCGCCGCCTCAAGTTCATCAGAGCCCCTCGGCCCATGAGTACCTGGGCCGGTCCCCCGAGGGGACGAGCCTTGCTTGGGGCGGCCCGGCGCGGCGGCTCACTGATGCACCTTGCCCCATTCGTCCTCGAAGGTCTGCACCAGGACCTGGTTCGACAGGCGGTTCACCTCGGTCGGCACACGCGCCATGTCGAGCGGGAAGTCGAACAAGGTCGGCAGATCGGCCGGGCTCAGGAAGCGCAGGCCGACCGGCAGCGCGGTGGGCAGGCGGAACGGCCGGCGGCTTGCGAGGATGAAGCCCCACTCGCCGAAGCTCGGCACGTGCGCGTGGTACGGCGTGGTCTGCAGGCCGGCGGCCTCGATCGTCGTCGCCACCGTCCAGAAGCTCTTGCGCGCGATCAGCGGCGAGGTGGTCTGCACGACCGCATAGCCGCTCGCGCTGAGGTGCTGGTCGATCAGGCGGTAGAAGCTCAATGTGTAGAGCTTGCCGATCGAGAAATTGGTCGGGTCGGGGAAGTCGACCACGATCACGTCGTACACCTCGGCGTTCTGCTCCAGCCACGCGAACGCGTCGGCGTTGACGACCTTGAGCTTGGGCGACAACAGCGAATCCTGGTTCAGCCCGCGCAGCAGCGGCTGCGTCGAGAACAGCTGCGTCATGTGCGGATCGAGCTCGACCAGCGTGACGTGCTCGACGCTGGCGTACTTCAGGATCTCGCGTGCCGCCATGCCGTCGCCGCCGCCGAGCACCAGCACGTTCTTCGGCGCGCCGTGCGCCGCCATCGCCGGGTGCACCAGCGCCTCGTGGTAGCGGTACTCGTCGCGCGAATGGAACTGCAGGTTGCCGTTCAGGAACAGCCGCACGCCCTGCTTGCTCGCGGTAACGACGACGCGCTGGTACGCGCTCGTCTCGCTGTACAGCACGTGGTCGGCATAGAAGCGGTCCTCGGCCCAGGTCGTGACGTGGTCCGCCGCGGCGAACGCCGCGATCAGCGCCGCAATCGTCACCACACACGCCACCGCATGCGACGCGAAGCGCCGCAGCTCGCCACGGAACAGCAGCAGGGCCCAGACCGCGACCGCGGCGTTCATCAGGCCGAAGAACGCGCCGGTGCGGATCAGCCCGAGGTGCGGCACCAGCAGCAGCGGGAACGCGATCGCGACTGCGAGTGCGCCGAGGTAGTCGAAGGTCAGCACCTGCGAGACGAGATGGCCGAGGCCGCTCTGGTCACCCCGACTCTGGCGCTTGAGCAGGCGCATCACGAGCGGGATCTCGAGCCCGACGAGAATGCCGACCGCGAGCACCAGCAGATAGAGCGCGAAGCGGAAGGACCCATTGCTGAGTGACTGCAACGCGAACAGCGCGGCCGGCATCAGCCCGCCGACCAGGCCCACCAGCAACTCGATGCGCAGGAAGTGCGCGATCAGCTGCCGCTCGAAGAAGCGCGACAGGTACGAGCCCACGCCCATCGCGAACAG
This sequence comes from Burkholderiales bacterium, assembly GCA_040007475.1. GTDB lineage: Bacteria > Pseudomonadota > Gammaproteobacteria > Burkholderiales > Burkholderiaceae_C > LMDS01. The sequence goes on from JBDTVC010000030.1 coordinate 27,790, forward strand.
GTAGGTGCCGATCACCGTCGAAAACTGCAGGATCGAATCGCCCAGCAGGTAGCTCGCGAGCGTGCCGGCCGCGAGCTCGTAGACCAGCCCGCAGGCCGCGACGACGAAGACCGATGCGAGCAGCGCGACTTCGGCCGGGCGAGCCCGCGCACGCTGCTCCGCAGCACTCACGGCATCGATCACCCGGTCATCCGTGCACCGCGGCGGCGACGATCATCCCGATCGCGATGCACATCGAACCGACGACGATCGCCAGCGCGACGTTCTTCTTCTCGATGATCTCGCCCCACAGGTCATAGGGCGTGAGCTTGTCGATGATCACGAAGGTGATCCAGAAGATCGCGACGCCGATCAGTGCGAACATGATCGAGCCGACGATGATGCCGGGCTTCATCCACTCAATTCCCATCATGGCGAACCTCCAGTCTGTGCATTCATGAAATGGACGGCGGTCACTTGTGCCCACCGCCTCCGCTCGAAAACCCTCCGAACGACCCGCCGCCGGAGCGGTAGCCGCTCCCGCTGCGGTTGGCGTTCAGGCAGTTCTGATACTCGGCCGACGCCTCGCCGAAGGTCGCGAGCGTGTCGTTGCAATTGCTTGACCCACCGCCGCTGCCGCAGCGGAACAGCAGCAGCATCACGATGATGATGACCGCCCAGATCGCGATCTTCACCAGCGTGGACGACGCGTTCAGCGCGGTCGGCGCCGCATCGCGCTGCAGCGCCGCCGTCTTCTCCGGCGCGAGCTTGAACGCCTTCAGCACCTGGTCGGCGGTGAGCGTGTCGCCGCGCGACCAGATCACTTCAGAGGAGTCGCCGCTGCCGGTCATCTCGCGATTCAGCCGCTTGGTCGAATCCTTGCCGGTGCCCTGATAGTCGGTGTTGGCCGTGCGCTGGTTGCGCGTGACCTGCCAGTAGAACTCGCCGAGCACGTAGGTGACCATGCCGGTGTAGTCGTAGAGCTTGCGGTAGACCGCGCCCTCGACCTTGACGCCGCCGCCCGCCTTTTCGGGCACGCCGGTGATCGGCGCCGTCCAGCTCCAGCCGTCCTGCGCGTCGACGATGAACGCGAAGCCTTCGGTGCGGTGGTACAGCAGGTACTCGCGCCAGAAGCTCTGTTCGTCGTCCGGCGCCTGATCGACCTCGCAGCGTTCGACATAGCCGACCACCTGCCACGGCAGCACATTGCCGCGCGTCAGCGCGAGCTGGCCGGTGCTGCCGAGCGGGATCAACGGTTCGCTTCCATTGGCCTGCGCGTAATGTGCGAGATCGCCGCCGACGCCCTGCGACACGTCGACGACCGACGCGCACTGGTGGCAGACGATCGATTGGGTCGTCGACAGCTTGACCTCGAGCGCGGTGCCGCAGTTGGGGCACTCCAGGCCGCGCGCC
>JBDTVC010000031.1:0-29012 GCA_040007475.1 Burkholderiales bacterium
CGCCGCGCGAGCACGCCATCCACCTGCGCCGCGCTCGACAGCTCGCCGCTGGAGCCGACCCACGCGCGCACCTCGCCGCTCGCGTTGTCGAGCACGATCACCGCGCCGTCCTCGACGTTGCGCCCACTCAGCTCGCCGAGCTGGCGCCGCAGCGCCGCGATCGCCACACGCTGCAGCCCCGCGTCCAGCGTGCTGCGCTGTACCGGCGCGCCGTCGGCCCGCACGATCTGGCGCGCGAAGTGCGGTGCCAGTTGCTCGCCGAGCGGCATGCCGCCCTTGCGCGCGAGCGCGGTCGCGGCCAGCGCGGTGACGCCGGGGCACGCCAGCTGCTGCAACTGCAGCACGCCACACGCGCGTTGCGCGACCACCTCCGCGCTCGCGTTCGGCCCGCGCACCAGCGCGACCGCGATCGCCGCCTCGTGCGCATCGAGCCCGCTCGCGTGCTTGTCGAACAGCGTCGTCGACAGGGCATCGATGCCGACGATCTCGCCGCGGAACGCGACCGAATTCAGGTAGGCCTCGAGGATCTCGCTCTTCTTCCAGCTCGCCTCCAGCCGCGCTGCCGTCACGGCCTGGCCGATCTTCTGGGCCACGCTGCGCCCGCTGCCCGGCCGCGCGAGGCCGTCGTCGATCAGGCCAGCGAGCTGCATGGTGATCGTCGACGCGCCGCGTGTGCGGCTGTTCCACAGGTTGCCCCACGCACTCGTCGCGACGGCGCTCCAGTCCACGCCGCTGTGCTCGTAGAAGCGCTTGTCCTCGCTCAGCACAAGCGCGTGCAGCAACGCGGGCGACATGTCGGCGAGGCGCAGCCAGGCGAGGCGGCGCACGCGCATGTCCGTGCGCAGCGTCTGGATCGGCACATCGTGGCGATCGGTCAACACGATGTCGGACGGTCGGTGCGCGGCTCGCACGTCGGCAAAGCTCGGCACCGCCTGCGCCGCGGCGGCTGCGAACAGCAGCAGTGCCACGGCCCAGGCGCCCCCGAACTTCACGGCGCGACCTCCATCGCGGTGTTCGGCAGCTCGCCGAAACTCTCCGGCGCGTACATCGCCTCGACACGCGTCGGCGGCAGCGCGAACGTGCCGGGGTTGTTCAGCCGCACGGTGTACTCGACGACCGTCTTGCCGCGCGGCATGTAGCCGTAGTAGCTGCGGTAGGCCTCGAAGCTGCGCTCCTCGAACGCGAGCCACGCGTTGCCGGCCGGCTTCTCGGTGCGTGTGGCGATCGCCGAATCACGCCCGAGCCCCGAGCCGAGGATCGTCGCACCGCCCGGCACCGGGTCGCTGACCACGACCCAGGTCATGTCGGCCTGCGCATCCACTTCGAGCCGCACGCGCACCACGTCGCCGCGCGACCACCTGGCCTTGTCCTTCTGCTCGACCGCCGTGATGCTGCGCGCCACGCTGTAGCCCGCACGCAGCGGCGCCTTCAGCGGAATCGCGGCGAGGCTCTGGACCGTGAGCCACGGCTTGCCGCTGCCGTCCTGCGCGACGTTCAACGGGCCGGGCTGCGCGGGCCACGCGAGCTTCATCGTGCCGCCGTCGGCGAGCTTGGCCCAATCGAGGCTCGCGGTCTTGTCGCCCAGCGTCGCGTTGGTGCGGCCGGCGATCTTCACCGACTCGAACTTCGCCGCGAACTTGTCGAGCGCGAGCGAGCCCCACAGGTTCGCCGTCGTCGTCAGCCACGCGCCGCCGCGCTGGCGGCTCAGGGCGCCGACGACCATGCGCGGCAGGTCGTCCTTCCACGCCGGGTCGTCGAGCACCGCGAGGACCAGCTTCGCGGCGTTCGCGTCGGCGCTGTCCATCAGCCACCACCAGAAGTCGTCGTCCTCGTTGCTGAACTTCAGCGTCGTGCCGGCGTAGGTGAGGCGGCCGCGCAGGATCTGGTTCGCCTCGTCGCGTCGCTTCGCGGCGTTCGGGATGCCGTCGACGCGCTTGAGCACGCCCAGCCAGTCGATCACCGCCGCGGTCGGCCAGACGTTGGGCGTGAGGTTGATCGAGCCCAGCATCTTCGGCTGTGCACGGCCGTAGCGCGCCAGCGCTTCGACCGCCGCGATCTTGCGCACGTCGAGATCGTTCTTCGGCGACCAGAACTTGCGTTCGATGCGGCCTTCGACGAACGCCGTCAGGCCGTTCAGCATCGTGTCGCGCGCGGCCGCCGGCAGCTCGAAACCGGCCTCGTGCGTCGCGGCCAGCACATAGGCCGTCAAGCGATCGCTGCCGCGCGGCGGATCGTCGGCGCGCGGCGGGAAGTAGCTCGCGAGGCCGTCGTTGTCGAGGTAGGTCGGCAGCGTGTTCGCGACGCCGGCCCACAGCTTCGCGTCCTTCAGGCCGATCGACTTCGAGGTCTTCTGCTCCAGGCAGATGAACGGGTAGGTCTCGAAGTAGCGCCGCATGCCGGGCAACGCGCCGGTGAGCTTCGGCACCACCGAGACGTTGATGCCGCCGCGCTTCACGCCGGTCTCGGGCAGCGCATCGACCGGCGCAGCGATCGTCATCGTCGCCGTGCCTTCGAGCTGCTGCAGCGTGGCCTGCAGCACGCGCACCGGCACCGAGGGCGAGACGAGCTGCGTGACCTTCAGCCTGTCCTTCGCCTTCTCGTCGCCGAGTTCCTCCGCGCCCGATTCCCACGTGATGCTGAACGCATCGGCCGGCACGTCGATCGGCCAGGCGATCTCTTGTGCCGCACCCGCGGCGAGCATCACGTCCTGCGGCGGCAGGTTCAGCGGTGTGCGCGCGATCTCGGCGCCGCTGTTCGCCGTGCCTTGCAGCGTTGCGCGCACCTTCATCTCGCGCGCGGTCGTGTTGCGCAAGGTCAGCATCGCGCTGAAGTGGTCGCCATCACGCACCAGCGGCGGCAGGCCGGAGAGCATCTGCAGGTCTTGCGTCACGCGGATGCTCGCGCTGCCGGTCCCGAACTGCTGCGTGCCCGCGTCGGCGATCGCCACCAGCTTGAAGCTCGTCAGCGAATCGTTGATCGGCACCTCGACCGTGGCCTCGCCGTTCGCGTCGAGTGCGACGCGCGGCTTCCACACCAGCAGCGTGTCGAACAGCTCGCGCGTGCTGCCGCGGCCACCGCCGCCACCAGCGGCCACCGCCTTGCGGCCGTAGTGGCGCCGCCCGATGATCTCGCTCTGCGCGGTGGCGGTCTGCACGCCCCACGCGCGCTGCTGGATCATCGCGTTGAGCAAGTCCCACGAGTCGTTGCCGCGCAGCGCGAGCAGGCCTTCGTCCACTGCCGCGAACGCGACCTCCGCACCCGCGAGGGGCTTGCCTTCGAACGACACCTTCACGCGAGCCGTCGCCTTCTGCCGCACCGTGTACTGCGGCTTGTCGGTCGTGACGCTGACCTGCAACTCATGCGCCTTGATGCCGACCTTGATCGACGCGACGCCGAGCTTGAACGACGGCTTGCTGAGATCGACCATCGCGGTCGGTGCCTGGTACTCGCGCCCCTCGTACCAGAAGCTGCGCACCCAGTTGAGCGGCTCCTTCCAGCCCCAGCTGAAGAACGAGTACCACGGCACCTCGCGGATGCGGCCGCGCAGCGCGAGCACGCTCACGTACACGTTCGGGCCCCAGGTCTTCTCGATCTTCAGCTCGATGGTCGGGTCGTCGCCGCGCAGCGTGACGACGCGCGTGTCGATGATGCCCTCGCGCTCCACCGCGACCAGTGCGGTCGCCTCGCGGAACGGCATGCGCACCTGCAGCTTCGCCGTTTCGCCGGGCTCGTAGCGCTTCTTCTCGGGCAGCACGTCGATCCGGTCGTCGTTGTCCTGCGCGAACCAGAGCTCGCCCTGCTTCGTGACCCACACGCTGCTCGCGGCCTGCACCGGGTTGCCCGCTGCGTCCTTCGCGCTGGCGATCAGTTCGACCTGGCCGGCGCTGCTCAGCTCGGCCTCGCACAGCAGCAGGCCGCGGTCGTCGGTGCTGCCGCTGCACAGCGCGCCCAGGTCCTTCAGCTCGGTGCGGTTGTCGTAGGCGTAGAAGCCGCCGACCATGCGCTTGCGCGTGCTGATCACCTGGCTCAGCCGGCCGCGCACCTCGATGCCCTGGCCCTTGATCGGCTTGCCGCTGGTGTCGAGCGCGAGCGCGGTGAACTTGACCCGGCCGCGGCTGCTCGCCCACGAGCCTGTCTTCACGCCGAGCACGATCGCGCTCGGCCACAGCGGGATCGTGGTCGACGCGGTCTGCACCTCGCCGTTCGGGTCGTTGTAGGTGACCTCGGCGGTGACTTCGCTGGGCCGCACGATCTTCGGCAGGTCCTTCAGCGTGAAGCTCGCGGCGCCATTCTTGTCGGTCGTCAGTGCGAGCTTGTCGGCGACGAGCTTGCCGTCGCGCGCTTCGGTCGAGGCGTCCGCGTCCTCTTCGTCGCCGTTGCTGGCCTGCGCCTGCTTGGGGTCGCGCGGCGGCTCGAACGAGAACTCGTCGTAGCCGTTGAACGCGACGTAGCGGCTCTTCAGAAGCGCCGACGCGCGCGCCGCGGTCGAGGCCATCGCACCGCCCGAGAAGTAGTTCAGCTGCACCGCGACCGGCAGCGCTGCGGGCGCGATCGCCACATCCTTCGGCCCGCTCACGCGCGCATCGACCAGCGGCAACCGGAACTCCTCGACGCGGAAGTTGCCGCTGCCCCACTGCGCACGGCGCTTCGCATCGCCGGTCTCGCGTTCGAGCACCACGTTGTAGACGCCGAGCTTCGCGGCGGGCGGGATGCTCCAGCTTGCGGTCGCGCTGCGCACACCGCTCCATTGCAGTGGCACGGTGAACTGCTGGCCGCTGCCTTCGTGGACGATCTTCGCGCGCGTCGGCAGATCGGCCGGCGTGGGCGACGCCAGGCCGGTCGAGGTCTCGAAGCGCACGAAGTGCTTCATCGAGACGGTCTCGCCGGCGCGGAACAGCGTGCGATCAAAGACGGTTGCGACGCGCGCAGTCGGTTGCGCGCCGCCGCCGGTCGGCACGTTGAAGCGCCACGCCTCGATGCCCTTGTTCCAGCTGCCGAACACGAACGCGGTGTCGACCACACCTTGCGCGTCAGCCTTGCGTGCGGTGACGAACAACGCATGGTCGGCCACACATTGCGCGAAGTTCACCTCGCCGAACGACTGTGCGATGCGCGCGATGCCTTGCGCATCGGTCTGGCCCGACCACAGCTTCTTGCCATTGCAGTCGTTGACCGCGATCTCGGCACCCGCCACCGGCTGGCCGCGGTCGAGCGAGGTGACCCACACCAGGCTGTTCTCGCGACCCGACTTGAAGTGCACGCCGAGGTTGGTGACGAGCACGCCGGTGCGCACGAACATCGGCGCGCGCTTGTCGAGCAGCGACTGGCCCAGGCGCAGCGACTCGATCTCGACGACGAGATAGCCCGGCTCGGCCAGCGGGATGCCGACGACCTCGAACGGCCGCGGGTCGCCGCCGGCGAGCTGCGGCAGGTCGAGTCGCTTCGCGCCGGCGTCGGCCTTCAGCAGCGAGACCTCGCGCGTCTGCACGAAACGTTCGAAGCGGCGTTTGACGGGCTTGCCCTTGGCGTCTTCGGTGTCGCGCAGCTCGAACCACTGGTCGGGCGGCAGGCCGAGCGCTTTCGCACTCAGCTGGGTCTCGTGGTGCTTCTGCAGCTTCGCGTACCAGGCGAGGATCTCGGCATCGGTGCTCAGGCGCTTCACGCGCACCTGACCGCCGGGTGCCGCGGGCCGCATGTCGCCCTGCACATGCCGCAGCGTGACCGGCAGCAGCGGATCGGCGCGCTCGATCACACCGAACGGCGCGGCGGCGAACTTGGCGATCGGTGGCGCGTCGCCGGTCGCAACCTTGAGCGGGAAGGTCGACGCGTTCGAGAGCGTGCGCCCCGCGTTGTCCTTCAGTTCGCGCGGCACCTCGATCGTGAACGCCGCGTTCTCCGGCAGCGGTGTCGGGAACGTGACCGCACTGACCTCGGGAGACTTTTCGTCCTTGTCGAACACCGGTGCGATGGCCGCGCCGGACGACGGCACGAGCCGGATCTTCGCCGCGAGCTCGCGCGCGATCGGCGCGGTGAAGCGCAGCGACATCGGCCGGATCGGCAGGCATGGCGCGTTCGCGCGTTCGCGCTCGCAGCTGAACTCGGCCGTCAGCGCCGCGCGCACGGTGAAGCGAAGGCGCTGCTCGATGCTCGTCGTGACCTTCGGGTTCGCCGCCGCGGCGATGCCCTTGCCCCACACGACGCGCAGCGCGGCACCATTGGGCAACGGCCGCTGGCAGGCGAGCACGAGCGTGCGTTCGGCCTGTGCGGGCTCGATGCGGCGTGCCTTCAGCAGTTCAGTGCGCGCTTCGCCACCAATCGCACGCATGCCGATGCGCTCGCCGATGCCCTCGACCTCGCACCACGCGTTCGCGAGCACGCTGCTCTCGACCGCGGCACCCGACAGGCGCAGCATGAAGTACTGGTCTTCCTCGATCGTCGCGCCATCGAAGGGTTGGGTCGACGCCACCGACGGGCCACCGGTACTGAACGCGAACTCGGTGGCGCCGGTGAGCGCGCCGCCGGGCTTGGACGAATCACCTGCGGTGAAGGGCTTCCACTCGGGGCGGACCTTCAGCGTGCAACGCGTGCCGGGCGGCAGCGCTTCGCGGAAGTCGTACAGCCACACGCGGTCGTTGGCCCAGCGCCCGCTGCCGGCGGGCACCCTGCCCTGGCAGGCGAGCGTCACCGGGTCCGGCAGGCGCAGGTCGCCGAACGGCACGACCGCTTCCGAGAACTTCACCGTGACCTGCCGCACCTGGGCGACTTCGCCTTGCGGCGTGACGCTCGCAATGGTGGCGGCGAAGGTGTTCGTGGCGGCGAGCAGTGCCGCCACGGCGGTGAGGATCGATCGCATCAGGGCTCTCCGAGAGTCGCGTTCAAAGTGCACGCGAGTCTAAGTTCATAGAGCACCCGGCCCGCGGGTACGCGAGGCCACCCGCCGAGCGGGTGCTCGGGCCGCTTGGGGCGGCCCGGCGCTGGCCCGATTCACGCTATCGGAGCGACTTCTCGTCGTCCTTGCGCTGCCGTCGCAGCAGCTCGACATCGCGCAGCCGCGCATCGATCACCGACACATCGATGAAGTCCACCGACCCGCCGCTGCGCGCGCGGCGCTGGCCGGCATGCAAGCGCTCGACGGCACCGTCGAAGTCGCCGAGCGCGACGCGCGACTCGGCATCCGAGCGCAGCGCACGCAGCGGCTGCCCGAGGCGCTCCTGGGACTGGCTCAGCGCTGTCCACGCGAGCGCGTCGCGCGGGTGCGTCGCGACCCAGGTCTGGAGCTGGTCGGCGCTTTGTTTGACTGTGGTGCTGTCGGGCGACGCGCCCGCGAGGGCGGCTTGCGCACTCAGCAGCAGCGTCGGCCGCGAGCCATCGGCGGCGTACGGCGCAAGTGCCGCGTTGGCGCGACTGACATCACCGCGGGCGAGCAGCGATTGCACGCTGAGCAGCGCCAGGGCGCGTTCGGCGCGTGCATCCCTCGGCGCCGCGCCCTGGGTGAGCTGCAGAGCGCCCGCGATCGCCACATCGGCGCGCGCCCAGTCGCGCAGCAGCGTCGAGGCGAGCGCGCTCTCATACAGGTTGATCAGCTTGTCGGTGGTCGTCGAGGCGAGGCGATCGCCGTCGAGTGCCTGCCAGCGGCGCAGTGCATCGAAGCGCGAATCCATCATCACCCGCGCACGGGCCTGCGCGATGCTGTGTTCGAGTCGGCCGTTCGGTGCGACCGCGGGCGCCGCACCGAGGCGCGAGCGCGCCTCGCCGATGCGCTCGCTCGTCAGCGGGTGGCTGCGCAGGTACGGATAGCCGCCGGCATCGTTCAGGCGCGACGACTGCTCGAGCTTTTCGAACATCGCCGCCATGCCGCCGGGCGAGAAGCCCGCACCCGACATCACGCCGAAGCCGACGCGGTCGGCCTCGCGCTCCATGTCGCGCGAGAAGTTCAGCTGGCCCTGGATTGCCAGCGCCTGGCTGCCGACGACGGCTGCGTTCGCCGCGTCGATGCTGCTGTTGCCCGCGCGGCTCGCCACCACCATGCCGGCGAGCAGCGTGGCCAGGCTCAGCAGGGTCTGGCGTTTGCTGTTGGCGATGCTGCGTGCAATGTGACGCTGCGTGATGTGCGACATCTCGTGCGCGAGCACCGACGCCAGCTCGTCGCGCGTGGCCGTGAGCGCCATCAGCCCGAGATAGACGCCGACATAGCCGCCCGGCAGCGCGAAGGCATTGACCTCCTTGTCGCGCACGAGAAAGGGCTCCCAGGCCAGGCGCTGATCGATGTCGGAGCTGATGTTGCCGCGCACACGCGCCTGCGCCACCAGCGGCTGCCACAGCGACTGCAGGTACTCGAGCAGGACCGGGTCGTCGAGGTAGTCCGGGTCGGCGCGGATCTCGCGCATGATCTCTTCGCCCAGCTTGCGCTCGGTGGCGATGCTGAAATCTTCGGACGCCGGATCGCCGAGCGCGGGCAGCTGGTTCTGGGCCTGCACCGGCGCCAGCACCTGCGCACAGGCGCACACAACCGCCGCGAGGCGCATGCGCCACGGGCTGCGTTGGGTGGAGGCGTTCGGCAAAGGGCGAGGCAAGGGGAAGGGCGGTGGCTATCATGCCGCACAAACGTTTCGAGACTGTTTCGCGCCATGAGTTCAGCCCCCGCCTCACCGCTCACCCATTTCGACGCGCAGGGCCAGGCGCACATGGTCGATGTCTCGGCCAAGAGCGAGACCCACCGCATCGCCCGCGCGAGCGGCGTGATCCGCATGCTGCCGGCCACGCTGGCGCTGATCGCGGGTGGACGGGCTAAGAAGGGCGACGTGATCGGCGTCGCGCGCATCGCCGCGATCCAGGCGGCCAAACGCACCGCCGAGCTGATCCCGCTGTGCCACCCGCTGCCGATCACGCGCGTGGCGGTCGATTTCGAGATCGACGCCGCATCGAGCAGCGTGCGCTGCACCGCGCAGGTCGAGACACTGGGGCGCACCGGCGTCGAGATGGAGGCACTCACCGCGGTGCAGATCGGCCTGCTCACGGTCTACGACATGTGCAAGGCCGCCGACCGCGGCATGGTGATGGGCGAGATCCGCGTGCTCGAGAAGCACGGCGGCAAGTCGGGCGACTGGGTCGCGCCGGCGGGCTGAGGTCGCACCCGGCGCTGGCCTGAGGTCGCGGGGCGGCGGTGGGCGGCCACCGCTACCATCGGCGCCCATGCGCCTGCTGCTCTACAAAGACCTCGACACGCGCCGCGTCAAGGCGGCCTTCACGAAACTGCGCGCCGCCATCGAGGCCGGCGATTTCCGCAGTGCCGACGTCAAGAAGCTCGCGCCCACGCCCTACTGGCGCGCCAAGCTCGACTATGCGAACCGGCTGCTGCTGCAGTTCGCGCGCTGCGGCGACGAGACCGTCTGCCTGGCGCTCGAGGTGATCGAGAACCACGCGTACGAGAAGTCGCGCTTTCTGCGCGGTGCGGTGCTCGACGAAGCCAAGATCGAGCACGAGCCGCTGCTCGCCGACCCGGCCAGCGGCCACCCGGTGGCCGACGCGTTGCCGCTGCGCTGGCTCCACGCCCAGCGCGCGGATTTCGAGTTGCTCGACAAGCCCATCGTCTTCGACGACGCGCAAGAAGCGGTGCGCCGGCTGCCGGCGCCGGTGGTCATCGTGGGCTCGGCCGGCTCGGGCAAGACGGCCGTCACGCTGACCAAGCTGCGCGAGGCCGAGGGCCGGGTCCTGTACGTGACGCATTCGGCCTACCTGGCGCAATCGGCGCGCGCCCTGTACGACGCGCACGGCTACGAGAACACCACGCAGGAAGTCGACTTCCTCAGCTACCGCGAATTCATCGAGACGCTGCGCGTGCCGATGGGCCGTGAGGTGAGCTTCCCGGCGTTTCGCGCCTGGTTCGAGCGCCACCGCCAGACGCTTCGCAGCACGCTTGGCGAGGTCGACGCGCACGCGGTGTTCGAGGAGTTCCGCGGTGTGATCAGCGCGGGTGCGCAGGGCCCGCTCGATCTGCCGGCCTACCTGGCGCTGGGCCCGCGCCAATCCTTGCTCGCCGGCGCGGCGCGCGAGGCGGCGCACCAGCTGTTCGCGCGCTACTGCGCGTGGCTGCGCGAGTCGGCGCTGTTCGACCTGAACCTGGTGGCCCACGAATGGCGCGCGCTGGCCGAGCCGCGGTACGACTTCGTCGTGATCGACGAAGTCCAGGACCTGACCAACGTGCAGCTCGCGCTCGTGCTGGCCTGCCTGAAGGCGCCTGGGCAGTTCCTGCTGTGCGGCGACTCGAACCAGATCGTCCACCCCAACTTCTTCTCGTGGGCCGCCGTGCGCTCGCTGTTCTGGCACGGGCTCGCCGGCGAGGCCGCGCAACACCAGTCGCTGTCGGTGCTGCAGGCCAACTTCCGCAACACGCGCGCGGTGACGGCGCTGGCGAATGCCTTGCTGAAGATCAAGCACGCCCGCTTCGGCTCGATCGACCGCGAGAGCAACTTTCTGGTCGAGAGCGCCTCGGCGCAAGACGGCGAGGTGCGGCTGCTGCCGGCGCGCGATGCCACGTTGCGCGAGCTCGATGCGCGCACGCGGGCCTCGGTGCACCACGCGGTCATCGTGCTGCGCGACGAGGACAAGCCCGCGGCGCGCGAACACTTTCGCACGCCGTTGGTGTTCTCGGTCCACGAATCCAAGGGTCTGGAGTACCCGCACGTCATCCTGCACGCGCTGGTGTCGGGCCAACGCGCCGCCTACGCCGATGTGTGCGACGGCGTCACGGCCGCCGACCTGCAGACCGACGCACTCGCGTATCGACGCGCGCGCGACAAGGGCGACAAGTCGCTCGAGCTGTACAAGTTCTACGTGAACGCGCTGTACGTGGCGATGACGCGCGCCGTCGAGAGCCTGGTGCTGGTGGAGTCCGACACGGCGCACCCGCTGCTCGGTTTGCTCGGGCTCGAGGTCGATGAGGCGCAGCGCGCAGCGCCGGTGCAGGCCTCCTCGCGCGATGAATGGGCGCAAGAGGCGCGCAAGCTCGAACTGCAAGGCAAGGAAGAGCAGGCCCGTGCCATCCGCGAGACCTTCCTGCAGACCAGGCCCGTGCCGTGGACGCCGTGGTCCGAGACCGTGATGCGCGAGCTGTTGCCCCGCGCGCTGGATCGGGCACAGCCGTCAGCCAAGCCCCGCCAGGCCCTGCTCGACTACGCGTTGTGGCACGGGCAGCAGGCCTGGATCGACCAGCTCGCGACTCAGGCGCAGTTCGCACCGGCGCGCAGCCTCGCGCCGAGCGGCAACTTGGATTGGGCGGCGGCAGATCTCGCGCGGGAACAGGCCTGGCGCAGCACCACCGCGCTGCGCCAACGCCATTTGCAACCCTACGCCGCACGCCACTTCAAAGACTTGATGCGCCTGTGCGACCAGCACGGCGTCGACCACCGCAGCCCGACCGGCGGTACGCCGCTGACGATGGCCGCGCGCGCCGGCAACGTCGCGCTGGTCGAGGCTTTGCTGGCGCGCGGGGCGGACCCGCAGCTCGAGGACGAGTTCGGCCACACGCCGTGGCTGTCGGCGCTGAGCCGCGCCGCCGACGACGGCGAGTTCGCGCGCCGGGCGCTCGCGCCGCTTTTTGAGCGGCTCGCGCCGCCGGTGCTTGATGTGCAGACCGGTGCCCGGCTCGTGCGGCTGGAGCGACATCAAGGCGAGTACTGGGTCCTGAGCCTGATGCTGGCGGGGTTCAAGACGCAGTGCACGACCTGCGTGCGGCGCGCTCACCGCGCCTACAAGTACCGGCAGGGCTTCTTCGCCGATGAACTGCACGACACGCTCACGCTGCTCCCGGATCACCTCTGGAAAGCAAAGCGCCACAAGCGCAGCTACGTGAACCAGGTGCTCGCGCGGGGCGAGGTTCACAGCGCCTATCAGCCGGCGCGGCGGCTGTGGGTGCGCACCGCCAACGGCCACTACCTGCCCAACCCCGAGATGCAGTTGCGCGCCCACACAGCCGGTGACGCGACGGGTTGGCGGCCGGTGTACGAGGTGTTGAACCTGGCCTGGGTGGATGCCGGGACGGCTGATTCGACCGGCTGGACCACCGGGCTCACGGAGGTCGTGGCCGCGGCCGCCCAGCGGGCCGCGGCGGATCGCGATGGCGTCGTCGGCGAACCGGAGTGAGCGGTCGCGGCCTCAGGCAGACCGGGGTGAGAACGGCCTTGACCCATTGCAGAAGCATCTCATTCGAGGCACGATGACATCATTCTTGATGCTCGAAGGGTCCACATGAGAACCACCGTTACGATTGATGATGCGCTGTATGAACAGGCGCTGGAAGTCGCCGACCCGTCCATGGACAAGGCCGATCTATTCCGTGAGGCGATCAAGACCTTTGTGCGGGTCCAAGCGGCCAAGCGTTTGGCCGCACTCGGCGCCACCATGCCGAAGATGCAGGGCGTGCCCCGTCGCCGCGCGGGCAAACAGTGACCGGCGGCGTTCTGATCGACACATCGGTGTGGGTCGACCACTTCCGGCATCGCAATGCGGTGCTGACTGATCTGCTGGAGCGTGACCGCGCGTTGGCACACCCGCTGGTGTTGGGCGAGATCGCGTGCGGAACACCGCCCAACAGGGTTCAGACACTCGCCGACCTCGATCGATTGCAGCAGACCCAGCAGGCCAGCATGCGGGAGGCGATGGCGTTCATTGATCACGAAGGCCTGTTCGGCTTGGGCTGCGGCTTGGTGGAGATGCTGTTGCTGGCGTCCACCCTGCTCACGCCGGGAGTCGAGCTATGGACGCTGGACAAGCACCTGGGTGCACTGGCGGATCGATTTGGTGTGATGCACCGGCCTGATCAACACTGACTTGCGGGAGCCCGTGGCCTGCGAGAAGGATGCCGAGCGAACTCTCAGCTTCGCTTGCGAAAGTACGCGACGCCGGGCAGCCCCTCGAAGTGCCCGTCGCAAGTGAGCAGATCGGCGCTCTGCCTCTGCGCGGTGGCGTAAACGATGGCGTCAGCGCTGGCGAGCCCGTGGCGCTGATGCAGTTCGGCGGCGAGGAGTGCGATCTCCGTGTCCAGCGGGATCACGACGCAGGTTTGCGTATGGGCCACCACGCTGTCGGCGCGGTCCTCGTCAGCCTCGCGACGCAGCCACTTCGACAATTCGAGTTGCACGATCGTGGGCACGATGCAGGCCTCCCGTGCCGGAAATTCGGTGGCGAGGCGCTTGCCCAGCGCGCTGCCAATCAACCACTCGACCCACGCCGAGGTATCGACGACGCGCACGATCAGTAACGGTCGTCTCGATCGCGATAGCCGGTGGCCTTCGCGCCCTTGGCGATGCCCTTGAGCTGGTCGAGCGCGGGCACCGGCACCATCAGCACGCCCATCGACTTGGGGATGAAGACGAACTGCTGACCGGCCTCCCAGCGCTGCCCGTCACGGACAGCCTTCGGCACCGAGATCTGGAACTTCTTCGACAAGGTCGCCGTCGCGCTCATGAGCTTGCTCTCCGTTGATCGATACCAACTTGGTAAGAATATCACCGATGGACGATCGCGCGTTATCTGAAGTCCTCGTAGGTGAACGACCGCGACGGCTGCTCGCACTGGAAGGGCCGCGCAGCAGCGAGCTTGACCTTGTCGGCACACGGCGCGAAGAACTCGGTCGCGGCATCGTTGTGGAACTCGGCCAGCCGCTGCGCGACGTAGCGCGCGCGGTCGGTGTCGCCGGATTCGTTCAGCGCCTTGGCCCAGGCGATCATCAGCCGGGCATCGAGCAGGTTGTGCGGCGCGCGCCGGAACGCCGCCAGCGCATCGGCCGGGTGATCGCCGGTGGTCGCCGCGGCGTAGTCGGCCTGATGGGCGAAGAACAGGCTGCTCTTGCCGCTCTCGATGCGTTGCGCCAGCGGGCCGGCGCCTTCGCCCGGCGCGTAGATCGCCACCACGCGGCTGTAATCGATCACCGACGCCGCGCCACCCAGCATCAGCAGCGCCGAGGCCACGATCAGCGGCCACGCCTTGCCGGAGAGAGCCGCTCCCGCGACGGCCGGCTGACCCAGGCACAGCCCGAACGCGAACGCCGCGGGCAGCAGAAAGTAGGCGTACCACAGCGGGTACTCCAGCAGGCTGTGCAGCAGGATCATCAGCACCATGACCAGCGCCGCACGGCGCGACGAATCCTGCGCCCCGCGCCAGGCCGACCACAAGGCCCAGGCGAGCAGCGCCAGCACCCCCGTGGCCAGCGGCAGCCCGAGTTCGACCGCAAACTGCAGCACGATGTTGTGCGTGTGGTCGAAGAACGCGACCGGCCGGCCGGGGAAGGGCGTGAGCGTCCACGCGAAGTTGAATTCGCCGAAGCCGACGCCGGCCCACGGGTGCATCGCGATCAGCGACGAGGTGTTCGACCAGATGCCCCAGCGGGAGCTCGAGATGTCGCCCTTGGTCGTGAAGCGCGTCTCGCCGCCGAACACGTGACGGCTGTAGTCGGCCCAGGCCGAGGTGCCGAGCCAGAAGGCAAGGTACGCGAGCGGCGCGAGCAGCAGGACGATGCGCGTGCCGCGGGACAAGCGCGTGTCGACGATCGCCCAGGCGGCCAGGAGCACCACGCTGACCGTACCGGTGCGCGAGGCGGTCAGGACGATGACGAAGATGAACAGCAACGCCAGCGCTGTGCCGACCCAGCGCCTGAGCGCACCGGTCTCCGCCAGCCACACCGCCGCGATGCAGCCCCACACGAGCAGGCTGCTCAGGTGGTTGGGCTGACGCAGGTTGCCGACCGCTCGGCCGGCAATGTAGGTGCGAGCGATCCAGTCGCCATCGGGCCAGTCTGGGGCGAAGACCTGCGCGATGCCGACAAGACTGCTGGCGACACCGGCGACCACCAGGCCGATGCACAGCACGCGGAATGCCGCGGCGCCCATGCCCTGCGCCTGCGCCGTGGCGCCGACGAGCAGGGCGAGCATGGCCGCACCGATCATGCCCACTCCAGAGAGCGACAACGACCACGGCAGGCCAGCCCACAGCGGTGACGCGAGCGACGCGCCCATCAGCAGCGCGAGCGCGGCGAGCACCGCGGTGAGGCCGGCCCCAAGCGGCCTGCAACGCCCCGGAAGCACCGCGGCGAGCACGAGCAGAAAACCGCCCCAGCCAACCAGCGCCGCAGCCTGATTCAGGAATGTGGCCGATGGAGGGAGGTTGAATGCGAGCAGTGCGGGCGCGGACAGTGCCAGCGTTGCGCAGACGGGCCAGACGCGTGGGCTGGAGGGGGCACCGAGGTCAGAAGAAGCCATCGGCGTTCAGATGTCCCAGCACTCTGCCCTGCGCGTCGAGCACGATGACCCAATCACCGCGCGCCGCCAGCGGCAGAAAGCGCGCGGTGGTCTCGTCGGCGTTCATTTCGGCGAGGCCGGCGTGAAACTCGTCGGCCCGCGACGGGTAGTACGAAACCAGCGCCCCCACCGTGCGCGATCGAGTCCATGCCTCCTGCATCGAGTCGGCGTACGGCTGCCAGAACGCAGGGCGGTTTGCACGGTCGATGCCCTGCAAGCCCATGAAGATGGCATCGGTATGCTCCTCACCGGTCTTCGGCACACGCGTGCCAAGCAACCACGGGCCGGTCAGCGGCAGCGTACGGTATTCCGGCCGAGCCTTGGGCAGCTCTGGAAGGTAGACGTCGCCCGCAGCGATGACGCGAAAGCGGTCGACCTCGAAGACCATTGCCACCGGCCGAACAACATAGACCGTATGCAACCCGTAGCAAAGCGCCGCCGTCTGAATGACACCGATCACGGCGAGATCGCGCCGCAGGTGCCGCCAACCCTTCGCCAGATTGAACACTGCGAAGGTGAGCAGCGGGCCGAGTATCACATCGACGCCTGTCACCAATAGGAAGAGGTCACGCCCGCCCGACGCCAGGCGATAGATACCGGGGTACCAGAGTCCGAAAACGAGAGCAGCAGCCGCGAGGGCGACTGCAGCGCTGATCAGCAGATGGACGCCGGCAGCGCGAGCGCGGCGCCGAAGGTCTAGACGTTCCAGCATGGGGCGCTAGTGTAGAGGGCCCGGGTGATATGAAAAAGGGCGCCGAAGCGCCCTGGATTGCCGTGAACCAAACTGGTTTCAGCGGCATTCGGCCGGAGCGTACTTGGCCGGGAGCGGGGTCGCAGGCACGGTCGCCACGAGGCCCTTGGCGAGGGCGGTTGCGCCGCTCTCGCTCGCACAGGCCCAGTCGATCGCACCGGCGACGCCAGCCGCGAGGGCCGCGCCGTTGACGTTCGGCTGCATCGTCAGGTGCGAGCCTTGGACGGCTGTCGGCAGGCTGGAGCCGCCGCCGGCACCGGCTGCCCGCATGGTCAACGTAATCACACCGGTCGCAGCGGCGATCTTCATGTCTGCGACATACTTGGTCGCCTTCTGAGCGGCGAGAACCGCGTTGAAGGTGCCCGCTGCAGCCGCGACACCGGTCAGGCTGTCCGACTGGAAAGCCTCGCTGACCAGCGTCTTCGGCGCGGTCATCGAAATGACGGCTTCCGTGACCTTGGCGCGAACCGTGTAGTCCTGATACGCCGGCAGCGCAACCGCTGCCAGGATGCCGATGATCGCAACAACGATCATCAATTCAATGAGGGTGAAACCTTTTTGGATGAAACGCTTCATGGTGGACTCCGCAAGCAGTGAGAAGGGGAACGTTCGCTGAGTTGCAGCCCCCATGCCACCGGCCCACCGCCGAGAAGTCCGTGAGATTGGACCTGGAAAGCGACACAAACAGTCACGTTTTGCCGCCGGCCATTCTTCTACGCTTGGGGCGCCACAGAACTGCGGCAAAGATGGTCGCTTTGCCTCTCCACGACCTGAACTCGTTGATATCGCTGCGCCCCAAAGCGTCAGCAACTGCATCCGGCGCACACTCGCGACTCGAAATAACGCAGGGGGGCCGGACGTGAAAAAAGGCGCCGAAGCGCCTTTTCAGGTAGAGCGGAAGTTAACGCTGCTTAGCGGCACTCGGCCGGAGCGTACTTGGCGGGAAGGGTGCCAACGGTAACGGCCCCGAGCTTCTTGGCGGTCGCGGTCGCGTTCTTGTCGCTGGCGCAGGCCCAGTCGATCGCACCAGCCACGCCCGCTGCAAGCGCTACGTTATTGACGTTCGGCGTCATCGTCATCGTCGCGCCTTGAACCGTCGTCGGCAGACTGTCGCCGCCGCCTTTCCCGGCAGCTTGCAGGGTCATCGTGATGGCACCGGTCTTGTCATCGATCTTCATGTCGGCGACATACTTGGTGGCCTTCTCGGTCGCATTAACCGCGTTGTAGGTCGTCGCTGCAGCAGTGACACCCGCCAAGCTGTCCGACTGGAACGCCTCGCTAACCAGCGTCTTCGGCGCGGTCATCGCGATCACGCCTTCCGTGACCTTCGCGCGGACCGTGTAATCCTGGTACGCCGGCAGCGCGACCGCTGCCAGGATGCCGATGATCGCAACAACGATCATCAATTCGATGAGGGTGAAACCCTTTTGAATGGAACGCTTCATGGTGTAGCTCCTAATGAACGGGGGTGGGGTGAAAGACGGGGGGATTAGATGCAGGCCCCATGCCACGGCGGTACCGCGGGAAACCGTGAGATTCAGCCCCAAAGCTGACACAAAGGGTCAGGCGCTCCGACCTCAGGGGATACGCAGCGGGTCACGCCCGACACAAATCGTCACTGTTCGAGGGCCGAATCAGCCGAGGTCAGATGCATCACCTGCCCAGCCCCCAGCGCATGAATGCGATGCGCCGTGCCCAGCCGGCCGATCTCGGCCATCACGGCATCGACCTCGCCGGGCTTGATGTGCGTGATGTGGACGTCCACGCTGCCTTCGAGCTGCGCCAGTTCATGACCCAGGGCTGACGGGCACAGGTGCCGGCTGATGCGGGCGAGCTGGCGCTCTTCGTCGCTGAACGCAGTTTCGATGATCAGGTGCGCCACGCGCATCTGACGCAGCCGCTCCCACAGCAGCGGGTTCGGCCCGGTGTCGCCGGTGAAGACCCACCAGCCCGGCTTGTCGCTCGCGCCTGGCTCGGTCGAGCCTTCGGCCGCCGCACACTCGACGGCGAAACCGACTGCCGGCACGGTGTGCGCGGCGCTCAGAACCTCGATGCGCTTGCCGTTGAGCGTGAGCAACTGGCCGACCTCGAAAGGCACGAGTTCGAGCATCGGATCCTCGGCGCTCGGCAAGCGGGTGAAGTCGGGCCAGATCACGCCGTTGAAGATGTGGGTGCGCAGTGCGGCAATCGTGTCGGGCAACGCATGGACGCGGATCGGGCCACGGCCCTGCGCGCGGCGCACCCGCATCACGCTGTCGGCCAGCAAGCCGATCGACAGGACGTGATCGAGGTGCGAATGGCTGATCAGGATGTGGTCGATGCGCGCCAGCGCTTCGAGCGCGAGGTCGCCCACGCCGGTACCGGCGTCGATCAGCACGTCACCGTCGAGCAGGAACGCCGTCGTCTTGCAGCCCGCGGCGATGGACCCGGAGCAGCCGAGCACGTTGAGGATCATTTGGTGTCGAAGGTGTGGGCACCGTCCCAGTCGGGTGCCGGGGGCGTGCCGCGATGGTGGATCGTGCGGTCACTGAGTTGGCGGTACAAGCCGCTCAGCAATGAGTGGGCGAACGCGGTTTGCAGAGTGTGCAGAGTGGCCTGTGCTTCATCCCAATGGTGCAGCCGGCACGAGGTGAGCGCAAGCTGCCAAAGTCGCATTTCCTCGGCAAAGCGGGGGTCGCGCGCGGAGGCTGCGAGGATCGGCGTGAAAAGCGTCACGGGCTGCTGTTTGCCCTTCACGCGCACACGGTCAACCTCGACCCAGTACCACTCGGCGTCGCCCGCGCTGCGACGGGTGGTCTCGCCCACCAGCACGTCGACGCCGTAGTGGCGCGTGAGCCCCTCGATGCGCGAGGCGAGGTTCACCGCGTCGCCCATCACGGTGTAGCTGCGCCGCATGCTCGAACCCATGTCGCCGACGCAGACCAGCCCGGTGTTCAGGCCGATGCCGACGCCGATCTCGGGCAGCTGGCGCGAACGCAGTTCGGCGTTGAGTGCCTGCAGCCGCTGCGTCATGTCGATCGCGGCGCGCACGGCATGACCGGCATGCTCGGCATCGGTCACCGGCGCGCCCCAGAAGGCCATGATCGCGTCGCCGATGTATTTGTCGAGCGTGCCGCGCTGGCCGCGGATCGCGCTCGTCATGCTGGAGAAGAAGCTGTTGATGAGCCCGCGCAGCTCTTCGGGCGCGAGCACTTCGGACACACGCGTGAAGTTGCGCATGTCGCAGAACATCACCGTCAGCACGCGGTTCTCGGCGCGCATGTCGTAGCGCGCCGGATCGCGGGCCATCTCGGCCACCAGCTCGGGCGGCACGTAGGTGCCGAACAGGCGCGCCAGCGACCGCCGGCTGCGGCCCTCGACGATGTAGCCCCAGATCGTGATGCCGAGGTAGATCAACCCGGCCAGCAGCAGCGACGACGCGAGCGGCAGCAGCAGCGCCTGCGCATGCTGCGCCCACACGTTCACGGCGATCAGCACGGCCATGATGCCGAAGGCGACCTGCGCGGCGCGGGCAGCCCGCAGACGTGGCAGCAGCACGATCAGCGCGGCAGCGACCAGCAACAGCTGCAGCACCTCGAAGCTGCTGGCCCAGTCGGGCTGGACCGGCAGGCGGCCGTCGAGCAGGCCCGACAGCAGGTTCGCGTGGACCTCGACACCGGGGTACACATCGGCCACCGGTGTGGCCCGTTGGTCGTAGACACCGGGCGCGCTGCTGCCGATGAGCACAAGCTTGCCCTTCAGGTGATCCGCGGTGATGCGGCCCTGGAGCAGATCGCTCGCGGAGACATACTCGAACGAGCCACCGCGCGGCCCACCGGCGCCGCGGTACGGCACGCGGACATGCACGCTGGCATCGACGGGGATCGCGATCCCGGCATTGCCTTGCTCGAGCAACACGCTCGTCAGCGCGTTGTAGTCGCGCGGCAGCAGGCGCTCGGTCGGCAACCCGGGCCGCACCGCCGGCATGCCGGTGAAGACGCGAAACATCGCCAACCCCAGCGACTCGTAGTGCCGGTGCTCGACCTCGGCGATCAGCGGCACGCTGCGCACCAGGCCGTCGGGGTCGGGCACGTTGTTGAAGTAGCCCGCGGCCGGCGCGGCGCGGGCGAACGCGGGGAGATTCGCGGCGTAGCCGTCCCACCGCGTGAAGGCGATGGGTCGACCCTGCAACGCGGCCGTGTCGAACACAGGCGCCGGCAGCACACCGATTCGGCGGCCATCGCGCACATCCGTGAGGTAGTAGCCGAGCACGATCGGACGACCCGCCAGCGAGCGCGCGAAGCGGGCATCGAAGTCGAGCTCGGCGCGCTGTGCGGTGAGCAGCCGCGCCAGCTCGGACGACCGTGCGGCGAGACGCTCGAGCGCGGGCAGGCCGGAGCTCGCGTCCGGCTCGGCGAACACCACGTCGAAGCCGACCACGGCGGCGTGCTGGCGCTCGAACAGTTCGTCGTTGAGGGCAGCCAGCCGGTCGCGTCCCCAGGGCCAGCGGCCGACCGCGGCAAGGCTCTTCTCGTCGATGTCGACGATGACGATGCGCGGGTCGGGTGTGCGCGGCATCAGCGCGCGCAGGCGTGCGTCGCTGATCGCCAGGTCGAGCGCGGTGACGAAGCGCAGCGGCCACACGCCGCTCGCATGCCCGAGGGCGGCCAGCACGACAGCCAGCAGCAGCGCGACGCGCAGTGCGCGCCACAGGAGGCTGCGGGAAGTCATCCCCGAGCCCGGCAGACGCGTGAGGTCAGGCCTGGACGAACTGCATCTGCGTGCCGGCGAGCTCGATCACGTCGCCGTTCTTCAGGTGCACGGTCTCGCCGGTCACGGGGTTGCCGTTGACGGTGGGCTGCAACGAGCCCTCGACGTGCGCGAGCACGTAGCCCCCGGGGCGCTTGGTGATCGAGGCGACCTGCACACCGGGCTTGCCGACGGTGGTGACGACCTTGGTCAGCGCCACCTCGCGGCCGGCCGCAGCGCCGTTGAGCACACGGATGGACGCCGGTGTGGTCGAGCCACCGAGCGCACCGAAGCCCGAACCACCGAAGCCGGAGCTCGACGGCTGCGCGCCAGGCGCGGGCGGGCGCTGGCCGGGCTTCATGATCATGGTCTTCTCGTAGTCGGTGCCGTCCTCGACCATGAACTTGATCTTGTACTTGCCGATCTCGACCGTGTCGTTATGACTGAGCAGCTGCTTCTTGACGGCCTTGCCGTTGATGTAGGTGCCGTTGGTGCTGTTGAGGTCTTCGATGAAGACATCGGCGCCGACCATCTGCAGCACGGCGTGCTCGCCGCTGACGGCGAGGTTGTCGATGACGATGTCGTTGTAGGGCCGCCGGCCGAGCGTGGTCTTGTCCTTGGTGATCTGAACTTCCTTGATCACCACACCGTCCAGCGATACGACCAGTTTGCCCATGCTCTTTGACCTCTTGTGTCTAAGTCTTTGCCCGACTGCGATGTCAGCGGCGGAAGGGCCACCACGACCGCGTCGCGCCGGCGGACCCGCGAACGCGCGCCAGCACGACCGAAATATTATCCTTGCCGCCCGCATCGTTGGCCGCGTCGATCAGCGCGCCCGCGGCCTCGGGCAGCGTCTCGGCACTCACCAGCAACTGCTGAATGCTCTCGTCGTCCAGCATGTCGGACAACCCGTCCGAGCATAGCAGGTAGGTATCGCCGGGCAGCACGTCGTGCAGGTGTGTCTCCAGCAGCACGGTGTCTTCGACACCCACCGCCCGCGTGACGAGGTTCTTGTTGGCCGAGAACGCGGCCTGCTCGGCGGTGATCAGGCCGGAGTCGATCTGCTCCTGCAGCAGCGAG
Organism: Burkholderiales bacterium; assembly: GCA_040007475.1. Taxonomy (GTDB): domain Bacteria; phylum Pseudomonadota; class Gammaproteobacteria; order Burkholderiales; family Burkholderiaceae_C; genus LMDS01. Next base: position 21,853 of record JBDTVC010000031.1, read on the forward strand.
TGGTCGTGCGTGATCTGGGTCAGGCGCGAGGCCCGCAGCCGGTAGGCGCGCGAGTCGCCGACATGGCCCATCAGCAGCCGTGCATCACGAAACACGCCGACGACGAGCGTGGTGCCCATGCCGGCATATTGCGGATTGGAATTGGCCGCGTTGAAGATCGCGCGGTTGGCGTTGTCGACGCAGATGTCCATCGCGCGGCGCACATCGGTGTCGGTCGCGTTCTCGGAGGCCTCGGACAGCCAGCGGCCGAGTTCGGACTTGATGAACGAGGTGGCCATCCCGCTCGCCACCTCGCCGGCGTTGTAGCCGCCCATGCCGTCAGCCAGCACGACGAGCGCCGTGGGCTCGTCCACTGCCACCGAGTCTTCGTTGTTGTTGCGCGCCCGGCCGGTGTCGGTGGCGCTGAAGAACTCAAAGGTCATGGACGGGGCGCGTGCAAGCATGCGAGCTCGGGTCGGTAGGCGTCATTGTGCATCGGATCAGCGGGCGTTCTTCTCGCGGTTGTCACCAATACGGCACCTTTTTGGGCGTCGGTCACGAGCGCCGCGCCGACGATGCGGCCATCAGCGCCGCGACGGCGCGCAGATCGGTGGCCATCTGGCCACCGTCGGCGTAGCGAACCTCGGGCCGCTTCTCGAGCGCGAGCGCCACCACGTTGGCCAGTTCCTCCGGCAGCTCGGGCCGCAGCGTGCGCACATCGGGAGCGGGGTCGTTGGCGATCTGGTACATGAGCTGCGCCATCGAGTCCGAGGCGTGCGGCAGCGCGCCGGTCAGGAGCTGGAACATCATCACTCCCAGCGAGTAGAGGTCGGAGCGGCCATCGGCCCGGCGTCCGGCGAGCTGCTCGGGCGACATGAACGAGGGCGTGCCCAGCACCATGCCGGTCCGCGTGCGGCAGGCGTTGGTGATGCTGGCGATGCCGAAGTCCATGACCTTGATGCCTCCGGTCGTGGCGTCGATCATCACGTTGGCCGGCTTGATGTCGCGGTGCACGACACCCTGGACGTGCGCGTAGGCCAGCGCGAGCGCCACGCGGGCGAGCGTGTCCAGCACGATCGGCACCGGCAGCAGCGTGCCAGGCAGCGTGTGGCGCAACAAATCGTGGCCGGTCACGTACTCCATCGCGATGTAGGCCAGCCCGGCCTCTTCGCCGGCGTCGAAGATCGTGACGATGTCGGGGTGGCGCAGCCGCCCGGCCATTTCGGCTTCGCGAAAGAAGCGCGCGCGCGCCTCGACCAGTTCGTGGCCGTCGAACTCCCGGCTCAGACGCATGGTCTTGATCGCCACCGCGCGGCCGATCTGCGGGTCCTGCCCGAGGTAGACGGTGCCCATCGACCCGCGCCCGAGTTCGCGCTCGATGCGGTAGCGGCCGAGGCTCGCACGGTCGGGGCGCAGTGTTGGCGCGTCGGGCTCTGCAGATGCGCGGTCCTCGGCTCCGGCCGGTGGCCGGGGCACTGCGGCCGGCCGGTCGGCGTCGCGCGGGTGGCGCGATCCGGCGCGCCAGCCCAGCCAGTACGCGACCGCGATGACGAGCACCGCGACCACCCAGCCGCCGGGCGACCCGTTCAGCATCGGCGGTGCCGAGGGGGCCCGGCGTTGTCAGTGCGCATGGTGTGCCTGCTCATGCGCGAGCACGTTAGCACGCCTGCCGCAAGCGGCGCGAACGCGCCGTCCACCAACCTGCGACGAGCACACCGGCGATCAGCACGCCATGGACCGCGATGCGGCCGACGAGGCTCTCGTCGAACTGGCTCTTCAGCAGCGGCTCGCCGACGATCATGTGCGCCGCGGTGTAGGCCAGCACGCCCGCGCCGAGGTAGGTGATGACCGGAAAGCGCTCGACCAGCTTGAGCACCAGCGTGCTGCCCCACACAACGATCGGCACGCTGATCAACAGGCCGATCACGACGAGCTCCATGCTGCCCTTGGCTGCACCGGCCACGCCGAGCACGTTGTCCACGCCCATCAGCGCGTCGGCGATCACGATGGTCTTCATCGCACCCCAGAAGGTCGTGGCGCCGGCACCGTGTTCGGCCCCGCCTTCGTCGGGCACGAGCAGCTTGTAGGCGATCCACACCAGGCCCAGGCCGCCGACGAGCATCAGGCCGGGGATCTTGAGCAGCCACACGACGCCCAGCGTCATCACGCTGCGCACGACGATCGCGCCGACGCTGCCCCAAATGATCGCGCGGGTTTGCAGATGGGCCGGCAGGCGGCGCGCGGCGAGCGCGATCACGATGGCGTTGTCGCCGGCGAGGACGAGGTCGATCAGGACGATGGCCAGCAGGGCCGACAGCCAGGCGGTAGAGAAGAGTTCCATGAGGTCTCCGGGTTCGGGTTGCACGACAGGCGGTGCAGGGCGAACGGAGACGAGGAATCAGGAGCGCCTGAGCGCCACCTTCGAGCCCGCCGCCATCGCGACTTGCATCGAAGGTCTTGCTCGGCGCGCGCATCGCTGCGTGGCCTGGCAAACCGGCGGCGCTCCTTGCGAAAGCACCACGTATTGACGGCTTGCCTGGACTCCCGCGCCGGACGAACCGACCGGCGATGAAGTCGAGCTACTCCCCTTCAAGCCGCTATTTTACGGCAAGCGTGGTCTGCGCGCGTGCGCGGCGTTGGAGCCACAGGCCCACGACGACCACCGTGGCCGCACCGATCGCGCCGGCCACGTTGTCGACGACCCCCGAGTGCGCACCGAAGCGCGTGACGACGGCCGGGTCGGTCAGCAGCATTTCGCCGGCGAGATAACCGAGCAAAGCCGCACCCAGCGTGATGATGAACGGGAACCGGTCCATCACCTTCAGCAGCAGGGTGCTGCCGAACACGATCAACGGGATGCTGACCGCCAGGCCGATGATCAGCAGCGGCGTGTTGCCCTTGGCGGCAGCAGCCACGGCGAGCACGTTGTCCAGGCTCATCACCAGATCGGCAACGAGGATGGTGCGAATCGCCGTCATCATGCTGCCGACATGGTGCTCGCCCGCGTCGTCGTCATCGCTCTCGCTGAGCAGCGAGATGCCGATGTACAGCAGCAGCAGCGCACCGACGATCTTGAGGTACGGCCACTTCAGCATCTCGACGGCGATCAGCGTGAGGATGATCCGCATCACGATGGCCGCCGCGCTGCCCCAGAAGATCGCCTTCTTCTGCTGGTGCGGCGGCAACGCGCGCGCCGCCATCGCGATCACCACCGCGTTGTCGCCCGACAGGACGATGTTGGCGAGGATGATCGACCCGAGCGCCGCCCAGAAGGCGCCCGTGGTCAGCGTGGCGAAATCCATCGCGCGTGGTTCAGAGCAGGCCCTTGAGCAGCTTGCCCATCTCGGACGGATTGCGCGTGACGGTGAAGCCGCACGCTTCCATCACCTCGAGCTTGGCGTCGGCCGTGTCGGCACCGCCCGAGATCAGCGCACCGGCGTGGCCCATGCGCTTGCCTGCGGGCGCCGTGACGCCAGCGATGAAGCCGACGATGGGCTTCTTCATGTTCTTCTGGCACCAGCGCGCCGCGTCGGCTTCGTCGGGGCCGCCGATCTCGCCGATCATGATCACCGCATCGGTGTTCGGATCGTCGTTGAAGAGCTGCATGATGTCGATGTGCTTGAGCCCGTTGATCGGGTCGCCGCCGATGCCGACTGCGCTCGACTGGCCGATGCCCAGCTCGCTCAACTGCGCCACCGCTTCATACGTCAAGGTGCCCGAACGCGAGACGACGCCGACGCGCCCTGCCTTGTGAATGTGGCCGGGCATGATGCCGATCTTGATTTCGTCCGGCGTGATCAGGCCCGGACAGTTCGGCCCGAGCAGCAGCGTCTTCTTGCCGCCCTTGGCTTCCTTTTCCTTCATGCGGTTGCGCACCATCAACATGTCGCGGATCGGGATGCCTTCGGTGATGCAGATCGCGAGGTCGAGGTCGGCCTCGACCGCCTCCCAGATCGCCGCAGCGGCACCGGCCGGCGGCACATAGATGACGCTGACGGTCGCCCCGGTGGCCTTGGCCGCTTCGGTCACGTTGGCGTAGATGGGGATGCCTTCGAAATCCTCGCCGGCCTTCTTCGGGTTCACGCCGGCAACGAAGCAGTTCTTGCCGTTCGCATAGTCGCGGCACATGCGGGTGTGGAACTGGCCCGTCTTGCCGGTGATGCCTTGCGTGATGACCTTGGTGTTCTTGTTGATCAGGATGCTCATGATGGTGTTCCTTACTTCTTCAACGCGGCCATCACGGCCTTGGCGGCGTCGGCCATCGACTCGGCGGTGATGATGGGCAGGCCGGATTCCTTCAGCATCTTCTTGCCGAGTTCTTCGTTCGTTCCCTTCATGCGCACGACCAGCGGCACCGTCAGGTTGACGGCCTTGCAGGCGGCGATCACGCCTTCGGCGATCGTGTCGCAGCGCATGATGCCGCCGAAGATGTTGACCAGGATGGCCTTGACCTTCGGGCTCGCCAGCATGATCTTGAAGGCCTCCGTGACCTTCTCGGCGGTCGCGCCGCCGCCCACGTCGAGGAAGTTCGCCGGCTCGCCGCCGAACAGCTTGATCGTGTCCATCGTCGCCATCGCGAGGCCTGCGCCGTTCACCAGGCAGCCGATGTTGCCGTCGAGCTGGATGTAGGCGAGGTCGAACTTGCTGGCCTCGATCTCGGCCGGGTCTTCTTCATCGAGGTCGCGGTAGGCCACGATCTCGGGATGACGGAACAGGGCGTTCGAGTCGAAGTTGAACTTCGCGTCGAGTGCCTTGATGTTGCCGTTGCCTTCGAGGATCAGCGGGTTGATCTCGGCCAGCGCGCAGTCGGTCTCCATGTAGCACTGATAGAGCTTCTTGAACACGTCGATGGCCTGCGCCTGCGAGGCCGCCGGGACGCCGATGCCGTTGGCGAGCTCCTTGCCTTGCGCTTCGGTCAGCCCGGTCGCCGGGTCGACGAAGACCTTCAAAATCTTCTCGGGGGTGGCGTGGGCCACTTCCTCGATGTCCATGCCGCCTTCCGAGCTGGCCATGATCGCGACCTTCTGCGTCGCGCGATCGGTCACGGCTGCGACGTAGTACTCCTTCTTGATGTCCGCCCCTTCCTCGATCAGCAGGCGGCGCACTTTCTGGCCTTCGGGGCTGGTCTGGTGGGTCTTCAGCTGCATGCCGAGAATCTCGCCGGACAGCTTCTTCACCTCGTCGAGCGACCGCGCCAGCTTCACGCCGCCGCCCTTGCCGCGACCGCCGGCATGAATCTGCGCCTTGACGACCCACACCGGGCCGCCGAGCTTCTGGGCCGCTTCGCTGGCCTCGAGCACGCTGAACGCCGGATAGCCGCGCGGCACCGGAACGCCGAACTGGCGCAGGATCTCTTTGCCTTGGTACTCGTGAATCTTCATGATGTTTCTCTGGTGACGGTTTCAGGAGAGGCGGGAGCCGCGCGATACCAACGTGGATAGTACGTTTTCACGGCGAGGCCGTCGGCGCGCAGCGCGTGGCAGCGGTCGATCTGGAAGGGTTGCTGACCGTGGATGGCGTCGCCCCGGGTGTCGAGGACCTGGCCTGCGAAAGCCTGGACCACGGCGGTCGGTAGCACTTGCGACAACTCCGTGATGTGCGTGCAGCCCCTGACGCCGCCGAGCCGCTCCTTGACGGCCTGGCGGAAGCCGCGCATCAGGTTCAGGCCAACGAGCTGCGAGTAGAGATCGCCGTACGAGTTGCACTCACCCGGGTACGGCATCGCGGTGGTTTCGGCGCCCGCTTCGACGACGTTGAAACGTTCGTCGACGACCAGCCGCAGCAGCATGTCGTGGATCGGCGCTCCGGCCGGCAGCATGCCGGTCGCCATGCGCGTTTCACGCGTGCGAACGTCGGTGATGTGGGCGTCTACTTCCCATAGGCCATCACCGCGCGTATAGATCTGCACGTCGATGCTGCGGCGGTGCTTGAGCTGACGCTCGGGCGCGGCGGTCGGCAAGGCCATCGGTGGAAGTGGTCGGCTGGGGGACTCGGGACGGACACGGACCCTGCGGGCGGCGCCCACCGGGCCTTCAGGTCAACCGTTGAATGTAGCATGTTGCTCTGCACCATCGCGGCGCAGAGCACGCGCGATCACCTCGGGCGAGAAGCCGCGGCCGGCCAGAAACCGCGCCTGCTTTGCGCGCTCGGCCGGGCCGGCTGGCACGTCGGGGAACTTGCGCTCAAGCACGCTGCGGGCTCGCTCGAGCTCGCTGTCCTTGAGTGTTTGCGCCGCTTCGACCGACAGCGCGATCTGGTGCTGCTTCAGCTCCTGGCGAATGCGCAGGTTACCGAAGCGCGAGGCGCGCGCATGCACGCGCGACTCGACGAAACGGTCTTGCGACAGGTAGTCATGCGCCTCGAGCCAGTCGAGCACTGCCTCGACGCGCACCGCCGGGCTTGTCTCGGCGGCTGCGCCTTCCGCATCCGTGCCGTCGGCTTCAGCGACCGCGTGCGGCAGCAGCTTGCGACGCAGTTCGCTGCGGCTCTGCTCGCGCTGCGCCAACCACTGCAGCGCGCGCGCCCTGAGCGACCGCTGCGCTTTCATCGGCTCGCCTATTCCTTGACGACCTTCAGCTTGCCAGGCTTGGCATCGCCCGCATCGGTGCTGGGCAACAGCCGGATGCCTGCCGCCTCGCGCACCTTGTTCTCGATCTCGAACGCGAGCTCGGGGTTCTCTTTCAGGAACTCGCGGGCGTTGTCCTTGCCCTGCCCGATCTTCTCGCCCTTGTACGCATACCAGGAGCCGCTCTTCTCGAGCACTTTCTGCTCGACGCCCATGTCGATGACTTCGCCTTCGCGGCTGATGCCCTGGCCGTAGAGGATGTCGAATTCGGCGGTCTTGAACGGCGGCGAGACCTTGTTCTTCACGACCTTGACCTTGGTCTCGTTGCCAATGACCTCTTCGCCCTTCTTGATCGAGCCGATGCGGCGGATGTCGAGCCGCACCGACGCGTAGAACTTCAGCGCATTGCCGCCGGTGGTGGTCTCGGGCGAGCCGAACATCACGCCGATCTTCATGCGGATCTGGTTGATGAAGATCACCATCGTGTTGGTGCGCTTGATGCTGCCGGTGAGCTTGCGCAGCGCCTGGCTCATCAGGCGGGCCTGCAGGCCGGGCAATGAGTCGCCCATCTCGCCTTCGATCTCGGCCTTGGGGGTGAGCGCGGCGACCGAGTCGA
>JBDTVC010000032.1:0-28872 GCA_040007475.1 Burkholderiales bacterium
GGCGCGCCGTGTTGTCGGCGCGCTCGAGGAAGCTGCCGATGCGCAGGAAGTGGAACGCCTGGTCCTGCAGCATCGTGCCCACCGTGACGCCGCGCGACAGGTGCGAGCGGAACTTGACCCACTCGAACGCCTCGCCGGGGCCGGTCTGGAACGCGTCGGTCGCGACCATGCGCTGGAACTCGAGCCAGGTCTGGTTCTGCGTCTCCCAGACCTCGGTCGTCAGCGTGCCGCGCACGGCGCGCGCGTTCTCGCGTGCCGCCTGAAGGCAGCTTCGGATGCTCGATCCGTTCGCCGCATCGCTGACCATGTAGCGCATCACGTTCTCGGGCGTGACCTCGCCGTAATTCTTCGCGAAGTCGCCGGTCAGCTCGCTGATGCTCAGCAAGCCCTTCCAGCCCTTCTCGGCGGCGTCGGCAGACTGCGGGAGCAGCGAAGCCTCGTAGTTCACATCGAGCATGCGCGCGGTGTTTTCGGCGCGCTCCATGTAGCGCGCCATCCAGAAGAGGTGATCGGCAGTTCTTGAAAGCATGTGGTGTCTCCGGTCCTCAGTCTTCCATCAGTCTTCTAGAACCCAGGTGTCCTTGGTACCGCCGCCCTGTGACGAGTTGACGACGAGCGAACCCTCTTTCAGCGCGACGCGCGTCAGGCCCCCGGGCACCATCTGGACCTCCTTGCCCGAGAGCACGAACGGTCGCAGGTCGATGTGGCGCGGCGCGATGCCGCTCTCGACGTAGGTCGGGCAGGTCGACAGGCTCAGCGTCGGCTGCGCGATGTAGCCGGACGGGTTGGCCTGCACGGCCTTGCGGAAGTCCTCGATCTCGGCCTTGGTCGCCGCCGGCCCGATCAGCATGCCGTAGCCGCCGGCACCGTGCACTTCCTTCACGACGAGCTCGTGCAGGTGGGCCATCACGTACTTCATGTCCTCCGGCTCGCGGCACAGGTAGGTCGGCACGTTGTGCAGGATCGGCTTCTCGCCGAGGTAGAACTCGATCATCTTCGGCACATACGGGTAGATCGACTTGTCGTCCGCCACGCCGGTGCCGATCGCATTCGACAGCGTCACGTTGCCGGCGCGGTAGGCCTTCAGCAGGCCAGCGCAACCCAGCGTCGAATCCTTGCGGAAGACCTCCGGGTCGAGGAAGTCGTCGTCGACACGGCGATAGATCACATCGACGCGCTTCGGCCCCTGCGTCGTGCGCATGTAGACGAAGTTGTCCTTGACGAAGAGATCCTGCCCCTCGACCAGCTCGATGCCCATCTGCTGCGCGAGGAACGCGTGCTCGAAGTACGCGCTGTTGTGCATGCCCGGCGTCAGCACGACGACGGTCGGCTCGTTGACCGAGGCGGGCGCGACCGAGCGCAGCGTTTCGAGCAAGAGATCGGGGTAGTGCGCGACCGGCGCGACTCGGTGCTGGCTGAACAGGTCGGGGAACAGCCGCATCATCATCTTGCGGTCTTCGAGCATGTAGCTCACGCCGCTGGGCACGCGCAGGTTGTCTTCGAGCACGTAGTAGCTGCCCGAGCCATCGGCGTTGGCGGCACGGATGATGTCGATGCCGGAGATGTGCGAGTAGATGCCGCCCGGCACATCGACGCCCATCATCTCGGGGCGGAACTGCGCGTTCTTCAGGATCTGCTCGGCGGGCACATGACCGGCCTTGATGATCTCCTGGTCGTGGTACACGTCATGGATGAAGCGGTTCAGCGCCGCCACGCGCTGCGCCAGGCCCTTTTCCATCTCGGCCCACTCGTGCGACGGGATCACGCGCGGGATCAGGTCGAACGGGATCAGCCGCTCGTTGCCGTGGCCGTCTTCATCCTTCGCGCCGTACACCGCGAAGGTGATGCCGACACGCCGGAAGATCACCTCGGCTTCCTCGCGGCGCGACAGCATCACGTCGTGGGCCTGCTGCGCCAGCCAGCGGTCGTAGCCCTTGTAGTGCTCGCGCACGGTTTGGCTGTCGGCCCGCATCTCATCGAAACCTGGTTTCATCGGTACGTCTCCTCGGGCACAGGGTAGCAAATTTCAGGCCACTTCCAGCTCGGCCTACGGTTGATCTTCGGCCCCATGGTGCCAGTAGCGGCGGGCCACGTCGCGGTGGCAAACACCAACGGGCCCGCTTCGGGCATCCCAGCGCCACGCGCCGCAGGCGGGCGTCATGTGCGTCTCGATGTGCCGCTCCTCGTAGCGCGCCACCACGTCCGGCGCGGGGTGCCCGAAGCGGTTGCGATAGCCCGCCTGGAAGACCGCGACGCGCGGCCGGACGGCGTCGAGGAACTCGGCCGTCGACGAAGTCCGGCTGCCGTGATGCGGCACGATCAGCACATCGCTGCGCAGCGCATCGGGCGAGGCCGCTGCCAGCGCCAGCTCCTGCGGGCGCTCGATGTCGCCGGTCAGCAGCACGCTGCGCGCAGCGGCGCCGGTGCTGCCGACACGCAGCACGCATGACATGGCGTTCGATGCCAGCGCACGCTCGTAGTCGCCCGGCTCGGGCCGCAGCACGTCGAAGCGCACGCCATCCCAGACCCAGGACTGGCCGGCGTGGCAGCGCGTCACCTGCGCGGCCTGCGCCAGGATCGCGTGGCCGGTCTCGAGCGAGCTCAGGACATCGTCCACCGGCAATGCCTTGAGCACCGCCATCGCACCGCCGACGTGGTCGAGATCGCGGTGGCTCAGCACCAGCCGGTCCACCCGCGATATGCCGCGCGCACGCAGCAGCGGCAGCAGGACACGCTGGCCGGCGTCGCTCTCGCGCGAGTACTGCGGGCCGGCGTCGAACACGAGCACGTGATGCTGCGTGCGCACCAGCACCGAGGTGCCTTGCCCGACGTCCATCGCCAGCAGGTCGAACTCGCCCGCGGGCGGCAGCTCGCGGGGCGGCCAGATCAGCGCGACGAGCAGCGGCACCGCCAGCGCCCGTGCGCGCCACGGCAGCGGCATGACGAGCAGCACCGCACCGAGCAGGCCGGCGAGCTGGGCCCACCACGGCGCGACGGGCGCCATCCACACCGCCCCCGGCCAGGCAGCGAGCCAGCCCAGCGCGCCGTTGAGCAGCTGCACGACCCACGCGCCGACGGCCCACAAGGGCACGAGCGCGACGCCCAGCAGCGCGAGCGGCGTGATCACCAGCGTGATCAGCGGGATTGCGATCAGGTTCGCCGCGAAGCCGACCAGCGAGAGCTGATGGAAGAACACCAGCGTCAGCGGCGCCAGCCCGATCGTGGCGACGACCTGGGTGCGCACGTCGGCACGCACGGCCACCCACGCGGACATCGCCCAGCGCCGCCCTCGCCCGCCCTCGACGGGCACGGGCGATGCGGCCTCGGTGTTCGACGAGGCCATCAGCAGACCGACCGCCACGAACGACAACCAGAAGCCGACCTGCATCAGCGCCCACGGGTCGATCGCCGTGACGACGACCGCGGCCCCGAGCAGCACCAGCAGCCACGGCCAGCGCACGCCGATCGTCTGCAGCAGCGTGACCGTGGCCAGCATCCAGATCGTGCGCTGCGACGGCACGCCCCAGCCCGAGAACACCGCGTACGCCGCAGCACACGCCAGGCCGCCCCAGCGCGCGGCGAGCGGCGTCGCAACCCACAGCGACGCGCGCGCACTGCGCCGCCACAACGCCGCGATGACCAGGCCGGCGAGCCATGCGAACATCGTGATGTGCAGGCCGCTGATGCTCACGAGGTGCGCGATGCCGGTGTTGCGGTAGAGGTCCCAGTCCTCGCGTTCGATCGCGCCCTGGTCGCCGACCGCCAGCGCCGCCAGCACGCCGGCGGCGCGACGGTCCGGCACACCGGCATCGATCGCATCGCGCACCCGCTGACGCAGTCGTTCCACGGGGTAGCCGGCCGCGCGGTGTAGCAGCTCCGGCGGCGGCGCGTCGCGCACGTAGCCCGTTGCGCGTACGCCCTGCTCGAACAGGCTCAACTCGTAGTCGAAGCCGTCCGGATTCAGGTTGCCGTGCGGCTGCCGCAGCCGCAACCCGAAGCGCCAGCGCTGGCCCGCGCGCAACTCGGCCTGCGGCTGGCTCAGGGCCGCGTCCTCGTGCCAGCCCGTGTACCAGCCGACGGCCAGCAGCTCGGGCACATGCACGGCCTGCCCGCGCTGCGTGGCGGCCTCCACCTCGAAGCGAAAGCGCAGACCTGCCGCGCTGCGCTGCGGCAGGCTCGTGATCACGCCGGTGACGACGAGATCCTGGCCCTCGAGCGCGACCGGAAGTGCATCGGCCAGGCGCAGCGACGCGCGCCAGCCCGAGGCGCCGAACCCGAGCAGCGCCGCGCCGAGCACGCCGGCGAAGAACGCGCGCCGCCAGCGCCATGCCACGACGAGAAGAAGCGCGCCCAGCACGGCGACCAACACACTGGCCGCCAACGGCCACAGCGACCGCTGCTGCAGGTGCAGGGCCACGCCAAAGACCCATGCCGCCGCGAGGCCCGCCAATCGCCACCCGATGTCCACGGCCATGCGCATCGGCGCAGTGTAGGGTCGCGCCTCGGGGTGTAGCATCGTCGGCCCTTCGCACCCACTCCCGCACGCCATGAGTTCTTCCGTCTACGACCGCCTCGCCACGCTTGGCATCGCGCTGCCGCCGGTGGCCGCACCGGCCGCGGCCTACGTGCCGTTCGTGCGCACCGGCGACCTGGTGTTCCTGTCCGGCCACATCGCCAAGCGTGACGGCAAGGTCTGGGTCGGCCAGCTCGGGCGCGACATCGACACCGCCACGGCCAAGCTCGCGGCGCGCGCCGTCGCCGTCGACCTGATGGGCACGCTGCACGCGGCCGTCGGCGACCTGAACAAGATCGTGCGCATCGTCAAGGTGATGAGCCTGGTCAACAGCACGCCAGACTTCACCGAGCAGCACCTGGTCACGAATGGCTGCTCCGAGCTGCTGGCCGAGGTCTTCGGCGACAAGGGCGCACACGCGCGCAGCGCGTTCGGCGTGGCGCAGATCCCGATGGGTGCGTGCGTCGAGATCGAGCTGATCGCGCAGACCGCATGAACCGCACCGACGGCTGGCTGGCCGCCATCGCGCTCGCGTGTGTCGCCGCGGTCGGCGCGGCGCTGGTCTCGCAGCACCGCTTCGACATGCAGCCCTGCCCGTGGTGCGTGCTGCAGCGGGTGATCTTCCTGGCGATCGCGATCGCGTGCGTGATCGGCCTGCTGTGGCGCAACCGCGCCGGGTTGCGGGTGTCGGCCGTGCTCGGCCTGCTGCTCTCGCTCTGTGGCGTCGCGGCCGCGCTGTGGCAGCACTTCCAGGCGGCCAAGTCGGCGTCGTGCAACCTGACATTGGCCGACAAGATCGTCAGCCGCTGGCTTCAGCTCGACCAGTGGCTGCCCGACGTGTTCGAGGCCCGCGCAAGCTGCGCCGACGCCGCGACGAGCCTGCTCGGTGTGAGCTACGACTACTGGAGCCTCGCGTTGTTCGTGCTCGTCGCGCTGGCCACGCTGAGGCTGATCTCGCTGCCGGCTCGCCGTGAACGAGAGCCGTCGCCAAGATAACGATCGCGAAGGCCGTGACCTTGGTCACGCGACCGCCCGAGCGAGGATGCGTCGGCCGGCCAAGGGTCACCACGCTCGCTAGACTCGCGGGCAATTTGCGGGCCGCGCCATGCCCGATCACCTGCCGTACCTCAGCGTCGAGTGCGCGCAGCTGAACGACGCGATCCGCACCGGCCGTCGCGCGGCCTCAGATCCGGCCCGATGGAGGACCTGCAAGCGGACTACCACAAGCGCTGCGGCGAAGAGGACACCCGCGCTCGCCAGCGCCAGCGCGAGGCCGATGACATGCAACGCGAGCGCCGGGACGGCGACCAGGCGGCGGCGCGAGCCGAGAAGACGCGCGCCAACACCAGCAGCGAGCAGTGCTACGAGATGCTGCGCATCCTGCACGGCAAGCGCCAGCGCGCCGCGACGATGAGCGAAGGCGAGCGCGCCGACCTGCAGCGCTTCGAGGACAACTACAAGTCGCGCTGCCCGCGCTGACGCGCGGCCGCGCGCTCAGCGCATCCGGATCTCGCCGTGTTCGCCGAGCCGGCTCGGTGGCTTGCCGGTGAGCGCTGCCTTGGCGATCTGGTACAGCTGCACGACCTTGCTCTCGGCCACATCCCAATAGCTGGCGTGATGGATGCGCACCTGCACAAGTGCGAGGTCCGGATCGTCGACGCCGGCCGGGAACCACGCCTCGGCGAACTTCGACCAGAGTTGCCGCTTCTTCGCCGCGTCCTCGACGACTGTGGCGGTGCCCGACACCGACACATAGCGGTCCTCGCCCGGATCGGCGTATGCGATGTTCACCGCGGGCTCGGCCAGCAAGTCGGCGACCGGGTCGCCGCGGCGTGACATGAAGAACCACAAGGTCGTGTCTTCATCGAGCGTGGAGTTTTGCGTCGTCACCGGCCGCGAATGCAGGTGGCCGTTCTCGTGCCGGGTCGTGAACATCGCGAAGCGGATGTCGTGGATCAGCTGCCACAGCCTGGCGCGATCGCTCGCGTCGGAATCGTGAGGCTTGTCGATCAGCGTGTCCTGGGTGGAGTACATGGCCAGTCCTTTCATGCGAATGCAGTGAGCGTTGCCTTGCCGGCAACCCGAACCGCATTGCAGCAGCGCACGCAGCCGGTGGCGATCGGGCATCGCGCCCGATGCCTGTAGGACGATTCCGGTTTGGACGGATCGACGATCCGCTCCGTGCTCGCCGCCCGGGTCAGGCGGCGACGACGCGCAGGGCCTTCTGCATCACATCCTGCGCGCGGCCCTTGCGGGCGCGCTTGCCTCGATACGGCACCAGGGCGGCGGGCCTGAGCACCTCGTCCTTGGCCTTGCCGCCGCGCATCGTGCCCAGCACCTGCAGGTTCTGGTTGAACACCGCGACGCTGACGAGCGCGTCCTTCGCGTCGAGGTCGACCAGCGTCAGACCGCGCCCGCCATTGGCTTGCAGCTTGAGCTCGTCGAGCCCGAACACCAGCAGGCGCCCGGCCAGCGTCAGGCACGCCACCTGCGACTGCGCATCGCTGAGGCTGGGCGGCAACGGCTTTTCGTCGGCCTCGAGGCTCAGGAAGCTCTTGCCACCGCGCTGGCGTGACAGCAGATCGCCGACCCGCGCGAGCAGCCCGAAGCCACCGGTGTTCGCGAGCAGCAGCGTCTGCTGCAGGTGTCCGGCGAAGTAGTGCGCCGGCTGCGTGCCCGATTCGAGATCGATCAGCGAGGTGATCGGCTGGCCATCGCCGCGACCGCCCGGCAGCTGCGCGACGGGCGTCGAATACACGCGGCCGTTGCTCCCGAACACCAGCAGCGCGTCGACACTGCGGCACGCGAAGGTGCCATAGAGTGCATCGCCGGCCTTGAACACGAGCGTGGCCGCATCGACCTCGTGGCCCTTGAGCCCACGCACCCAGCCCTTCAGGCTGACGACGACCGTGATCGGCTCGTCGATCACCTTGACCTCGACGACGGTCTTCTTCTCGGCCTGGATCAGCGTGCGGCGCTCGTCGCCGAAGGTCTTCGCATCGAGCTCGATCTCCTTGATCAGCAGGCGCTTCAGCGAGGCCGGGCTGCCGAGGATGTCCTCGAGCTTGGCCTGCTCGGTGCGCAGGCCCGCAAGCTCCTGCTCGATCTTGATGGCTTCGAGCCGCGCGAGCTGGCGCAGCCGGATGTCGAGGATATCGTCGGCCTGGATCTCGCTGAGTTGGAAGCGCGCGATCAGCGCGGCCTTCGGGTCGTCGCTCTCGCGGATGATGCGGATCACCTCGTCGATGTTGAGCAGCACGAGCTGCCGGCCTTCGAGCACGTGGATGCGTGCGAGCACCTTCGCGAGCCGATGTTGCGTGCGCCGCTGCACCGTGACCGCGCGGAACGCGACCCACTCGGCCATGATCTGGCGCAGGCTCTTCTGCGACGGCCGGCCATCGCTGCCGATCATCGTCAGGTTGATCGGCGCGGAGCTTTCGAGCGAGGTGTGGGCGAGCAGCGTGTTGATCAGGTCCTGCTGTTCGATCGCGCGCGTCTTCGGCTCGAACACGAGACGCACGGGGGCGTCCTTGCTCGACTCGTCGCGCACCGCGTCGAGCACCGACAGCACCGCGACCTTGAGTTGCGTCTGCTCGGCGCTGAGCGTCTTCTTGCCGGCCTTGACCTTGGGGTTGGTCAGCTCCTCGATCTCTTCGAGCACCTTCTGCGAGCTCGCGCCGGGCGGCAGCTCGGTGACGACCAACTGCCACTGGCCGCGTGCCAGGTCTTCGATCTTCCAGCGCGCGCGCACCTTCAGGCTGCCGCGGCCGGTGGCGTACGCGGCGCGGATGTCCTCAACGCTGCTGATGATCTGGCCGCCGCCAGGATAGTCGGGCCCGGGGATC
This sequence comes from Burkholderiales bacterium, assembly GCA_040007475.1. GTDB lineage: Bacteria > Pseudomonadota > Gammaproteobacteria > Burkholderiales > Burkholderiaceae_C > LMDS01. The sequence goes on from JBDTVC010000032.1 coordinate 8,359, forward strand.
AGCGCGGCGAAGGCGTCATCAGACAGCTTCTCGTCGCGGATCAGCGCGATCGCGGCCGCGGCGATCTCGCGCAGGTTGTGGCTCGGCACCTCGGTCGCGAGGCCGACCGCGATACCGCTCGCGCCGTTCAGCAGCACGAATGGCAATCGCGCTGGCAACTGTTTCGGTTCTTCGGTCGAGCCGTCGTAGTTGGCGACGAAGTCGACCGTGCCTTCGTCGATCTCGTCGAGCAACAAGCGCGTGATCGGCGCGAGGCGTGCCTCGGTGTAGCGCATCGCCGCCGCGCCGTCGCCATCGCGCGAGCCGAAGTTGCCCTGGCCGTCGACGAGCGGGTAGCGCTGCGCGAAATCCTGCGCCATGCGCACCATCGCGTCGTAGGCCGCGGTGTCGCCGTGCGGGTGGAACTTGCCGAGCACGTCGCCGACGACGCGCGCGCTCTTCACCGCCTTCGGCCCCGCCGCGGTCGTGAACGCCAGCCCCATGCGCTCCATCGAATACAGGATGCGGCGCTGCACCGGCTTCTGGCCATCGCACACATCGGGCAGCGCGCGGCCCTTCACGACGCTCAACGCGTATTCGAGGTAGGCGCGTTCGGCGTAAAGGGCGAGGTCGACGGCGCCGTTGCCGCCGTCGTCAGGGGTGAGATCGAGTTGCTCTTGCATGGGGTTGTGTGAGGCGCGCTCTCAGCGCCGTGGCGTTCAGCGCGGGAAGCGCTCGCGCAGTTTCAGTTTCCAGAACTTGCCGGTCGAGGTGCGCGGCACCGCATCGATCAGTTCGAAGCGATCGGGCACCTGCCACTTCGCGAAGCCGTGCTCGATCAGGTGTGCTGCCAGTTCATCGGCAAGGGGCGCATTCTGCCCGGGTTTGACAACGATGCAGGCCAGCGGCCGCTCGCTCCACTTCTCGTCGGGAACGGCGATCACCGCGGCCTCGGCGATCGACGGGTGCGCCATCAGCGCGTTCTCGAGGTCGACCGAGCTGATCCATTCGCCGCCGGACTTGATCAGGTCCTTGGTGCGGTCGGTGATGCGGACGAAGCCGAGCGCGTCCATGGTCGCGACATCGCCGGTGCGCAACCAGCCGTCGCGGGTGAACTTGTCGTCGGTGACCGGTACTTCGTGCGAAGTTGAGAAATAGCAGCCGGTGATGAACGGCCCGCGGCATTGGATCTCGCCCATGGTCTGGCCGTCCCAGGGCGCGTCTTCATCCATGTCGGTGCGGATGCGCACATCGACCAGCGGCGCGGGGATGCCGGCCATCGCGGCGCGCTGGAAGCGGACTCCGTCGCCCGCGTCCTTCAACTCGTTTCGCAGGTACGAGACGGTCGCGAGCGGCGAGGTCTCGGTCATGCCCCAGCCCTGCAGCAGCCACACGCCATGCTTCGCGAATGCGCGGATCAGCGCCTCCGGCACGGCCGCACCACCGACCAGCGAGCGCAGGCCCTCGGGCAGCGTCCAGCGCCCAGGCTCGGTGGTCAGCGCCGCATCGAAGCGCTGGATCAGCCCCATCCAGATCGTCGGCACGCCGAGCGCGAGCGACGGCGGGTGCGCTTGCATCAGATCGAGCAGATCGTCCGGGTGCAGGTGCGGGCCGGGGAAGACGAGCTTCACGCCGAGCATCACGGCCGCGTACGGCACGCCCCAGCAGTTGGCATGAAACATCGGCGTGACCGGCAGCACCACATCGGTACTGCGCAGGCCCCAGTGATCGGCGAGCGCACCGACCAGCGTGTGCAGCACGGTCGAGCGGTGCGAGTAGGCGACGCCCTTGGGCCGACCGGTCGTGCCGGACGTGTAGCACATGGCCACCGCATCGTCCTCCGCGTGCGCGGCATAGACGAAGCCGTCCGGGTCGGCGCCGGCGAGCAGCGCTTCGTAGTCGGTGAACTCATCCGTGACCGGCGCGCCGGAGAACGGCACGACGATGACGCGCTCGAACGCATGCAGCGCCGCGAACTGCCGGTACAGCGGCAGCAACACGTCGTCGACGATCAGGAAGCGGTCCTTCGCATCGCCGGCGATCCAGCCGATCTCGTCGGGCGCCAGGCGCAGGTTCAGCGTGTGCATCACGCCGCCCGCGGCCGGGATGCCGAAGTAGCACTCGAGGTGCGCGTGGTGATTCCAGCTCAGCGTCGCGACCCGATCGCCGCGCTCGAGCCCGAGCGACTGCAGCGCCGACGCGAGCGCGCGCGTGCGCCGATGGAACTCGCCGTAGGTATGCACCTTGTACGACTTGTCCGGCAGGCGCGAGACGATCTCGTTGCCCTTGAACAGGTGACCGGCGCGATCCAGCAGGTGGTTCAGCGACAGCGGCACATCCATCATCGTCGTCTGCATGCTCGTCTCCGGTGGTGTTCAGCGCGCAGCCTGCGCTGCCACGTGTTCTTGTTCCAGCATGCTCATCACGATCAGCGAGTCGTAGCCGTCAACGGTACGCACGCTCTCGCGCAAGCGTCCTTCCTCGATGAAGCCTTCGCTGCGGTACAGCGCCTGCGCGCGCAGGTTCAGGCCCTTCACGTCGAGCCAGAACCGGTGTGCGCGCAGGTCGCGGAAGACCATTTGCGCGAGCACGCGCAGGCACGCGCGCCCTGCCCCCTGGCCGTGCAGCGTCGGCAACAGCACGATGCGCTTCAGCTCGATCGAACGGTGCGGGTTGCGGCAGCCCTGCAGGATCGCGAAGCCGGCCGACGGATAGCCCGGCCCGGCCTCGACGATGAAGTGGCGGAAGTCCGGGAACCGGATCGCGCCCTCGTGCTGCGTGCGGTCCCACGGCGTGATGAACGGCAGGTTGGCCGGGTCCTGTTCGACCGAGATCACGAAGTCCAGATCCGAGCTCATCGTCGGCCGCAGGCGCACGGCGGTAGTGATCACACATCCACCTCGATCGCATCACCGTGCAACTCCATCAGATCGCGCCGCGCCTGCGCCTCGCCCTTGCCCATCAGCTTGGTCAGCGACGAGGTGGTCTCGTCGAAGCCGAAGCCGCCGAACTCGGTCTGCAGCAGGCGGCGCGTGTCGGGGTTCAGCGTCGTGTCCCACAACTGCTCGGCGTTCATCTCGCCCAGGCCCTTGAACCGGCTGATGCTCCACGCGTTCTCGCGTGCGCCTTCCTTGCGCAGCTTGTCGAGGGTGGCGTTGAGCTCGCCTTCGTCGAGCGCGTAGATCTTCGCGGCCGGCTTCTTGCCGCGCGCCGGGGCGTCGATGCGGAACAGCGGTGGCTTGGCGATGTAGATGTGGCCGGTTTCGATCAGCTTCGGGAAGTGGCGGAAGAACAGCGTCAGCAGCAGCACCTGGATGTGCGAGCCGTCGACGTCCGCGTCGCTGAGGATGCAGATCTTGCCGTAACGCAGGCCGCTCAGATCGGGCGTGTCGGTCGCGCCGTGCGGGTCGACGCCGATCGCGACCGCGATGTCGTGGATCTCGTTGTTCGCGAACAGCCGGTCGCGTTCCACTTCCCAAGCGTTGAGCACCTTTCCGCGCAATGGCAGGATCGCCTGCGTCTCCTTGTTGCGGCCCATCTTCGCGCTGCCACCGGCCGAGTCGCCCTCGACGAGGAAGAGCTCGTTGAGCGACAGATCGCGGCTTTCGCAGTCGGTCAGCTTGCCCGGCAGCACGGCCACGCCCGAGCCCTTGCGCTTCTCGACCTTCTGGCTCGCGCGCTGGCGCGTCTGCGCGCAGCGGATCACCAGGTCGGCAAGCTTCTTGCCGAAATCGACGTGCTGATTGAGCCAGAGTTCGAGCGACGGCTTCACGTAGGTCGAGACCAGGCGCAGCGCATCGCGGGAGTTCAACCGCTCCTTGATCTGGCCCTGGAACTGCGGGTCGAGCACCTTGGCGCTGAGCACGAAGCTGGCGCGCGAGAACACGTCCTCGGGCATCAGCTTCACGCCCTTGGGCAGCAGACTGTGCATGTCGATGAAGCCCTTGACGGCGGCGAACAGGCCGTCCTTCAGCCCGGACTCGTGCGTGCCGCCGGCCACCGTCGGGATCAGGTTCACGTAGCTCTCGCGCATCGGCGCGCCGTCTTCGGTGAAGGCGACGCACCAGGCGGCGCCCTCGCCTTCCGCGAAGTTCTCGGTCTCGCCACCGTCGGCGTAGTGCTCGCCCTCGAACAGCGGGATCACCGGGTCGGCGTTCAGCGACTGCGTCAGGTAGTCGCGCAGGCCTCCCTTGTAGAGCCACGTGGTCTTCTCGCCGGATTTCTCGTAGGCCAGCGTCACCGTCACGCCGGGCATCAGCACGGCCTTGCTGCGCAGCAGGTGCGCGAGCTCGGCCTTGGGCAGCTCGGCGCTCTCGAAGTACTTCGCGTCGGGCCAGGCACGCACTGTGGTGCCGGTCTTGCGGTCGCCCGATGCGGCCTTGCGCACCGTCAACGGCTGCGCCACGTCGCCGCCGGCGAAGCCGAGGCTCGCGACCTGCCCTTCGCGCCACACCGTCACGTCGAGCCGCCTCGACAGTGCGTTGGTGACGCTCACGCCGACGCCGTGCAGGCCGCCCGAAAAGCTGTACGCGCCACCCGCGCCTTTGTCGAACTTGCCGCCGGCATGCAGCCGCGTGTAGACGATCTCGACCACCGGCACCTGCTCCTCGGGGTGCAGCCCGAACGGAATGCCGCGGCCGTCGTCCTCGACGCTGACCGACCCATCGGCATGCACGACCACGTCGATGCGCTTGCCCTGGCCCGCGAGCGCCTCGTCGGCGGCGTTGTCGACAACCTCCTGGATGATGTGCAACGGGTTGTCGGTGCGCGTGTACATGCCCGGCCGCTGCTTGACAGGCTCGAGGCCCTTGAGGACGCGGATCGACGCTTCGCCGTAGGTGGAGCTTTGCTTGGTTACCATGGGCGCGAATTCTAGGAGCCTCGCCATGAACCACCGCGAACTCGGCCGCTCCGGCCTGAAAGTCAGCCCCATCTGCCTGGGCGGCAACGTCTTCGGCTGGACGACCGACGAGGCCACGTCGTTCAAGGTGCTCGACGCCTGGGTCGACGCTGGCATGAACTTCATCGACACCGCCGACGTGTACTCGCGCTGGGTGCCGGGGCACACCGGCGGCGAGTCGGAAGCGATCATCGGCCGCTGGCTCAAGCGCAGCGGCAAGCGCGACCGCGTCGTGCTCGCGACCAAGGTCGGCAAGGACATGGGCGACGGCAAGGTCGGCCTCGCGCCGGCCTACATCCGCAGCGCCGTCGAAGCGTCGCTGAAGCGACTTCAGGCCGACGTGATCGACCTCTACCAGTCGCACGATGACGACGCGAGCGTGCCGCTGGCCGACACGCTGGGCGCCTACGCGGACCTGATCCAGGCGGGCAAGGTGCGCGCGATCGGCGCGTCGAACTTCAGCGCGGCGCGATTGAGCGAGGCGCTCGCCGTCAGCGCGAAGCTCGGCCTGCCGCGCTACGAGTGCCTGCAGCCGCTGTACAACCTGATGGAGCGCCCGGCCTTCGAGGCCGAGCTCGAGGCGGTGTGCGTGCAGCACGGCGTCGGGGTGATCACGTTCTACGCGCTGGCCAGCGGCTTCCTGAGCGGCAAGTACCGCAGCGAGGCCGATCTCGCCAAGAGCGCGCGCGGCCAGGGCGTCAAGAAGTACCTGTCGCCGCGCGGCCTGCGCGTGCTCGATGCACTGGACGCGGTCGCGACGCGCCTGAACGCCACACCTTCCCAGGTGGCGATCGCCTGGCAGATCGCGCGGCCGAGCGTCACGGCACCGATCGCGAGCGCGACCTCGCTCACGCAGCTCGCCGAACTGGTCGCCGCCGCACGCCTGGCGCTCGACGCCGACGCGGTGCGGGCCCTGAACGAGGCCAGCGCCGCGTGACGACAGCGACAAGCCCGTTGCCATCGGCCTGGGTGAAGCGCTGGTCGCACCTCGTGCCGCGCGGTGCGCGCGTGCTCGACGTGGCCTGCGGCTCGGGCCGCCATGTGCACTGGTTCGTGCAGCGCGGCTGCGCCGTCACCGGCGTGGACCGCGACCCGCTCGCCACGCAACCACTGCGCGGGATCGCGGAGATCGTCGAGGCCGACATCGAGGGCGGCCCGTGGCCGTTCACCGAGCGCCGGTTCGATGCGGTCGTCGTCACCAATTACCTCTGGCGCCCGCGACTGCCCGACATCGTCGCGGCTCTCGCACCCGGCGGCGTATTGCTCTACGAGACCTTCGCCGCGGGCAACGAGACCGTGGGCAAGCCGTCGAACGCGAACTTCCTGCTGCAGCCGGGTGAACTTCTGCGGGCCGCACAAGGTCTGCGTGTCGTCGCGTTCGAAGACGGTTTCGAGGCCTCGCCCGATCGCTTCGTGCAAAGAATTGTGGCGCTCCGCGAGCCCGAGGGATCACCCCATCCGGGGCGCCACGATCTGGCACCGGCGGGCAGGTAAAATCTCGCGATTCAGAGGATCCCCCATGAAACCCATTCTTGGCAGCATCGTCGCGCTCGTGACGCCGATGCATGAAGACGGCAGTGTCGACTATGCCGGCTTGCGCAAGCTGATCGACTGGCACATCGCCGAAGGCACCGACTGCATCGGCGTCGTCGGCACGACGGGCGAGTCGCCGACCGTGTCGGTAGAGGAGCACTGCGAGATCATCCGCGTCGCGGTCGAGCACACGAAGGGGCGCGTGCCGGTGATGGCCGGCACGGGTGGCAACTCGACCGCCGAAGCGATCGAGCTGTCGCGCTACGCCCGCAAGGTCGGCGCCGATTGCGCGCTGTCGGTCGTGCCGTACTACAACAAGCCCTCGCAGGAGGGCCTCTACCGGCACTTCAAGGCGATCGCCGAAGCGGTCGACATTCCGACCGTGCTCTACAACGTGCCCAGCCGCACGGTGGCAGACATGCAGGCCGAGACCACACTGCGCCTCGCGCAGGTGCCCGGCATCATCGGCATCAAGGAAGCCACCGGCGAGATCGACCGCGCCTCGTGGCTGATCAAGTACGCGCCCAAGGGCTTCTCGATCTACTCGGGCGACGACGGCTCCGCCGTCGCGCTGATGCTGCTCGGCGGCCACGGCAACGTGAGCGTCACCGCCAATGTCGCGCCGCGCGCGATGCACGAGCTGTGCGTCGCGGCGATGGCCGGCAAGGCGCGCGAGGCCGCCGCGCTGCACCTGAAGCTGATGCCGCTGCACAAGCACCTCTTCAGCGAGCCGAGCCCGGCCCCTGCCAAGTGGGCGATGGCCAAGCTGGGCCTGTGCGGGCCTGGCCTGCGTCTGCCGATCACGCCGCTGACGCCCTCCGGCCAGGCCCTGGTCGAGCAGGCGATGCGCGACGCCGGCCTGCTTTGAAGCCTGTCCGCCAGTTCCCGATCACCGGGGTGGCGCGCCGCGATGGCGCGCGTCACGCCCCTTTGGAGATGCACCCTGTGACCCGTTCCCTTTCGCGCTCTGCCCCTTTGACTGCGCTGGCTGCGGCAGCTGCCCTGGCGCTCGGTGGCTGCTCCACCATCGACAACTTCATGTCGGGCGACAAGATCGACTACCGCACTGCCAACCCCGGCAAGGCCGCGGGGCTCGAAGTGCCGCCCGACCTGACGCAGCTGACCAAGGACTCGCGCTACCAGACCCAGGGCGGCGCCGTCAGCGCGGCCGCGTACCAGGCCGCAACGCCGGCCTCTGCCCCGGTCACGGTGCAGTCGGTCGCTGTCGCACCGCAATCCGTGGGCAAGATGAGCATCGAGCGCCTGGGCAACGAGCGCTGGCTGCGCACCACGCTGCCACCCGAGCAGCTCTGGCCGCAGTTGCAGGCCTTCTGGAAGGAGCGCGGCTTCGTGATCGTGCAGGACACGCCCGCTGCCGGCGTGATGGAAACCGACTGGGCCGAGAACCGCGGCAAGCTGCCGCTGGACTTCGTCCGCGCCTCGATCGGCAAGGTATTCGACGGTGCCTTCTCGACCGGCGAACTCGACAAGTTCCGCACCCGCGTCGAGCGCGTCGAAGGCGGCACCGAGGTCTACATCACCCACCGCGGGATGATCGAGGTCTACAACGGCGAGCGCAAGGAGAACACCGTCTGGCAACCTCGCGCCCCTGATCCGCAACTCGAAGGCGAACTGCTCTCGCGCCTGATGTTGCGCCTGGGCGCCCCTGAAGAAGTCGCGAAGACGGCAGTGGCGACGCCCGGCGCACCCGGGGCGCCGGCGCGCGCGCGGCTGTTGGCCGGCCGCCCGAGCGCTGCACTGGAGCTCGACGACGGCTTCGATCGCGCGTGGCGACGCGTCGGCGTCGCGCTCGACCGCAGCGGCTTCACGGTCGAGGACCGCGACCGCACGCAGGGCATCTACTTCGTGCGCTACATCGATCCGGCGTTCGCCGGCAAGGACGATCCCAACTGGCTCACGAAGCTGTTCAGCTTCGGCAAGAAGACCGACGGTGACGGCAGCCCGACGCGCTACCGCATCGTGATCAAGGCCGAAGGCGAGCGCAGCACCGTCAGCGTGCTGGACGGCAAGGGCGCGCCCGAGAACGGCGAGACCGGCAAGCGCATCACCACCCTTCTGCTCGACGACCTGAAGTAAAGAGCGCCGGGGCGCGGGCAGCGCGATGCGCTTTTGCAGCCTTGGCAGCGGCAGCGGCGGCAATGCGACGCTCGTCGAGGCCGGCCATGGCGCCAGCACGCGCCGCCTGCTGATCGATTGTGGGTTCTCGCTGCGCGAGCTCGAATCCCGGCTGGCGCGGATCGGGCTGGTGTGTGCCGACCTGCATGCCGTATTCATCACCCACGAGCACGGCGACCACATCGGCTGCGCGACAACGCTCGCGCGTCGCCACCGCCTGCCACTGTGGATGAGCCGAGGCACCTGGCGTGCGATCGGTGAACCCGCGCTGCCCGACCCCGTCGGCTTCGCCCGCGACGGCCAGACCATCGACCTCGGCGAACTGCAGCTCACGCCGTTCACGGTCGCGCACGATGCGCAGGAGCCGCTGCAATTGCGCTGCACCGACGGCGCGCACCACCTCGGCGTGCTGACCGACGTGGGCTCGAGTTCGGCGCATCTGCTGCAGCATCTGCGGGCCTGCGATGCGTTGCTGCTGGAGTGCAACCACGACCTCGAGATGCTCGCGAGCTCGCGCTATCCGGCGTCGCTGAAGGCGAGGGTCGGCGGGCGGCTCGGGCACCTCTCGAACGACAGTGCGGCGCAGATTCTCGCGGCGTGCATGCACAGCGGCTTGAATCGCCTGGTCGCGGCGCACCTGAGCCAGCAGAACAACACGCCGCAGCTCGCGCGTGCCGCGCTGGCGCCGGTGTGGGGCGCGGCACCCGACGACATCGTCGTTGCGGACCAGCGCGGTGGCTTCGGCTGGATCGACCTCACGCGGCCATGAAAAAAGCCGCCCTAAGGCGGCTTTCTCAGAACCGGAGTGACCCGATTTACTTCTTGACAGCGTCGACAGCCTTGCCAGCAGCGTCCTTGGCGGCATCGGCAGCCTTGCCAGCGGCGTCCTTGGCGGCATCAGCAGCCTTACCAGCAGCGTCCTTCATGGCATCAGCAGCCATCGCGCCACCGGCCGAAGCGGCACCCATGGCAGCGCTGGCACCGGCCATCGCGCCGGAAGCGGCAGCGTCAACGGCGGTGGTCACGGCGCTGGCAGCGGCCGAAGCGACTTCGGCAACGGCCGGAGCAGCGGCGGCGGGCGCCTCTTCCTTCTTGCCGCAAGCGGCGAGAGCAACGGCGGCGACGAGGGAGGCGAGCAGAAGCGACTTGGTCATATGTGTCCTCAAAATCATTAGGGTCGAACAATTACTGGCAATTGTGGGAACCCATACATTCGCAGAGCCCCAACGTTCGAAGGCACGGACAAGATCGAGCATGTTCCTGTGCCTAGCCTTCGATTATAGCCAGAGCTAGGGAGATTCCCTAGAGGCCGGTTAAAGTTGTCGGAAACGCCTCTTCCGAACGTTGCGAAACAGCGTCAAACAGTTCCTTGCATCTCAGTTCCTCGGCACGGTCGTGCCCGATCCGGCCGCGGTGATGAATCACGTCGGACAACCTCACGGTGACCGTGCCGGCCGCGATGAACAAGGTCGGCATCTCGCCGGGCTCGAGCTCCGCATTGCTGCGGCAACTCACCACATGGGACCACTGCCGCCGCCAGGTGACCCAACGCGGATGGCGCCGCGCCACCTCATCAAAGTGGTGCGCCAGCAGCGTCAGCTGGCGACTCGACGCGACCCACTGGTTCAAACTTTCGATCACGTCGCGCTCGCCCAATGGCCAGTCGGCGAAATCGTTGTCCGCGAGCCAGAGCTCGTGGCTGCCCTTGGCGGCGGCCTCGGCGAACGCGGCTCGCAGCGCCACATGAAATTCGGCGCGGGTGGTGATCAGTGTGTCGGACATGCGCATCTCCTTGGTTCAACGCTCATCGGCATGGCGCAGCCAGCCATCGGCCAGCCAGTCATCGAGCAATCCGCGTGCGCCTTCGCTCAATGCGGCCACCTCGGCACCGGTCAGCCTGCGTCGATCGGCGAGGCGTCGCATCAGTCGCGCGTCACGGCCCGAAGCCCGAAACGATTCGCCATTGATGAACACATGTCGCTCATCGTAAAGCGCCCGCGTGCGTTGATCCAGCCGGAGCCCGCCCGAGCCCCGCGCAGCGGGCTCGACGTGGTCGAACCACACGCCCCGCTTCGGCTCGCTGAGCACTTCGCCCAGCGCGCATGCGAGAGCGTCGGAATCGGCCAGCAGGCGCGTCACCGCATCGGCAGCAAAGGCCTGCAGCGCCGGGGGGATGCGCCCCGGCTCGGAGGTCGCCTGCAGCCCCGGGTCGCGATAGAGCGGCCCGCTCAGTTCGGGCTCCGCGGCATCGATGGCGCGCTGCACGACTTCGCGCGCGAGTTCGTCGCGACCCGCGGCACGAAAGCCGATCGAACACGTCATGCATTCGCCCTCGGCGACGCCGTCATGAGCCCAGCCGGGCGGAAGGTAGAGCATGTCGCCGGGCTCGAGCAGAAACTCCTGCTCGGGTTCGAAGTGGGCGAGGATCTTCAGCGGCACGTCGGGCACGAGTTCGGGGCGCCGGACCCTGCCGATGCGCCAGCGCCGTCGGCCTCGCGCCTGGAGCAGGAACACGTCGTAGGAGTCGACATGCGGGCCGACGCCACCGCCATCGGTCGCGAAGGACACCATCAGGTCATCGAGCCGCGCGTCCGGCACGAAGCGGAAGCGGTCCAGCAACTCGCGCGCCGCGGGCAGATGCAGGTCGACGCCCTGCACCAGCAAGGTCCAGCCCGGCTGCTTGAACGGCGGCATGGCCGAGCGCCGCAGCGGCCCCTGCCGCAGCGTCCAGCGGCGATCGCGATGAACGATCAGACGCGACTCGACGTCGTCGTGCGCGGCCAGCGCCACGAGGCCCGCGCGGTTCACGACATCGGGGCCACCCGGCACCGCCTGGCGCACGAGGAGCGGCTTCTTCTGCCAGTAACGGCGCATGAAAAGCTGGGGCGAAAGGTCGCCCAGCAAAGGGCTCGCGAGAGAAATGTCCATGCACGATTGTGCGATCATTGTTCGATGCTCATCACTACCCCATGCGTCGTCAGCCTCACCTGGAAGCTGCAGGACACCCAAGGCACCTTGATCGACGAACTGCAGGAACCGGTCGAGTTCTTCTTCGGCGGCGACGACCTGCTCGCCCAGGTCGAGGAGGCGTTGACCGACCAGGAAGTTGGCTTCGCAGCCGCGCTCCATCTCGAACCTGAACACGCGTTCGGCGACTACGACCCCGAGCTCGTGTTCTTCGAAGAGCGCAGCATCTTTCCGGATGCGATCGAGGTCGGCATGCAGTTCGACGGCCCGCCGCCGGGCGCCGCCACGCCCGGCCTGTCGGCCGACGCGATCTACACCGTGACCGAGGTCTACCCGAACCACGTGGTGCTCGACGGCAACCACCCGCTGGCCGGCATCGCACTGCGCCTGGACCTCGTGGTGCGCGACGTGCGCGAGGCCACCGAAGCCGAGATCGAATCCGGCAGCGTCGGCCAGCCGGTGTTTACCGTGATGAACACCGCGCCGAGCGGCCCGTCCTTGCACTGAGCTTCATGTCGGCTTGTGGGCGACGGGCGTCGAGGCGCCCTCCGGCGTGGTGACCGGCCCCTTGCCACTGAAGCGATCGAGCGCCAGGTAGATCACCGGCGTGATGTACAGCGTGATCGCCTGCGAGAACACGAGGCCGCCGACGACCGCCAGACCCAGCGGCTGACGCAACTCCGCCCCGGCGCCGAGGCCGAGCGCGATCGGCAACGCGCCCATCAACGCAGCCAGCGTCGTCATCATGATCGGCCGGAAGCGCAGCACACAGGCTTCGCGTATCGCCGCGGCGGGCTCCATGCCATGATGGCGCTGCGCGTCGAGCGCGAAGTCGATCATCATGATCGCGTTCTTCTTCACGATGCCGATCAGCAGCAGGATGCCGATGGTCGCGATCAGCGTCAGGTCCTGGTCGAACAGGCGCAGCATCAGCAGTGCGCCGACGGCCGCCGAGGGCAGCCCCGCAAGAATCGTCAGCGGATGCACGTAGCTCTCGTAGAGCACGCCGAGCAGCACGTAGATCACCAGCAGCGCCGCGATGATCAGGATCGCCTGGCTGCCCTGTGAGTTCTTGAACACCGCGGCATCGCCGCCGTAGGTGGTGATGATCGAGGCCGGCATGCGGATCTCGTCGCGATAAGCCTCGATCTTGCCCGTCGCGTCGCCGAGCGCGGCGCCCGGCGCGAGGTTGAACGACACGGTGACCGCCTGCAGTTGCCCGACGTGATTGATCGAGGTCGGGCCGACGCTGCGCTCCACCGTCGCAAACGCCGACAGCGGCACCAGCGCGCCGCCGCTTGAGCGCACGTAGATGTTGTTGAATGCGCTCTCGTCGCGCTTGGCTTCGGGCGTGAGCTCCATGATCACCTGGTAGCTGTCGACGTTGCTGTAGATCGTCGACACCTGGCGCTCGCCGAAAGCGCTGAACAGCGCGGTGCGCACACTGTCGATCGCCACCCCGAGCGTGTTGGCGCGATCACGGTCGATCTTGAGCGAAGCCTGCAGGCCACGCAGCTGCGAGTCGCTGGTGACGTCGCGGAACAGCGGATCGGCGCGCATCTTGTCCTGCAGGCGCTGTGCCCAGGCGTTGATCTCGCCCGCCTGCACGCTCTGCAGGATGTACTGGAACTGCGCCTTGCTCGAACGCGCGCCGAGCTGCAGGTTCTGGATCGGCCGCATGAAGACGACGATGCCCGGCACCTCGCGCAGCTTGCGGCGCAGCCCTTCGATCACCTGCTTCATCGATGCACGCTCGGCGCGCGGCTTCAGGTTCAGGAACATGCGCCCGTTGTTCTGCGCGTTGAAGTTGCCGCCGTTGAACGAGTTCACGGTGGCGATGTTCGGGTCGGCCCGCATGACCTCGGCCACGCGGTTCTGCAAGCGCACCATGTCTTCGAAAGACACATCCTCCGAGGCCTCGGTCGTCACCGTGATCTGGCCGATGTCTTCCTCGGGGAAGAAGCCTTTCGGGATCGTCACGAACAGGGCCCAGGTGCCGCCCAACGTCAGCAGCGCGACGAAGAGCACGATCGCGCGATGTCGCAGCGCCGCGTCGAGCGAACGCGTGTAGCCGGCCAGCAGCAGGTTGAACGCGCGCTCGAACGAGCGCACCACGGCACCCGGCGGCTTCTTGTGCGCGTCGTCGGTGAGGAAGCGGCTCGCCAGCATGGGCACCAGCGTGAGCGACACGAACGCCGACGCGACGATCGCAAGCGAAACGATCACCGCGAACTCGTGAAACAACAGCCCGATCACGCCCGGCATGAAGAAGATCGGGATGAAGACGGCGATCAGCGAGGTGGAGATCGAGATGATCGTGAAACCGACCTCTCGCGAGCCGCGCAGCGCGGCCTCGAAGGGCTCCATGCCCTCCTCGACGTGGCGCATGATGTTCTCGAGCATCACGATCGCGTCGTCGACAACGAGGCCGACCGCCAGCGTCAGCCCGAGCAGCGAGATGTTGTCCAGGCTGTAGTTAAGGCCAAACAGCATCGCGATCGCACCGATCAGCGACACCGGTAGCGACAGCGTCGGGATCACGGTCGCGACGAAGCGGCGCAGGAACAGAAAGATCACCAGCACGACGAGCGCGATCGTGCCCAGCATCGTCAGCGTGACGTCATGCAGCGCATTGCGGATAGAGACCGAGCGGTCGTTGACCAGCGCGATGTTGACCGACTGCGGCAGCTGTGCACGGAAGCCGGGCATCGCCCGCTTGATCGCGTCGACCACCTTGACCGTATTGGCATCGGGCTGGCGCTGAATCGAGATCGAGATGGCACGCTCGCCGTTGAAGTTCGCCGACGTTCGCACCGACTCGAAGCTGTCTTCCACGTTCGCCACGTCGCGCAGGCGCACCGAATTGCCGCCACGGGTGCTGACGATCAGCTCGGCGAACTCGGCAGCATTGCGGAGTTGCTTGTTGGCCTGCAGGGTCAGCGTCTGCTTGGCGCCTTCGAGCGTGCCGACCGGCGAGTTTGCGTTCGCCGACGCCAGCGCCTTGCCGAGTTCGTCGAGGCTGATGTTGCGAGCCGCCAGCGCCTCGGGCAGCACGCGCACGCGCACCGCGAAACGCTTGGCGCCGTTGATGTTGACCTGGGCGACGCCATCGAGCGTCGACAGCGTCGGCGAGATCAGGTGTTCGGCAAAGTCGTTCAGGTCGGCCGGGTTCAGCGATGGCGAGGTCAGCGAGATGAACAGCACCGGCGCGTCGGCCGGGTTGACCTTGCGGTACGACGGTGGAACCGTCATCTCCTGCGGCAGCGTGCGTTGCGCGCGCAGCAGCGCGGCCTGCACGTCGACAGCCGCGGCGTCGATGTTGCGGCCCTCGTCGAACTCCAGCGTCACCGAGGTGGCCCCGAGCGTGTTGGTCGAGCTGATCACGTTCAGGCCCGGGATCTGCTGGAACTGCTTCTCGAGCTGCAGCGCCACCGAGGTCGCCATCGTCTCCGGGCTGGCGCCGGGCAAGTTCGCCGAGACGTTGATGACGGGCGTGTTGTAGCTCGGCAAGGCCGCCACCGGAATCTTGCCGTAGGCGATCACGCCGGCGACGACGATCGCCGCATTCAGCAGCACCGTCAGCACCGGACGGCGGATGAAGAGCTCGGACAGGTTCATGGCGCGCTGGTGGCCGACGACGCGGTGGCGGCGCTCGCCGACGTCCCGCGCGCGCGGCCAGCGGCGCTTGCACCACCGGGCGAGGTGGCAGCGCGCTCGATCACCGACCCACCGTTGCGCAGGTTCTGCCTGCCATCGACGACGACCTTGTCGCCCGGCTGCACGCCGTTGACGACGGCGTCGAGCCCGCTGGCGTAGACGACTTCGATCGGCCGCGCCTGCGCCTTGTTCTGCGCATCGACGACGTAGACGATCGTTCCGCGCGGGCCCTGGATCACCGCCGCCTGCGGGATCACGGTGGCGTCCTTCAAGGTGCGCACGGCCAGGCGCACGGCCACGAAGGCGCCGGGCCACAAGACCTCGCGCGCGTTTTCGAACTGAGCCTTGACCTTGACCGTGCCCGAGTTCGCGTCCACCGCGTTGTCGACGAACTGCAGCTTGCCGGTCAGCGCAGCACGCGATTCAGGCAACTCGGCGATGACCTTGCCGCCGCCCGCGCGCATCGCCTGCAGCGCATCAACGAGGTTGCGTTGCGGCAGACTGAAACTGACCGCGATCGGGTCGAGCTGCGTGATCGTGACCAGCGAGGCACCTGCCGGCTGAACCGTCGTTCCGGCATATACGTTGATCGCGCCGGCGCGCCCGGCGGCCGGCGCGGTGATGCGGTTGTAGCCCAGGCCGACCTTCGCCGCGTCGATCGCAGCGCGGTCGGCGGTGACGACGGCCTGCTGGGTCTCGACCAGCGTCTGGCCCGTGTCGACGGCGCCCTGCGAGATGAAGTTCTGCGCCAGCAGATCGCGATTGCGCGCGAGCTGGCGTTGGGCATCGGCGAGCGCGGCCAGATCCTTCGCGAGCTGGGCCTGGGCCTTCGCGAGGTTGACCTGGTCGTTGCGATCGTCGAGCGTGAACAGCGCCTCACCGGCCTTCACGAACTGCCCCTCGCGGATGTTGACCTTGGTGATCACGCTGCTGACCTGCGGCCGGATGTCGACGCTGTTGAGCGCGGTCACGGTGCCGGTGGCTTCGAGCATCACGTCGACATCGCGCTTCTGCGCCCGCACGGTGGTCACGCTGACCGGCCCGCCGCTCGCGCCGCCGGAAGCCGCCCCGGATGCCGGCGCACTCGCGGCAGCGACCCCGGGGTCCGCTGCCGGCCCCTTGCCGCAGGCGGTCGCAATCATCACCGCGCCAGCAACCGCCAGCGGCCCCATCAACGATCGCTTCATGAATGTCCCATGCGGCCGGTGCCGCTCGAATCTGTTACTGCTTGTGATTCTGGCCCGCCGCACGGCCTCGAACAATGTGGGCGACACCTAGCGATCAATTGGGCGGCGATTGGTTCACGCGCGGCCGGTGGAGCCGAACCCGCCGCTGCCCCGTGCCGAGTCATCGAAGTTCTCGACGACCCGGAAGCGGGCCTGCACGATCGGCACGATCACGAGCTGCGCGATCCGGTCCAGCGGCTGGATCGTGAACGCCGCGTGGCCGCGATTCCAGCAGCTCACCATCAGCGGGCCCTGGTAGTCGGAGTCGATCAGACCGACCAGGTTGCCGAGCACGATGCCGTGCTTGTGGCCCAGGCCGGAGCGCGGCAGGATCATCGCGGCCAGACCCGGATCGCCAATGTGGATGGACAGGCCGGTCGGGATCAGCTGCGTCTCGCCAGGCGCGATCACGAGCGGCCCGTCGACACAGGCGCGCAGGTCCAGGCCGGCACTGCCCGGTGTCGCGTAGGCCGGGAGCTGGTCGGCCATGCGCGCGTCGAGCACCTTCACGTCGATCGTGCTCATGCGCTTGCACCCATGCGGTTGGCGATCTCGGCGACGAGCTGGCGCGCGAGCGTCAGCTTGTCCGCGCGCGGCAGCTCGCGCTCGCCCGCGGCGTCGACCAGCGTCAGCGCGTTGTCGTCGGCACCGAAGGTCGCCGGACCGAGGTTGGCGACGATCAGCGGCACGCCCTTGCGCACCAGCTTCTCGCGCGCGTGCTTGAGCAGGTCATGGCTTTCGGCCGCGAAACCGACGCAGAACGGCGGCTTGGGCAGGCTCGCCACGGCCTTCAGGATGTCCGGGTTCTCGGTCAGTGCGAGCGCCGGCACCGCGTGGTCGGCCGTCTTCTTGATCTTGCGATCGGTCAGCGTGACCGGCCGCCAGTCGGCCACCGCCGCGGTCGCGATGAACACCTCGTTCGATGCGGCCGCCGCGAGCACCGCGTCGAACATCTGCTGCGCCGTGCCCACATCGACGCGCATCACGCCGCGAGGCGTGGGCTGATGCACCGGGCCGGCCACGAGCGTGACCACCGCACCGGCCTCGGCCGCGGCGCGCGCGATCGCGAACCCCATCTTGCCGCTCGACCGGTTCGTGATCCCGCGGACCGGGTCGATCGGCTCGAAGGTCGGCCCAGCCGTGATCAGCACGCGCTTGCCCGCGAGCAACTTGGGCTGGAAGAACGCGATCAGGTCGGCCAGCAGTTCCGTGGGCTCCAGCATGCGGCCGTCGCCGATCTCGCCGCAGGCCTGGTCGCCATTGCCCGGGCCGAGCACGGTGGCCCCGTCGAGCTGCAGCTGCTTCAGGTTGCGCTGCGTTGCCGGGTGCGCCCACATCTCGCGGTTCATCGCAGGCGCCACCAGCAGCGGGCAGCGCTCGATCGGCCGTGCGAGGCAGGCCAGGCTCAACAGGTCGTCGGCGCGGCCCTGCACGAGCTTCGCGATGAGGTCGGCACTTGCGGGCGCGATGACGATCGCATCGGCCTCGCGCGTGAGGTTGATGTGCGCCATGTTGTTCGGCTCGCGCGCATCCCACTGGCTCGTGTAGACGCTGCGGTTGGACAGCGCCTGCATCGTCACCGGCGTGATGAAAGCCTCCGCCGCCTCGGTCATCACGACCTGCACGGTGGCACCCGCCTTCACCAGCTCGCGCGTGAAGTCGGCCGCCTTGTAGCAGGCGATGCCGCCCGACAGGCCGAGCACGATGTGCTTGCCCGCCAACGCTAGTTGTGCGCCGCTCATAGCGGCAGGAACCGACGCGACAGGTCGTGCACGTTGAACAGCACGCGCACCGCCTTGCCATACACCTGCTCATGCGGCAGGAAGCCCCAGACGCGCGAGTCGGCCGAGTTGTCGCGGTTGTCGCCCATCATCAGGTACTGCCCCTGCGGCACCGTGCATTGCCACGCGTTGTCGCCCTGCGAGACGCAATGGGCGCCCATGCCCTCGGGCGAGAGGCGGCCCATCACGAACGGGTTGACCTTGATCGTGCGGCTGCCACCGGCCACGGTCTCGCGCAGCAGCCACTGGCCCCGATCCTCTGGCGGGGTGTTCGCGTCCGTGCCTTCGCTGAGCAGCTTCACGTCGAACGGCGCGCCGTTGACGCTGACCGCGCCGGCATCGAAGCGCACCACGTCGCCGGGCAGCCCGATCAGGCGCTTCACGTAGAACTCCGAGACATCGAGCGGGTAGCGGAACACCACCACGTCACCGCGCTGCGGCCGCCCCATCTCGATGGCCGTGTTCGTGAACGGCAGGCGCGGGCCGTAGGCCAGGTGGTTCACGAGCAGGTAGTCGCCCACGCGCAGCGTCGGCTCCATCGAGCCGGTCGGCACCTTGGGCCAGTCGGCCAGCGCGACACGGCAGGTGAACATCAGGCCGACGACGACGAACAACTCGGCGCCGAAGCTGACCCACCACGGCTTCTTGTCTGGCACGCGGCCGAGGCGGCGCGTGCGCAGCTTCCAGGCCACCCAGCAACTCCCTGTCGCGAGCGTCGCCAGCGCGAGGATTTCGTTGATCGAGAAGCCCACTTGGGTCATGCCTTCAGCTCCCGCGCCGTGATCGTGTACCTGAAGTGATCGGGATCGAGCGCATCGTAGCGGCCGTTCGCGTTCTCGGCCTGCGGGTACATCAGGAAACCGAGCGGGCCGCCCACCGTCGAGCCGGGCAGGACGACATCGTGCGCGCTGTTGAACGCGAGCCAGTTGCCTTCCCAGCCACCGAACAGCGCGCGGTTCACCGGCGCGACCAGCGGGTCGGTCGTGGTCTTGATCCACGCCTTGGTTTCCTGGCGCATCACCTTGCCCACGTCCGCCGGGTCCATCGCGGTCCAGCCGTGGCCCTTGAGCCAGACTTCGGCGCGGCAATGCTGCGCACCTTGCAGCTTGGCCGGGTTGCCACCCAACTCGCGGTAGCCGAAGGCCGAGGGCACGAGGCGGATGCCGTACAGGTCGCGCGCGGGCAGCCCGGCTGCACGACACAGGCCGACGAACAGGCCGTTGATGTCGCCGCACTTGCCACCGAAGTTCGCCGTCTCCAGCATCGACTTGATGTCGCCGACGCCGCAGCCGCGCACGGCCGGTTCGCGGTAGGTGTGGTTGACGACCCAGTCGTAGATGCGCCGGGCCTTGTCCTCGTCGCTGCGCGCGTTGCCGACGGCTTCGCGGGCGGTCGCGAGCACGATGCCATCGGTGGGCATCAGCGCGGTGGCGCGGGTCCAGCCCTTCAGCGTGTCGGCGTCTTCGCGAGCGGCCACCGGCTGGGTCCAGTCGATCGCACGGCTGCGGGTGCGCACGACGCTCGTGAGCTGCACCGTCGGCGCGGCAACCCCTTCACCGAACTCGGCGTAGAGCATCCTGGCGCCGTAGTGCGCATCGGCGACGATGCGCGCGGTCGCCGCATTGCCCGACCAGTTGCTCGCCAGCGATTGCTGAAACACGCTGTCGATCGACGGCACCGGCAGCCACACGCGCGAGGCGCCCTTCGGGCTCTCGATCTCGACATGGGTCGTGATCTCGAACGCACGCCAGTCGCCCGGCTGCGGCGCGAACTGGCGCTCTTGTGCTCTCACGCCGCGCGTGGCAAGCGCCACGCCTGCACTGCCGGCAAGCGCCAGCACATCGCGGCGACTCAATTGGGCCATCTCTTTGCTCCAGATCGTTGGGAGCGGCGATTATCCCCGCGCCGCGACCCGCATCGTCAGGCGACCCTGGCGGGCACCAGCAGCGGCTCGATCAGATCGCGCGCCGTGCCGTCCATCCAGTCCAGTTCGCCGATGACCGACTGGCGCGGCACGCCGTCACGGCCGATCAGCACGGTGGTCGGGAACACGCGCGGCGTCCACAGGCTGGCGGCGTCACCGTCCGGGTCGAGCAGGATGGGCAGCGAGAACGGCAGCACCTCCAGGAAGCGCTGGATCTTGGGCAGCGGCTCCTTGTAGTTCACGGCCAGGATCGCGAGGCCGGCGCGCTCATGGCGCGTGGCCAGCAGTTCGAGCGACGGCATCTCGGCGCGGCACGGCTCGCACCAGCTGGCCCAGAAGTTCAGGATCACCGGGCGGCCCTTCAGCGCGGCGAGCGACCAGGCCTTGCCGTCGAGATCGTTCAGCGCCAGC
>JBDTVC010000033.1:0-28760 GCA_040007475.1 Burkholderiales bacterium
GCCCAATCTGGCGCCAAGACCGCGTCGCTGTTGGCTCTGGCCGTCGGCGCGTGACCCCTCCACAGCAAACGCGAACAGAGCCAAAGAGAAATGGGCTAGCTCCTTGTGAGAGCTAACCCATTGATTTCATTGGTCGGGACGGCGGGATTCGAACTCGCGACCCCTTGCACCCCATCTAATTTTACTGACGAACTTCTATGTCCATCAATGTCCGTACTAGACCTTCTTTTCTATTAAAATCAACGGCTTAGACCGTCGTCGTTTCCATTGACGTCCATTGTGGTGTTTCCAAAGCCACGGACATACGGGCACCAGACGGGCACCAGACGGGCACCAGGCGCTAGCCGAAAGGATGCAAGGGATAGCGGACATGGGAATCATCACTGACAAGCAGATGCAGGCCGCACCGGCGGCTAAGGACATCTGGCTGATCGAAGCCGGTGCCAGAGGCACCGGCCGGTTCGTCGCTCGCATCACGCCGAATGGTGAGCGACTGTTCTATTTCCGGTACGCGGACTCCCAAGGCGACCGCGTGCGCTTGCCTATCGGCGCCTATGACGCGTCCGGTCGTTCAGGCCTGACTCTACGAGGCGCGCGGGAGCGTGCGGCCGAGCTGTCTCGCCTTCATCAAACGGGGGTCCGCGACCTGCGAGAACACCTCGCCCTGGTCATGAGCGATTCGAAGCAGCGCGATGCCGATGCGCGACGTGAGGCGGCTGAAGCGCGCCGGCAGGCGCGTGAGGATGCGCAGGCCGCCCAGCTCGCGCGCAAGCGCCGGATCACCGTCCGCGATCTGTTCGACCGCTGGGCCGCGACGGAACTGGCGCCTCATGTCCGAACCGACGGCAAGCGCACTGGCCGAAAGGACGGCGGCGCCTCCGCGCGGGCGCACTTCGAACGCCGAGTGTTTCCTGAGCTGGGCGACTTCGCTGCAGCCGACATCAAGAAGGTGGACTTGATGACCGTGCTCGACACTGCGCGGGCAGGCGGCCAGCTCCGAACGGCGAATGTCTTGCTATCGGAGTTGAAGCAGATGTTCAGGTTTGCCCTCACGCGCGACCTCGTTGAACGCAACCCGCTCGACACCGTGACGAAGCGCGACGCTGGCGGGCCAAACACGGAGAGAGACCGCGTCCTATCGATGGACGAGCTCGGTGCGTTGGTCAAGGCCTTGCCGAACGCGGCACTGCACGCGCGCAGCGCACTCGCCGTGCAGGCGATCCTTGGCACTGCGTGTCGGGTCGGTGAGTTGATGGCGGCGACCTGGAACGACATCGACCTGGCTGCATGCACGTGGCACCTGCCAGACACGAAAAACCAGCGGGAACACACCATCCACCTATCCGCTTTCAGCGTGCGTCAGTTCGTGCAGCTCGCAGGCATGCGCGAGACCAACGACTGGGTCTTCCCAAACGCGCGGGGCACCGGGCCGGTCGACAGCAAGAGCTTCGGCAAGCAACTCGCCGACCGCCAGCGTCAACCAGAGGACCGATTGAAGGGCCGCAGCAAGGCCACCACGGCGCTCCAGCTTGCGGGCGGCCGTTGGACTGCCCATGACCTGCGCCGCACCGCCGCAACGCTCATGGCGACCCTGGGCGTCTCCGGTGACGTGATCGATGAATGCCTGAACCACGTGATCGAAAGCCGCGTGCGGCGAATCTACATCCGGGATAGGCGTCCGGCCGATCAGGCTCGGGCGTTCGATGCGCTTGGCGCCAGACTCGATGAGATTTTCAGTGGCCACGTAGCACAGACGACAAACGTGGTGCCTCTCGGCGCACGCCTCGCCGCTTAGCCTACCAAGACTCGACCCATTCTTCGATCAGGTCGCCCACGGTCGTACGCCCCTCGGCAGCTCGAATCTTTAATTTGAGGTGAAGGTCGGAACGGATGTTCGCCGTCAGGCGAACATCGCCAGCCGGCACCAGCCCTGACTTCGCTGCCGGTGCGAGCCTCGCGGTACCGGCCGAATGGGCGGCCTCCGCCGAGGCGGGAGCCGGTTCGGAACGACCCTCGGCGAACGCCCGAGCCCGCTCGGCGTCGGGCGAGAGGGTTGGCTTCTTCAGGCTAGAGATCTTCTTGTTCATCGATGCGCCTATACGTATGTAGTCAGATACTTACCCGAGTATCCGACAAATCTCAGCGGCCAGGAACCGTACCTCTATCCTCGCGTTTGGATCCGGCAGTTCGGCGGCCGTCAGGCCTTCCCCGAGCGCCTCGACATAGGCTACACGCAGGCCCATCGCGACCTTCAGGATCGGAAGTCCAAGCTCCTCACCGGCCTGTGCGCCCAGCTCCTCGGCGAGCTTCGTCCGCGAGCGGTGTCGGGTCCAGATCATCCGCGCGTCCACCGGGCGAACTTTCCTGGCCTGCTCGATCAGGGACAGGACATCAGCGGTAGCCCAGATTTCAGCGAGACTCGCGCCCACCGGGAGCAGACAGAGGTCTGACAGCATCAGCGACGCTCGCGTCATCTCCGCGATCCTCGGTGGTCCATCGAGGACGATGAAGTCGGCATTGACCCGGAGCTCTTCGACTCGCTCAATCAGCTGATGGTGATCGGCCGCGGTCGCCACCGACAACTCCCCTGCCCTTCCCGCCTGCTCGCGCAGAGAGAACCAGCTCGCGCTCGTGCCCTGGGGCATGTCAGCGTCGATCAACACCGTCTTGCCGATCTTGCTCAGCTCTCCGGCGAGGTTCGTCGACAGCGTTGATCTGCCGGCGCCGCCTTTGACCTGGATGATCCCGATCACTTTTGCATTCATTCTTGATCCTTGCGCATACGCTTACTTGCGTACCTCATTATGTACTTACCTGAGCATGTGCACAAGTGATGTCGACGGCTCCGCGGTTGCCGTGCCGCGGTCCTCATTCGGCACAGATAGACTGCAACAAGGAGATACAAAAACATGGCAACGCCGACCATCAACGCGTCCCGCGGCTCAACGTGGCATCGCTGGGACCCCCACACGCATGCGCCTGGAACCGTGCTGAACGATCAGTTCACGGGCGCCGACCCATGGAAAACCTTTCAGTCCAGGATCGAAGTTCAAGATCCGCCAGTTCGGGCCCTCGGCATCACAGACTATTTCCTGGTCGATACCTATGAAGAGGCGCGCAAAAGGCGTGCGGCCGGCGAATTCAAGGGCATCGGTCTGCTCTTCCCTAACGTCGAGATTCGACTGTCGATCGAAACAGCCAGCAGTTCGCCCATCAACGCACATCTCTTGTTTTCGCCCGAGGATGACGACCACATCGAACGCATTCGGCGCCTCCTGTCGAGCTTCAGCTTTCGCTACCTGAAAGATGACTTTCGCTGCGAGCGCTCGGAGCTGATACGCCTCGGAAAGAAGCACGACGCTACCGTGGTCGACGATGTTGCCGCTCTAGCCGTAGGCGCCAATCAATTCAAGATCAGCTTTGAGGCACTCCAGCAATCGTGGGAGACAAACGACTGGTTCAGGAACAACTGTCTCGTCGCTGTGGCTGGTGGCGAGAAAGACGGAACATCTGGCCTCCGCGACGAAGCTGGCTCTTTCGCAGCGTTCCGAAAGAGTATCGAGGGCTTCGCACACATCATCTTCAGTGCGAACCCAAAGCAGATCGCGTTCTACCTCGGACAGGGCAAGGCTACGCCGGACGATCTGAACGCAAAGTGGGGCGGGCAAAAGCCTTGCCTTCACGGGTCCGACGCTCACTCTCACGGCGCAGTCGGCAAGCCGGCGCTGGATCGGTATTGTTGGATCAAGGGTGAGTTCACCTTCGACACCTTGCGACAGGTGTGCATGGAGCCAGAGGGACGCGTATTCATCGGGAAAGAGCCGCCTCGAGGCGCCCTCCCGGGCAATACCATCCGATCGATCACCATGACAAATGCGCCCTGGATGTCGCCGAGCGCTGTTGAGCTGAACTCGGGTTTGGTGGCAATCATTGGATCAAGGGGCTCGGGCAAGACCGCACTAGCCGACCTCATAGCGATGGGCGGTTGCGCGGTATCGAGACACGTGAACGAGAAATCGTTCCTGCGACGGGCGAAGGCGCATTTGGCGCACTCGAAAGCTGAACTCTCATGGGAATCTGGCGATTGCACCAGCAATACATTCGCATCCCTCGACGCCGAGGATCTGGTGGACGTGCCGCACGTTCAGTATCTCTCCCAACAGTTCGTTGACCAGCTGTGCTCCGCCGAGGGCATTGAAGACCCGTTGGTGCGAGAAATCCAGCGCGTCGTGTTTGACGCGCACCCCGAAGACAACAGGATGGGGGCCACAACGTTCGAGGAACTTCTGGACATTCGGTTGGACGGAGCAAGGACGAGCCGCCAGCGGCATGTCGACGCGCTGCTTCGAGCGTCGAACTTGATGACTGAACAGCAGCTCAGACAGGCTAGCCTGCCGGCTCTCGTAAAGGATCGCGACGCGAAGCAGCTTGCGCTTGCCAACGACGAGAAGGATCGGAAGGCACTGCTGCCGAAAGGCGACGCCGCTCTAGCGAAGCGGCATGACGAGCTCTCGAATGCGGTTGACTCGAAGAGAACGCAGGTTGCCGAAGAGAAGCTGAAATTGCAGGCCTTGAGACATCTTGTTGGCGACGTTCGAGACCATCGCGAGCGCGTTTTTCCGCAGATTCTTGAAGACCTCCAAGACGGTCGAGAGGATGCCAACCTCTCAGAGGATGACTGGCGCCCATTCGGCGTGCAGTTTGCGGGCGATGTCGATGGACTGCTCAACCGACGCATCCAAGAGGCGACCAAGCGCTTAAACCAGTTGGAGGGGGCCGCACCCCCGAGCGCCACCGCGACAGCGCCACCTGACCCCTCTGTTCCTCTAATCTTCGCGAGTAGCGATCTTGCTAGTCACTCACTCCATCTTCTGGAAAGGGAACTAGCACGGCTGCAAGGTTTGGTCGGCATCGAAACGCTGAACTCACGTCGGCTTGCACAGCTTTCCGAAAAGATGGCCAAGGCCAGAACCGCGTTGGCCAAGGTGGTCGCGGACATCGCGAAGGCGGAGGGTGCAGCCGAAAGGATCGATGTCCTGCGGCTGCAACGGAGAGCTGCGTACGCCGGCGTGTTTCAAGCGGTCGTCGACGAAGAATCGGCTCTTGAAGCCCTTTATCAGCCCCTGAAGGAACGCATCGCCGAGGCAACTGGTTCTCTCTCCAAACTCTCATTCTCTGTGCGTCGCGCAGTTGACGTCGATCAATGGGCCAAAGCTGGGGAGGCGTTGCTGGATCTACGAACGGGCGCCGCCTTCAAGGGCAAGGGATCGATCAGCACCGTTGCAAGCCTTGCTTTAGAGGACGCCTGGAAAAGCGGTAGCGCCGAGCAAGCGGGTGAAGCGCTGCTGGAATTTGTGAAGGCGCACAGCCATGACCTCCGCGCACAGAGACCGGGCGACATGGCACCGAAGGAGTGGGCGCGCGACATTTCAGTCTGGCTGTTCAGTACCGATCACATCTCGGTGGGCTACGGCTTG
This sequence comes from Burkholderiales bacterium, assembly GCA_040007475.1. Lineage (GTDB taxonomy): Bacteria > Pseudomonadota > Gammaproteobacteria > Burkholderiales > Burkholderiaceae_C > LMDS01. The sequence continues at coordinate 5,478 of JBDTVC010000033.1, forward strand.
AAGTATGACGGCCTCGACATCGAGCAACTCTCGCCCGGCACTCGCGGCATCGTTTTGCTTCTGCTCTACCTCGCAGTCGATGCGCAAGACGACCGGCCGTTGGTCATCGATCAACCGGAAGAGAATCTGGATCCACAGTCAATCTACGACGAGCTCGTTGCGGAATTTCAACGAGCGAAGAAGCGTCGACAGGTGATCATCGTTACCCACAACGCGAATCTTGTCGTGAACACCGACGCCGACCAGGTGATCGTTGCGCGCTCAGGCAGTCACCGACCCGGCCAGCTCCCCGTCATCACCTACGAGAGCGGCGGCCTGGAGAATTCGGTCATTCGAAAAGCGGTCTGCTCAATCTTGGAGGGCGGCGAGCGCGCCTTTAGAGAACGGGCCAAGCGTCTGCGGGTTTTCGTCTGAGGACACGCGATGGCTGTTGGCCCGGTCGGGTTCAGCCCGATCGCCCGCGGGTCTAACAGCGCCAGCAGCAGCGTCACCGGCGCGTTCTGAACGCCCTGACGACCCATCAAGGGTGCCACGCACATCGGGGGGACGCGGGGCAGCGCGCCAAGAGCCCGCGCCCTTGCCTCGGCGGCTTCATCCACCGGGCCAGACGACTTCGCTGCATCGAGCGGCGGGCCGAATAGACCCTCTGGGGCGAGGCGCGTCGTGAGACAGAATCCACATGCAATCGAGAAGATCAGGAAATCGAATGACCAAATTGGACAAGAAGTTCGGAAGCCCCCGCGACAAGAAGGGCGGCGGAGCCATAGCGAAGACGACGGCGGCGCCAACGAAGTCGGAAAAGGTGGGGGCGGCCGTGGCACCGGCCAGGGCGGCGGTAACACCGGCTAAGTCGGCAAAAGTGATGGTCGCGGCGCCGGCAAAGAGGGCAAAGGTGAAGGTGGCCGCAGCGCCCCGGAAGGCGGCGGTGACACCGGCGACGACTGCAAAGGCGAAGGCGGCGGCGAAGGTGGAGGAGACCGCGAACGAGAATAGGAACGAGAAGGGAACCGATCAGTTCGTGCGCGACCTCCTGCGCGACATCGGGCAGGCGAAGCCTTGGGAGCAAGACGGTGGGCCGAAATGGAAGCGAGCGGCGCTCTCGGGCGGCTCCAAGACGAAGGACGGAAAAGGCGAAGGCAAACCCGAGTTCGTGTTCGTCATCGACGGCTTCATCGTGATCGTCGAAGACAAGAAGGAGACGCGCTTCGCGCGGCTCCTCAAAGACGGACAGGTGGCCGTCGAGTTCCCGCACAGGGAGGCCTACGCGCTCAACGGTGCCGTCCACTATGCGAGCGCGATGTTGCGCAACGGAGTGCCGCATGGAAAGGGTTTCTTCGCCGTCGGCATCGGCGGCGACGAGCGTCACCACGAGATCGCCGTGGCCTACGTGGGACCGGGCCAGATCAAGCTGCTGGATGACCTCGACAATCTCGATGTGTTCGCGGCGGAGGCGATCGGCGAGTATCACTCTGTAGCGGTGCTTGGGAACAAGCCGCAGGCGGAGGTCCGGCTCGACACAGTGAAGACGGCCGCCTCCCGCCTTCACGAGGGCATGCGCAACTACGGTTCGGTCGAGAACCACCGCAAGGCCCCGCTCGTGTCTGCGATCCTGCTGGCACTGGAGAAGCCCGGCTTCGCGGTCGAGGACCTGAAGGGATCGATTAGCGAGAAGTTGCCGGATGACTGGGACGGGGCGAAGATCTACAAGGCCGCCCAGGACTACATGGTCTCCAAGGGCTTTGGGCCGTTGCAGAAGATAGGCACGCTGCTGGACCAGTTCGCGTTCATTCGGGATTCGCTAGTGCTGAACCGCATTCACAAGGATTTGGGGATGACGCCGCTCAGGTGGTTCTCGCAGATCCTCAAGACCGATGTGCAAAAGGTAGTCACCGACCCATCGATGATCTCGTTCGACGTGCTCGGCAACTTCTACCACGAGTTCATCTCATACGGCGGGGGTGACGGCAACACACTTGGCATCGTGCTCACTCCGGAACACGTTACTTCGCTGATGACCGAACTTATCGATGTCCGTGCTGGCGATTGGGTTCTTGACCCTGCAGCAGGCACGGCGTCGTTCCTCATCGCCGCGATGCACCGGATGTTCAAGGATGCCGGTAACAACGAGGCGTTGAAGGATGACATCCGCAAGAACCGGCTCCATGGCATAGAACTCCAGGACAAGCTATTCGCCATCGGAACCACGAACATGATCCTGCGCGGCGACGGCAAGGCGAACTTCCGCCGGGACTCGATCTTCGAGGCGCCATTGCATGAGATGAGAGGCGACGCACAGGACAAGGACGGCAACTGGATTCCTGGGCACGGGTTTACGAAGGTGCTCTTGAATCCTCCCTATTCGCAGTCGAAGGACGGAACCACTCGCCACCTGTCCGAGCTAGCCTTTATCGAAAGGGCATTGTCGTTCCTGAACCCGGGTGGCCGGCTGGCGGCCATCGTTCCCCAGTCGGCAATGGTCGGCAAGACCTCCGAGGACAAGGCCCGGAAGGCGTCGATTCTGAAGAAACACTCGCTCGACGCTGTGATCACGATGAACGGGGCGACATTCGCCGATTCGGGCGTCGCGGTGCATTCCGTGATTTCGGTGTTCACCGCTGGCAGGCCGCATCCGACAGATGCCAAGGTCAAATTCGTGAACTTCCAGAACGACGGATACAAGGTGCAGATGCACCGTGGGCTCACGGACGACGGGACAGCGGCCTCCCGGCGCAAACACCTGCTCGAGGTCTTGCGAGGCGACACTGTCGACGACACGCGCTTTATCGTTCGCTCGGAGGCGACGGCCTCCGACGAGTGGCAGCACTCGTATTTCTACTTCAACGACCTACCGCCGAAGTTAGAGGAATTCAAGACGACAGTCGCGGACTACCTCGCCTGGCAGGTCGACATGCATGCTCACGGCTTCGGCGACCTCATCGCGCCGCCCAAGGCGGACTCTGTCGAAAAGCCGAAAAGCGAATGAGCGCTTACGACGATCTAACTTTCGCACCTGTATACGTCGTGGGTGTGGAGGGGGAACACAAGGGGCTGTTTCGCCCTCACAAGGGCAGGCGGCTGACCGCGGAAGACCGTCGTCCGGGCCGAATTCCGTTCGTCGGCGGCTCGCGGATGAACAATAGCGTCACGGACTTTGCGGACACGCCTGCACTGTTCCCGGGAGGGTGGCTCACCCTCATCTACAACGGCGACGGAGGCACCGGTCATGCGAGATACCAGCCAGCTCCGTTCAGCGCGTCGGACGACGTGATCGCACTCGAGCCACTGTCCGGCTGGGCCACCGAGCCCGCGCTGCTGTTGATCGCGAGCATGCTCACGCAGCAATGCGTTCCGAAGTTCGGGTTCGGCTACAAGCTGACGCTGCATCGGCTGGGCCGCCAGAAAATCATGGCCCCGGTAACGACCGTCGCCACTGGTGAACAAGTCGTCGACTGGGAGGGGCTCGGGCGCCTCGGTGAGGAACTGTTGGCGGATGCGAAATCGCGAGCGCGGCTCGTTCGAACGTCGACTCAGCCCAAGGCGCCAGCGCCGCCGGCGCTGACGTTTGCTCCGATGCTCATCACCGACCTTTTTACGTCGATAAAGGCCTCTTCGGCGTGGTATGACAAGTCGAAGCTGGTTCTGGCAGGTCAGGCTACGCATCCATTCGTTTCTCGGACTCGCGAAAGCAACGGGATCGATGGATCTTGCCCTCGCCAGGAGAAGAAACCGGAGCCCGGGAACGCAATCACGATCGGCCTCGATACGCAAACTGTCGCGTATCAGCCGGCTGCGTTCTATACGAGCCAGAACATCCAAGTGCTTCGGCACGAGCGTTTAGGGATCGACAGCGGGCTCGTCTTGGTCACGACCATCAGGCAGCAGATGAGCAAGTTCAGTTGGGGGGGCAACGGCGCGACGCTTGGACGCCTGCGCAAGACCCGCATCATGGTGCCTGTACGAACCGATGCCGACGGCGGGCGGGTCGTCGACTGGGAAGGGATGAGCCGCTACGGCCGCGCCCTTCGCGCTGAGGCGGAGCGCTCGATAAATGCCGTGCTTGGGGACGCGACGGAACTGCCAGGGAAGCCATAGGTTGCCAGCGGCACTTTTGCACGTCTGCCGCATGCCCTCGGAGCCTTGCACAATGATGACTATGGAAGAACCGCAAGAATTCGCGGTACTGCCACGAAGATCAGCCGCAGCGGCTGACCTCCATCCGCTCGGCCGGGCCCGGCCGCAACGCGTTGGGATGTACATCATGAAGTTCTTCAACCCCTTTCCCCTCAACCCTGCTGCGCTTATCGCAGCATTTCTGATCTCGTCGGCGCAGGCCGCACTACCCTTGGTCGACTCGACGGGCGTCGCTAGGTCCGTCGTGGCAACACAGGTCCTCCCGGCCAGCCTGTCGCAGTCGGACGTGACCAACATCGTCAACAACACGAACTCGACCAATAGCGTCACCTCGAACGGCATCCCAGCGGGCTACACGCAGATCGTCGTTCCAATGGGGCCGCGCTACCTCGGCAACGCCGACTCCGGCCTAGCGGCTGCTGGGTATTACTACGGTTTGAACTATCCGACGGCAGTCTTGAATGGTGGACAGGCAAGCAGCGGCTTCGGCGCTGGCGGCATCAGTGCGGCGTGCGGCACGAACCCGACTTCGCGAGTTGTTGTGATCGGCTACCAGGGCGTGGAGTCCGAGAGCGGCACCGCCAGCCCACCAGCGAGTGACTACTACGTCTGCGAGCCGCAGGGCACGCGCAGCACGTTGCAAAAGACGGTCGGCGCAGTGCAGCTCGCGCTCGGCTTCAACGACATCAACGTCTACAAGGTCGCCGGCTCAATCGGGGTGAGCACGAACGCGACCACCGCGATCTGTCAAGCCAGGGGCTACGTGAACTACGTTCAAGGCTCGGGCACGACCGATGGGCCCGGCTTCAACTGCGGTGACCAGATCACGCGCTGGAACGGCAGCAGCCTTTACTCGGACAACGCCTGCTACAACTCTAGACTCTTGTCGGTGACCTGCTGGAAGTAGCTTGGCGCAAGCAAAGGAAAGGGGCCTCACGGCCCCTTTTTTGTTTCGGAATGCCTCGACCTCGAGGCCTCCGAATCAAATTGATCGATCCCAGGCCATCGTGATCGATTAGCGCAGGTATGTCGTCGACCAGTCCGCGGCGGTCTTGTGCGCGATGCCGAGCGCGTCGAGTTCGGACAGGAACGGCGCGCTGTAGATCTGCGCGATCACGTCCACCGGAACACCCTGACCACCGCCTGCTGAGACGGAGTACGGATACATCGTCGCGAGAATCCGCTCGGCACGCGTCCAAGCGAACTGCAGGTAGGCCAGCGTCTGGCCGCTCGACTGAATCGCCACGTAGGAAGCTGGATGGTTCAGGCGGGCCGCCTTGAGATAGCTCTGCGTGAACAGCATGAAGTCAACCATGCCTCCGGCGTTCTTGTCGCCGGGCGTCGCAAGGTAGCTGTAGCTTGACGCCAGCAACTTGGCCTCGAAGTTTGCAGCGCCGCTGTAAGCGTTCAGCTCGTCTAGCAGCACGTTGAACCGGTTGCCATTGCTCGACGCCGAGCCGGTGACGTACAGGTCGTATCGAAGCGCTCTCGGCGCCTTGAGTGCGGATGGGTAGGTCTCGGAAACGATCGAATAGTTGTCCGTGCCCGAGTTGCTCAACCCCGTCACATGGGCCTGCGAGTCCGCGTAGTAGCGGGCTAAGCCATCAGTGTTGCACGCCTGGCTCAGCAGGTTGAGGTCGGCAACGTGGTTGGACTCATGGATCGCGGTGCTGATCGAGTCCATGTTTACCGAAGGGGAAGTTCGAACCCACCACATGAATATCGCCGGCAGCCGGGCGAACTCGGCGTATCCATGTTGGGGATCTGTTGCGGTGAGCACGTCGCTGACCGACTGCATATCAGCAGCTGTGATCGCCGGAGCTGGGACAGAAACAGCCTGCAGACCGGCGCAGCTCGCGGAGGAGACAACCGGGCTCGCGCCCGCCGGGATCGTGGCGACCGGCGCCGGGCTCGGCGAAGGGCTTGGCGCGGGTGCAGGACTTGGTACTGGAGCCGGTGCGGGAGTAGCGCCGGTTGGTGCCGAGCCGGAGCTACTGCCTCCGCCACCACAGGCGACCAAGACGCTCGCCGAGGCGACTACCGCGAAGAGCTTGACAAGTTTTTCGATGTTCATTGGGTTCCTTTTGGATGTGCGATCTTCGCACATCTATTTACAAAGCTGACTCTGCTGGTCACGACTACGTGACCGACATGAACAAGAGCCTCCACTCAGAAAAGTACGCCGCCGTTTTCCTTACCATGCTCCGAGACGCCCGCCTTGCGGCAGAGATGACTCAGCAAGATTTGGCTACTGCACTCGGCGTTGATCGCACCGCAATCACGAAGGTCGAGACGGGGGTTCGACGGTTGGATCCGATCGAAACGTTCGAGTGGGTGCGTTCGCTGGGTATCACATTTGCGGCGTTTGCTTTGGAGCTCGAGGAGCGGCTTTTGGCGCTCGAGCTGCGGAACTCGGGCGGGCGGCGGCGCGGGAAGCGATAGCCGCTGGAGTGCTCAGTCGCCACTCCATTTCTCGCCGAGCCGTCGACTGACACTGCTCCCGCATTCCGTCCATATCTCGCCCCGCCTGGACCCAATCGCTCGGAAAGAAGCCAGGGCTGTCCTGAAAGCCCACGTCGAGAGCCTCCAACACCTCTTCGATCGTTTCACTCCACCCGCAGTCCAATTCGATGGCGTGGTCAAAGTCATCGAACTCTCCATTTGGGTCCGAACGCGCACGCATGATGGTCCAACCAAGGTATTCGCCCATCTCCAGAATTTCGAACCGCACCGTGTCGGAGGTGACCGAATCCCAGGGTGCCGAGCGATGCAAATAGAGACTCCCGTGCCACGTTCGCCCGCACCGCATCTGCGTTTCCCAGGTGGTACCGAGGACCTCGACGCCGTGCATACGAACATGCTCCAGCTGGTCCTCAACGATCACCGGACCACCGGCATCCGCCAGCCACTTCCATTCAGCTGAGGGCGCTGGCGGTGACTTCGTTCTCGATTTCGTGTTTGGTTTGCGTTTCATGGTTGCTCTCCTGTGGGTTGGGGACTCGACAGCGTCTAGGGTCAGGTAGCAGAGCCGATCGCGAGTGCGACGGAGCGCCTCCGGTCCACCTGCTCGGCGCGCCAGGCCTCGAAGTCGGCAAGGCGGGGGAAGTGCCAGTCCTGGCCGCTGTAACGGTACGAAGGTCGCGTCTCGGTCACCAGACCATCGACCGTCGCCGCGGCGTAGCGGCGAAGACTCCGGAGCGTGATCGGCGTAGGCTCCGACTTGAATGCCGCCAGGAGTCCGCCGAGACCGGAAGCGCCGTCACGGCCGTCGCCGACATCAACGTCAGGCGTGAGCATGTGCGCACCAGCGGTGCCACGCCGTTGATCGAGCCAAACCGACACCAAACGCGAACAGTCTCCGAGGAAATTCTGCAAGTCCTCGGCTTCACCCTTCATCTCGATATCGTCGCTCCATCTTCTACTGGCCGCGGTGTCGAGAACGGCCTCGCGCTCGGCCTTCTGCTGCGCGGCTTTCAGCTGACGCGCGGACTCGCACTTCTTGAAGTGCCGCTTGGACAGGCCGCAGACTTCGTCGAGCACACACGCCAGGTTCGACATCACGTTGGTGGCAGCCCGCAGCGCCAGAAGTTGCTCCGGCTCCAACAGATTCTCAAACCTGTAGTTGCTGGCCGCCGTCTTGAGCGCCGTCGCAACGCGCTTCGCGTTTGCGGCATCCTTCTTCGGCTGAGCGTCGCCGTGGTACTCGGCACTCGACTTGAAGCTGCGCTCGAACAGGTGGTTTGAATCGGTAGTCCTCATGTGTCTCTCCTTGATTGGATACGGGTACGTGATCGGCTGAAAATCGGTCTATCCGTTCACCCACAATCCCTCCACAAACCCGGCGAGGCGCGACTCGCTGCCGCCGGGGCATGAGGCGATGAGGGCGAGGACCTCGTTCACGTCGGCGGACCCGACCACCGACAGATGCGCGTCGTCGAAGGCCGCCATCCAGTCGGGGTGGGTGATTCGAAGGTTGTCCAGGACCTCAGAGATCGTTTTCCGGCGCGTCGCGCCGATGCATCGCACCATCGGTGCGATGGAGTTGGAGCTTTGGTTCAGTTGCGTTTGCATTGTCAATTTCCTCTGGGGTGTGGCCGCTGCACGGCCGGGTTGCATTTCTCTTCAGCTGACCGGGCTGACCTAGATTGGCGCCCCTCGTTTTGAAGTCCACCGGTTGCGGGTCTGTCCTCGGTTTGCCGCCGTACCTGACTGAGTCGTATGCCCTTGCCGTCGATCTGCGTAGATGCCGATGGCTTCAAGGGGGAAGCATTCGTAACGCGCCAGCGTTATGAACACCCCCTTGAAGCCATCGGCATCGAAGCTATCGTCGGCGTCTTGGGCATACGACTCAGTCAGGTACGGGAACAAGGCAACTGAACACGGCAACCGGTGGACGCCGCGCGGCGAGCGCCTCTTGTGCCCGCCCTCGCGGGCACACCGACTCGGGCGCATGCCCGTTCTTTGATGGCCGGGCGCAGCCGGGCCAGCTCTTGGGGGTGCCAAGCGGAGCGCGGCGGGGGTGGGCGCCAGCCGACCCACTGGAGCGGCCAGGCGGCCTGTAGGGTGGGCCTTTGGCCCAGTGCCGCAGGCACCGAGGCGAGCCGAGTCCGCAAGGGCGTCCGGTGCCGCGCAGCGGCAGGCCCCAGCTATTGCCCTCGATCTTGCGTTTACCGGTGCCACAACATCACGGCGACGAGCATGAGCAGCACGCTACTGATGCCGGCGAAGAAGTTCGACAAGAACAACTTGTCCTTCAGTCGATCGACTGCGGCGGCTTGCCCTCGCGCCTTCAGTCGGGAAACTCGATCAAGCCTGGGCTGATCTCGCAGCACCACGCCCCACTCTTCATAGCGCTCGACGATCTCCACGGCGATCGCTTCGGCGCTCAGTTCGGTCGAGGCCAGCTTCACGGCCAGAGCCAAGGACCATGTGATGCAGCGGCCCAAACCAGCGTCAGGCTCGCTTCGGAGCTCCTCGGGCAAATCGCCGAGGTCGTAAATGCTCAGATCCGACAAGAGCGAGACGGTGCCATCTGCGCCATCTGCGCGCTGCTGATGCGAATCGACGCGCAACCGGAGCGCTGCGTTGAGCGTGAAGAAGACGCAGTCGTGGCCAGGTGCAGCGCCCGGTACGCCGTGAAGCACGGAGTGCGCAACCTCGTGGAGATACACATCCCGAATTCGGCGGTCCGACTGAAAGAGCACGAGGTTCGAGATCGAGACCCGACCGTCTGGCGCCACGTCGCGCGCCGCTGCCCAGCCGGCCCACTGGCCGGCGGGTCGCAGCTCTAAAGGAGGCGGCGGGCGCTCGAACCGGGCAGCCTCGGTCACGGGCTGGAGAAGACGCCGCATCCACTGCGCTGTGCCGGCCGGCGCCGACGAGACTTGGTAGACCTGAGGGCTCATTTCCGATATCGCCTATTCGATTCGGTCAGCCGCGCATGCGCGACGTGTCGTCGGTGTCGCCGCCGACCAGGCGCAGCCGCTCGCGCATCGCGTCACGCTCGATCTCGATGCGCAGTGCCGGCACGCGGTCGCGGATCTCGATCGACAAGCCCTCGGCCTCGTCCTTGAGAATCTTGTGTGCCTCGGCGACTTTGACGGCCTTAGCGGCCTCACGGGCGGCGACGTCCTGCTCGATCGCGTCGAGGAAGCGAACGAGCCGGGCCTGGGCTTGCTCGCGCAGCGTCTCCGCGCGCGCCATCCTCTTCTTCCAGTCCGCGCTCGCGGCCAAGCGGCGCAGGCGGGCCAGCGGCGTGCCGGCCTCGGTCATCAGCACAGCGACGGCGGCTTCGCATTCGGCGACCTCGGCCTTCATCTGGCGACTGGTTGGCTTGCCAGCCTGCGCGCGCAAGGCGTCGGCGCGGTCGATCAGTCGTTCGCGCACGCTGCTAGAACCACTGGCCGCTACTTGCACCTTTGAGAGCGACGCCGCCGTTCGCGACGCGCTGATCTTGACCTGGCGGGAGCCGATCGCGGCTTGATAATCATTCAGCCAGCGCATGCGTTCGGCAGCGGTGCCAGGCGAGCGATGACGCCGAGCAATCTCGTCATCCGCAGCCTGCGCAACGAGCTCGCGCTCCTGAAGCGCCGAGGCGACGTTGGTCGCGATTTTTATGGCCCCGAAACTCAAGATTTTCAGGGCGAGAGCGAGGAGCCGCTCCAGGATTGCCAGGGCGACCACGGCATCGTCGACCGGCCGCTTTGCGGCGTTGCGCAGCTCGATGAGCTGTGCCGCTGAAAGCTTTCGGAACTGCGCCGACAGTTCGGCCTGGGCCTCCGCGCGCTCACTCCGAGCGTCGGCGTCTTTGTCTTCCTCAGGCGCAGGCGATTGAACCGACTGCAGCTTTGCGTCGTCAAGCGCTACCGGCGCGATCTCCTGTGGGGCAAGGAACTGCAACGGATCAGGCCCGGCAGCGGCCTGTGCACGAACAGCGTCGGCTTCCAGCTGCGGCATCGCGCGGGACGCGACGCCGGCCGACGCCGTGATGTCGTCAAGCGCCTCGTTGCGGTCGATGCGGGTAGCGGTCAGCACCTTGGCGCGGTCGTCGGCTACGGCGATCACGGCGGCTGAGGTCTGCCCCGCAGCCAGGCCAAGATCAGCGTTCCGCTGAAGCGCGGCAATGATCTTGGATCCGCTCAATTCTCGATTGACGCTACTGGCTTTCAGCCAAGTGGAGGCTCCGATCGGTCGCAGCTTCAGACCCGAATTGTTGGACGACCACTCGGCCTCGATGCCATGCGCGGCGAGCTGGTTCTTGAACGTCTCGGTACTAGACGACGTTGCGACCGCCTGGAATGTGAGGCGACTGAGTTCTGTTGTTTCCATAAAGACTTCTCCTTCGGTTTGCTGTTTGCGCCGACCTCGGCGTGCTGCGTTGTCAGATCGTTGTCGGTCGCCGACCTTCGTCTCTCGCGGGGCCGGTGTCGGCGGCGGAAGACCTAGTTCTTGTTCGATGCGGCGCGCTGCCGCTTCGTTTTTCCGGTAGCTCTGGGAATCGCTGACGAGCGAGCCATCGGGCCTGCACCTCACGTAGTAGAGGTGCAAGTGCCGATGCTCCTTTTCGACGTGCAAGACCGCGCAGTAGGCCGCGTCGCGAAGATCGTGTTCCTGTCTCGCTATCTCGAGCGCGACCAGCCATTGCTCGTCCGAGAGGTCCGTGAGCGTGGGGTCGTGGGAAAGAATGATGTGGCCGATCACCTTCTTGAGGTTCGGCCGCGACGACCGCAGCGCCGTCGCTTCGCGCATGCGTTCGGCGATCGTGTCGCCACCAAAATTCGAGGCCAACATGCGCGCACCCTTCGCCCGCGTCGCATAGCGATCGATGCCCGAGAAGATCTCGCCGAGGGTGCCTTTCAGAATCATGGATCACGCCTTCCGTCTCCGAATGGACAACAGCTCGACCCTCATCTCTTTGACCAGGCTGTACAGACGCGGTGCCAGTTCTGCCAGGCCGCGCAGGGTCTGGTCGGCGGTATCGAGCTGGAGTTCACCGGTCTTGCGCAGGGCATTCAGCGCCGCGACGAGTTGGTTCGTCTGTGACTGCAAGGTGGAACTGGATGACCAGATCAGGCGCAAGTCTCTGGGATGCGCAGCCTGCGGCGGTGATCCCAGCAGCAGGTCACGCGCCCATCGCCGCAACGGCAGCTCGCACGCTTCGGCCTGCTGCTGGCAGTAGCGCAGCTCGGCCTCGTTGAGATCGACATCTAGGCGCTTCACGCGGAGCAAATCGGTGTCGATCGAACGGCGGCCTGGTCGGCGCGACTCGCGAGTTGGCCGCGCAAGGGGCAAGGGCGAGTCAGACAAGTTCACCGCACAACTGGCGGCGCGTCGGCGGTTTGAAATCGCCACTCAGCTCGACGACTTCAATCGTCTGGAGGGACCACTCGCCGAAGCCCCATTCGCTGTAGCCATTTTCACCCCCTTCGTACCAGATGTTGGCGCTCTCGCGAGGCGTCAGGTGCGCGAGCAAGTGCGATGCGCGGCGGACGGCGGGATAGATGGTCTGATCACAGAACTCATCCTGGTTTAGATGGACCACGCAGCATCGCCCAACGTGCTTGCAGCGAATGGAAGTTGTTGCCAAGTTGATATCTCCTGTTTCTGTGGATGTGGAGGGAGCACGAAGTGCGAGCGGCCTTGGGGTCACGGGGCGAAGCCCTGTGCGAGCGTTCATCCCCCCGGGGATGAACATGGCTTGCTGGGAGTTCGCTTTGCACAGGACCGAAGCATCGGACAGAAGACCGCGCAGACATCACGCATGAACCACGCAACGCGCACGCGTCATCGGGTTGGACGTCATCGACCCAATGCGGCGGCGGGACAATGTGACCCTCTCAACAGCCAGCGGAAATGCCAAATGAACGACAGTCACGAACACAGTAGCTCACACGATGAGCCACCACTCGCTCGTCAGCGGGTCACGCTGGACGACGACATGATCGAGGCCACCGCCGCGTTCATCGACAGCCTGCCGCCGATCATCAAACGGACGCCGTCGGCCGCGTTGCTGGAACGGCGTCTTAAGACAAGCGTTCAGAAGCGACGCGCGGAATACTTAGACGCTGAACTCGGCACGCTCATCACCGAGTTCTGGGCATCTCAGGGTCTCAGCGAGAAAATCTCCGGAAGGACAATCACCCGCGCATTGACCGCGCCCAAGAAGCAGAAGGAGTGCTAACTCCTGGCGGGACGGGCCGCGCGCCTTGCAGCGGCCTGTCGCGCCTTGGGGAAGTCGTCCGGACGACAGCCGAGGCGTCGGGCCTCGGTGCTGTGCATGACAAAAAGCCTCCGATCGGGGGCACCGGCCGAGATCTCGAATTCAGCCAGCACACCGGCCAAGGTGCGGAGTGCGTAGGCCATCGCACCCCCGCGCACCTTCTTGTACTTGTCGCGCTCGGCCGCCAGCTCTTCGACGTGATCTACGACAGAGGAGAGACTCGCGCCACGCTTCAAATACTCGGCTGCGATGGCGAACTCTCGGACAGAGGGATTGCCTATCTTCGACATGCCCGGAGGCAAATCGATGCTGACGAGCAGAACCCACACATGATGCTGCTGCTGCGCCACTTCAGGCTCTACCCGTTGTGCGATTGCGGCATCTGCCGCATCGGTCGAGGGTTCGGGCACTGGAGGGACAGCGGCAACGACGGTCGGCCACCTTGCCGGCAGCCACGCCATCGGCAACGGAGCGCCCTCACAGCAGTCCCGCAGTTGACAGATCCAGTTGACGCCCTTTCCATCGGGGCCGGCCTTGTCGTTCTTGCTGCCAGGCGCCCGATGCCATTTGTCGGCGGCAGTGCTACCAGGATCGCCGCCAAGAACTGACGCGATCGACGCCTGCGCGGCCTGTCGCGCATCGGCGCCAGCGGCTTCAGGCAACAACAGCAAGACTTGGAAGTTGTCCTGCGATGTTTCCAGGACAACTCGCCACAAGCCGCTCCGGCGTATTGCGTTGATCTGCGCCTCAGGGACGTCATCGACCATCACAACCGACCGCACGCGTGATGTCAGCCGCATGTGCAGTTCTGCTTCCTTCGAGTAGGCCTTGTTCCAAGGTTGCCGACGCATCGCTCCGGCCATCACCCAGCGTCGCAGGCGCGCCGGCTTGTCGATGATGTCGGTCAGTGACAAGACCGTGAGCGCGCCACGGCCCGCCATAGCAAATGTCGGGCCGCGGTCACCAACCCGCAAACCGCGGACCAGCTCACGGCGCATGTAGCAGACATCGATTTCAGATTCACCAACGACGCTATGCAGGAACTGCAGCAACTTCAGCCAGCTGGCCGCACCTTGGTCGACTAGCTCGTTCCAAATTCGTAGGGCACTGCCGTCGGAGCCCTCAAACTGGTTTTGGTGGTCTTTTTTCATTTTCTCGAGCGTTGCGGCGTCGCGCGCCTTTTGAACCACCATCAAGCCGCTGAACGGGTTTGGAGCGGCACTCATGGGTGGACGCCCTCGGTGCGCAGGCGGGCGCGCAGTCTTTGCAGCATCAGGAGTGCCTTGGGCGCTTCAAGCTCCGCGCCCGCTGGCGACGCAAGCTCGCGGGGAAGCTTGATCCTCAGGGCTCGGGCGATGTTCGATGGGTAGCTGACCCTCCCACCCGGCAGGCACGCTGCCGCGTCGAACACAACCTCGCGGCCAAACCTGTCAACCAGCCACTGCAGCTCCCTAGCGCCGCGGAAGTTGCTGACCTCCACGCCGAGTTGCTCGCCGACCGCCTGGGCAGTGGCCAGTTCCATCACCGCTTGCTTCTGCAGCTCGCAAAGCGTTTCAACCTGAGCAGTGATCTGCGTTTGCAATTCTTCGATCTTGTTCATTTGCACATTTCCTCCATGCCGGTTTCAAAGTTGCCGTTCGCAGGTCCGCATACAGTGGACGTTGGCATTGCTGTTGAGACAGCAATCCCAACTCGATGGGCTGGGCCTGAGGCCCCAGCCCATCGCGACCGCGCCGGTCCGCTGAGGCGGCCCTTCACCTGAGATTTCTCCTTTGCCTCCCCCGAGACTTCAAGCGCCACCGTCCCGGTGCCGCCTGCCGCGGTGCCCTGTTCCCTAGGGGGGTTGTGTCCTTCTCTAATTCCCCTCGCATTTTGCAAGGGGGGTGCGCTGGAACCCGCGCCAGCTATGACGCTCTGGACATCACCCGTCAAATTCTCAGGCTGCTCGATCTCGTGGTCTTGTGAATGACGACGATCGATATAGTGCGTCTTGCCCTTGACCGCGAAACGATCCAACGTGTCCCAGCGCAGTTTCTGATTGGGCATCACGAGCACGTTTTCGAGGCCCTTCTGCCCACTTGCGGCTCGCAGAACGTCCGGGTGAAACGTGTACCGGTTGGGCGCCTGCTCGCGCTTGTGACCACGCCGGGATTCGGTCCAAAACTGAGGCGCCGAGAGGAGGATTCCGAGGTGCTCCGCGCAAACAAGGGCGCGTCGAGCCGTGGCGCTACTCACGCCCGCACAATTGGCCAGGGTGATCACAGCGGGCCACGCGGACGTTCGATGCGCCGGCGTGCCGGTCGCCCTGATGTATAGCGCCAGAGCCCGCAGGACGCGACGCACTGAAGCGCCTAGTCGGAGAGGTTTTCCGTGCTGGTCGACAATGCGCCACGGGGTATCAAACAGGTGTTGCAGTGCTGCTGACATTGGTAGCTCACGAAGTGAGCCAGTGCCATTGCGCTACTGTTTGCAGCTGAGTAGAATTACTGATCAGCCGTCCAAACTGATTTCGTTCTAACGACCGCGCCCAGGTGCCGCAAGGCCCTGGGCGTTTTCACGTGTGGGTATGGGATTGGTTCAGCCGGTTCGGGGATGGCTGGAACGGAGGTGGCGGGACATGGAGGGCCTGACTGACAGCGGCACGTGCCGCGATGACAGCATCCAGGGAGTCCGCGTCCACCCACCTCCTTCCTTTGCCGCCCGGCGGCGCAGGAACGTCGACGAGGCCAAGCGCCTCCCGGCGCTTCGGTGATTCCAAGCTGCGCGGGCTCAAGCTGAGCCGTACGGCGGCCGTATAAAGTGGGACCGGGTAGCGGTTGCTCATGCTGCATCCCCTTGCGACTGCTTGGTGACCCAAGCTGCAACATGGTCGGCACGCCAGCGACTACCCCGTCGGCCCGAGCCAGATAGATAACAAGGTTTTGGGAACGAACCGGCCCGGATGCGGTTGTACAAGGCCGACTTCTTCAAGCCGGTGTAGTGCTCGACCTGCTTCATTCTCAGGAGCCGCGCAGCATCCAACTGTTCCGCCACGGTCTTTTGCAAGTGATTCGATGTATCCATGAACGCATCTTCGCGGACGAATTTGGACGTTCCTGGAAAGCCGGTGTACATGTACACCGGTTCAAGCCTGGGGCTCAGACACGGCTCCTGAATAAGCGATATCGCCTTCTAGACCGAACACATTTCGGTCACGAAACCTGGGCGATGCACCGAGTTGCCCGGCTACGCAGGAGCCTCGGTGCACATGCGCTGTTTTACGAGTCTCGGAACAGCCGCAATAGGCGATATCGAGTATTCAGGGCAACAAGAAGCGCCGGCTTCGCAAAAAAATATTTGCTGCTCCCATTTCCGGGAATATGCAAGCGTGGTGCAGGGTCTTTGGCCCAAGAACCAAGCAAAGAGCCGGCATACGGGCACCGAACGGGCACCAGACCGCGCCACTTTTCGCACAAAGAAAAAGGGTTAGCAGGCGCTAACCTGCTAACCCTTATCTTTACTGGTCGGGACGGCGGGATTCGAACTCGCGACCCCTTGCACCCCATGCAAGTGCGCTACCAGGCTGCGCTACGCCCCGATGAAGAGCGGATTATAGGGTGATTCACCGCGGCCTCAGATCACCAGGAGCCCTCGAATCGAAATCAGCTCCTGGCGCACTTGGGGCACCGACAGCGCGATCGTCGAGACCTCGGGTTGCGGGATCTCGGCCGCGGCATTCGCAGCCTCCAGGCTTTCGGCTTCGAGCTCCTCGATCACATCGTCGAGGTCGAGTGCGTCATCGGCGCCTTCGCCATTCATTGCCGGCTGATTTCGCGCCGTGCCCGACTCCGTGAGCCGGTTGCGCGCGCCACTGATCGTGAAGCCCTGTTCGTAGAGCAGATCGCGGATCCGGCGTATCAGGAGCACCTCATGGTGCTGGTAGTAGCGGCGGTTGCCGCGCCGTTTCATCGGCTTGAGCTGCGTGAACTCCTGCTCCCAATAGCGCAGCACATACGGCTTGACGCCGCAGAGGTCGCTGACCTCACCGATGGTGAAGTAGCGTTTGGCTGGAATTGATGGAAGCGCTTTCTCCATGAAAATCAACAAGTTCAGGGCAGAAAGCTAAGACTTTACTCGAACTCGTCCTCCGGCGGTATGTCGCCTTGCACGACTCCCTTGAGTTTGTGACTGGCGTGAAATGTGACCACATTTCTGGCCTTGATCGGGATCGCTTCGCCAGTTCGCGGGTTACGCCCGGGGCGCGGCGCCTTGCGCCGGATGTTGAAATTGCCGAAGCCGGACATCTTGACGTCGTCGCCAGAGACCAACGTGGCGTGGATCAGGTCGAAGAACGCCTCGACCATGTCCTTAGATTCGCGCTTGTTGAGGCCCAGGCGCTCGAAGAGCAGCTCAGCGAGCTCGGCCTTTGTAAGCGTTGGCGTCTCGAGTGTCGGCAACATCACGCGACCGGGCACGGGCTCGTCGCCGTCAGCGGGCACCTGGGGATCGTCGGGGAGACTCATCGCATCATCCCCGCAGCCGCACGCCGAGGCGCTGACCCAGCGCAGCCAGCACATCGGCCACCACCGCGCTGGCGCGCTCGTCGGTCAGCGGGGTGTCGTCGTCGAGCAGTTCCAGGCGAATGCTCAGGCTGCGCTCGCCTGCCTGCATGTCGCCGACGGGCTGGGCCGGCTTGTAGATGTCGAACAGCTTCGCCGAGCGGATCAGTGCCTGCTGCGCCGCCGCGCCGATCGCCTGCATCAACGCATCGTGCGTGACGCCTTCGCGCGCGACGATGGACACATCGCGCCACACCGATTGCTGGCGCTGGATCGGTTCGAACGCCGGCAGCTCGCGCTGCGTCAGCGCTTGCGCGTCCAGCTCGAACACCAGCGGCGCGAACGGAAGCTCGTAGGCCTGCCGCCACTTCGGATGCAGCTCGCCGGCAAAGCCGATCGCCACGCCATCGAGCTCGATGCGCGCGCACCGGCCCGGGTGCATGGCCGGATGCTCGGCTGGTACGAACCGCACGCTGCGCGGCGCCAGCAGCGCTTCGATGTCGCCCTTCAGGTCGAAGAAGTCGACACCGCGTTCCTTGTGCCCCCACTGCGGCGCATCGACGGCGCCGTACGCCAGGCCGGCCAGCCGCATCGGCTGCGCGACACCGGCGACGCTGCTCGCGCCATCCACCACGCGCCCGTCGCGCACGAAGACGCGGCCCGCCTCGAACACGCGTGCGCGCGTCGCCTTGCGCGCGAGGTTCAGGCGCAGCACGGCGATCAGGCTGCCGAGCAGGCTGGAGCGCATCACGGCCAGTTGGCTGGCCATCGGGTTGACGAGCCGAACCGGGTTCGCATTGCCCGCGAGCTCGTGCTCCCAGCGCTCCTCGACGAAGCTGAAGTTGATCGTCTCCTGGTAGTCGAGTGCGGCCATGCGGTGCCGCACGTTGTCGAGCCCCCGGCTCGACTCGCTGCGCACGCGCGCGGTGAGCGCGCCGACGGGCGACGTGGCGGGCAACGTCTCGTAGCCGAGCACGCGGATGACTTCTTCGATCAGGTCTTCCTCGATCCTCAGATCGAAGCGCCAACTCGGTGGCGTGACGACGAGCCGCCCCGGCTCGCTCGTGAACTGCAGGCCCAGCCGCTTCATCACGCCTTCGCACTGCGCCTGGGTGACCGGCATGCCGATGACCTTGGCCGCGCGCTCGACGCGCAAGGCCACCGGTGATGCATGCGGCACGTTGAGCGTCTGGTCGTCCACCGGGCCGGCGTCGCCGCCGCAGATGTCGATGATCAGCTGCGTGATGCGCTCGATGTGCGCCACCGTGAGCGCCGGATCGACGCCGCGCTCGAAGCGATGCCCGGCGTCGGTCGAGAAGTTGAAACGGCGCGAACGCCCTGCGACGGCCTCGGGCCACCAGAACGCGGCCTCGACGTAGACGTGGCGTGTGTCGTCGGAAACGGCTGTCGCGTCGCCGCCCATGATCCCGGCGAGTGATTCGACGGCCTTCGAGTCGGCGATCACGCCGACCTGTGCGTCGACCGCGATCGTGTTGCCGTTCAGCAGTTTGAGCGTTTCGCCCGGCCGACCCCAGCGCACGGCCAGGCCGTCGTGGATCTTGTCGAGATCGAAGATGTGGGAGGGCCGGCCGAACTCGAACATCACGTAGTTCGAAATGTCGACCAGCGCGGTGACCGAGCGCTGCCCGCAGCGCGCCAAGCGGTCGACCATCCACGGCGGTGTCGTCGCGCGCGTGTTCACGTTGCGCACGATGCGGCCGGAGAAGCGGCCACAGAGCTCGGGCGCCTCGATCTTGACCGGCAGCGTGGCCTGGTGCATGACCTTCACCGGCGGGAACGTCGGCTGCGCCAGCGGCGCGCCGGTCAGCGCCGACAGCTCGCGTGCGACGCCGTACACGCTCAGGCAGTGCGCCAGGTTGGGCGTGAGCTTCAGGGTCAGCAGCCGGTCGTCGAGCTTCAGGTGCTCGCGGATGTCCTGACCCACCGTCGCGGACTCATCGAGGATCAGCAGGCCGCCGTGGTCTTCCGAGAGCTTGAGTTCGCGCGCCGAACACAGCATGCCCTGGCTTTCGACGCCGCGCAGCTGGCCGAGCTTGATCGCGAACGGCTTGCCGCCATCCTCGGCCGGCGGCAGTGCAGCACCGACCAGTGCGCACGGCACCTTGATGCCGGCGCGAACATTCGGCGCACCGCAGACGATGTTCAGCGTCGCGCCCGTGCCCGCGTCCACCTGGCAGACATTCAGGCGATCAGCGTTCGGGTGGCGTTCGACCGACAGGACGTGACCGACGACGACGCCGGTGAATGGCGGCGCGGCGGGCCGGGACTCTTCGACCTCCATGCCGGCCATCGTCAGCACATTCGCCAGCTCGTCACTGCCGATCGGTGGGTTGCAGAACTCGCGCAACCAGGATTCCGGGAATTGCATCGTTCGTGAAACTCAGTTGAACTGGGAAAGGAAGCGCAGGTCGTTCTCGAAGAACAGCCGCAGGTCGCTGATGCCGTAGCGCAGCATCGCCAGCCGGTCGATGCCGGAGCCGAACGCGAAGCCGATATGGCGCTCCGGGTCCAGGCCCATGTTGCGGATCACCTGCGGATGCACCTGGCCCGAGCCCGACACTTCGAGCCACTTGCCCTGCAGCGGCCCGGTCTCGAACATGATGTCGATCTCGGCGCTGGGCTCGGTGAACGGGAAGTAGCTCGGCCGAAAGCGCAGCTTCAGCGCGGTCGTCTCGAAGAAGGCCTGGATGAAGTCCAGGTACATCACCTTGAGATCCTTGAAGCTCACGCGCTCGCCAACCCACAGGCCCTCGACCTGGTGGAACATCGGCGAATGCGTCGCGTCGCTGTCGACGCGGTAGGTGCGGCCCGGCGCGATCACGCGGATATCGGGCATGCTCGCCTGGCCGACGTACTTCTTGGCATGCGCCTGCGCATAGCGGATCTGCATCGGCGAGGTGTGCGGGCGCAGGTTCAGGTAGGCGCCTTCGGCATCCTTCAGGTCGACGTAGAACGTGTCCTGCATCGAGCGCGCAGGATGGTTCTCGGGGTTGTTCAGCGCGGTGAAGCTGTACCAGTCGGTCTCGATCTCGGGGCCGTCGGCCACGTCGAACCCCATCGATCCGAAGATCGCCTCGATGCGCTCGCGCGCGCGAGAGATCGGGTGCAGGCCGCCGCCACTGCCGCGCTTGCGGCCGGGCAAGCTCACGTCGAGCGCCTCGCCCTTGAGCTGGGTCTGCAGCTCCGCGTCGGCCAGCGCATCGCGGCGCGCATTGAGGGCGGCTTCGATCTGCTGCTTGGCCGCGTTGATCAACGCGCCGCGCGCCTTCTTCTCGTCAGGCCCGAGCGTGCCCAACGCCTTGAGCTGCTCGGTGATGCGGCCGGTCTTGCCGAGATAGCGCGCCTTCGCGTTCTCGAGATCGGCGGGCGCAGCAGCCTGCTCGAAGTCGGCTCGCGCTTCCTGCACCAGAGGGGTCAGATCGTTCATCGATTCAGTACTGCACAAATGAAAAAGGGCCGCACACGAGGCCGGCCCTGAGGAACTCACCGACAGGCGTTGCCGCCAGTCAGCCGATTCAAGCGAGCTGGGCCTTCACCTTCTCGACGATGCTGGCAAACGCTGCCGGATCGTGGATGGCCATGTCGGACAGGACCTTGCGGTCGATGTCGATCGACAGTTTCTTCAACCCAGCCATGAACTTGCTGTACGTGACGCCATGGCTGCGGCTGCCGGCATTGATGCGGGCGATCCACAGTTGACGGAATACGCGCTTCTTGGTCCGGCGGTCACGGTAGGCGTATTGCCCGGCACGCATGACTGCTTGCTTGGCAATGCGGAAGACGTTCTTGCGGCGGCCACGGTAACCCTTGGCGAGCGCGAGAACCTTCTTGTGACGAGCACGGGCGGTGACACCACGTTTGACGCGAGGCATGTGTTTTCTCCTTCCTTGAAGCGGTTAGAGGCCAGCGAAGGGCAGCATTTGCTTCATGTGCCCCATGTTGGTCTCATGCACGTTGACGGCACCACGCAGGTGGCGCTTGTTCTTCGTGGTCTTCTTAGTCAGGATGTGGCGCTTGAACGCCTGGCCCCGCTTGACGGTGCCTCCCGGTCGAACGCGAAACCGCTTCGCGGCGCTTTTCTTGGTCTTCATTTTGGGCATGAAATGCTCCTTCTTGATTGCTTCTGCAGGCGCCGGCAAAACACTTGCCGTCTTGTAAGCCTGCAGTCGCTTCTGGCAGCGCGCTGGTGACCAGACCAACGCGCTGAACTCTCTCGAACCTTACTGCTTGCGCTTGGGCGCCAGCACCATGATCATCTGCCGCCCTTCGAGCTTGGGCATGTGCTCGACCACCGAGACATCCGCCAGTTCATCGCGAATCCGCTCCAGCAGACGCATGCCGATGTCCTGGTGGGTGATTTCGCGACCGCGGTAGCGCAGCGTGACCTTGCCCTTGTCGCCATCTTCCTCGATGAAGCGGCGCAGGTTGCGCATCTTGATCTTGTAGTCGCCTTCGTCGGTGCCCGGGCGGAACTTCACTTCCTTGACCTCGACCACCTTTTGCTTGCTCTTGGCTTCGGCCGCACGCTTCTGGTCCTGGTACTTGAACTTGCCGTAGTCCATCAGCCGGCAGACCGGCGGATCGGCTTGCGCCACGATCTCGACCAGATCGACATCGGCCTCACCCGCCAGGCGCAATGCCTCGGTGATGCTTACGATGCCCAGCGGCTCGTTCTCGGGGCCGTTCAGACGCACCTCGGGGGCCATGATCTCCCGGTTGAGGCGGTGTTTGCGCTCAGCGTTGGGAGTACGGCGGTCAGCAAAAGTAGCGATGGTCAAAACCTTTCAACAGACTCCAAGGCAGCGGAGCCCAAACAATCATGAGTGCACGCCCAAAGCAGGAACCGGTGCCGCTGGCCAGAGCGGCGGGATGATTCCTACAGTTTTTGGGCGATGTCAGCGGCGATCTTCTGGTTGAAGTCGGCCAGTGGCATCACACCGAGGTCCTGGTTGCCCCGGGCGCGCACCGCAACAGCCCCATTTGCCTTCTCCTTGTCACCCACGACGAGGATATACGGGACCTTCTGCATCGAGTGCTCGCGGATTTTATAGTTAATTTTCTCGTTGCGCAAATCGCACGCCACCCTAAGTCCTTGTTTTTGCAGTGTTTTGACGACTTCCCGGGCGTAGTCGGCCTGGTGGTCGGTGATGTTGAGCACGCTGACCTGCACCGGGGCGAGCCAGGCGGGCAGCGCGCCGGCGTGGTGTTCGATCAGCATGCCGATGAAACGCTCGAAACTGCCGACGATCGCCCGGTGCAGCATCACCGGGTGGGCGCGGCCGCTGGACTCGGTCACGTACTCGCCGCCCAGGCGCTCGGCGGTGTTGAAGTCGACCTGCATCGTGCCGCACTGCCACTGCCGGCCCAGCGCGTCCTTCAGCGTGTACTCGATCTTCGGCCCGTAGAACGCACCATCACCCGGCGCGACCACGAACTCGACACCCGAACGGCGCAGCGACTCCATCACCGCGAACTCGGCCTTGTCCCACAGCTCGTCCGATCCGACGCGGTGCTCGGGCCTGGTCGCGACCTTGTAGATGATGTCGGTGAAGCCGAAGTCGGCGTAGACCTTCTGCAGCTGCGTCGTGTAGGCGACGCACTCCTCGAGGATGTGGTCCTCGGTGCAGAAGACGTGGCCGTCGTCCTGCGTGAAGCCGCGCACCCGCATGATCCCGTGCATCGAGCCGCTCGGCTCGTTGCGGTGGCACTGGCCGAACTCGCCGTAGCGGATCGGCAGCTCGCGGTAGCTGCGCATCTGCGACTTGAAGATCAGCACGTGGCCCGGGCAATTCATCGGCTTCAGCGCGTACTCGCGCTTCTCCGACTCGGTCGTGAACATGTTGTCGCGGTAGTTCTCCCAGTGGCCGGTCTTCT
>JBDTVC010000034.1:0-28693 GCA_040007475.1 Burkholderiales bacterium
GCCGCCGATGAACAGGCCCACGATCACCTTCGGGTCGCTCAGGTCGAAGCTCACGCTGATGCCGCGGCCTTCGAGCGAATGGGTGTAGTCGGCAAACAGCACGAGTGCGGCCAAGCCGGCCGAGCCGATCGCATAGCCCTTGGTCACCGCCTTGGTCGTGTTGCCGACCGCGTCGAGCGGGTCGGTCACGTCACGCACGCTCTTCGGCAACTCGGCCATCTCGGCGATGCCGCCGGCGTTGTCGGTGATCGGGCCGTAGGCGTCGAGCGCCACGACGATGCCGGCCATGCTCAGCATCGAGGTCGCGGCGATCGCGATGCCGTAGAGCCCGGCAAGCCCGTACGACACCAGGATCGCGACGCAGACGAACAGCACCGGCCACGCGGTCGAGCGCATCGAGACGCCCAGGCCCGCGATGATGTTGGTGCCGTGGCCCGTGGTCGACGCCTGGGCGATGTGCTGCACCGGGCTGTACTGGGTGCCGGTGTAGAACTCGGTGATCCAGACCAGCGCCGCGGTCAGCACCAGCCCGACGGCGCAGGTGCCGAACAAGCGCATGTGCGTGCCGGCGCCGAGCGCATCGGCTGGCATCACGCTGGTCGTGACGAAATAGAACGCGATCAGCGACAGCACGCCTGCGACCGCCAGCCCCTTGTAGAGCGCCGGCATCACGTTCTTCATGCCGGGCGAGGCCTTGACGAAGTAGCAGCCGATGATCGACGCGATGATCGACACGCCGCCGAGCACCAGCGGGTAGATCACGGCCGACATCGTCGCCGCACCCTTCACGACGAGCGCGCCGAGCGCCATCGTCGCGATCAGCGTCACGGCGTAGGTCTCGAACAGGTCGGCCGCCATGCCGGCGCAGTCGCCGACGTTGTCACCGACGTTGTCGGCGATCACGGCCGGGTTGCGCGGGTCGTCTTCCGGGATGCCGGCCTCGACCTTGCCGACCAGGTCGGCGCCGACGTCCGCGCCCTTGGTGAAGATGCCGCCGCCGAGCCGAGCGAAGATCGAGATCAGCGAGGCGCCGAACGCGAAACCGAGCATCGGCTTGAGCACCGAAGCCAGGGTCTTGTCCGGGGTCAGGTTGCCGTTGCCGGTGATGAACCAGAAGAAGATGCCGACACCCAGCAGCCCCAGGCCGACCACCAGCATGCCGGTGATCGCGCCGCCCTTGAACGCGACGTCGAGCGCCGGGCCGATGCCCTTGGTCGCGGCTTGCGCGGTGCGCACATTGGCCTTGACGGACACGTTCATGCCGATGAAGCCGCAGGCACCCGACAGCACGGCGCCGAGCACGAAGCCCACGGCCGAGGTCATGTCGAGAAAGATGCCGATCAGGATCGCGAGCACGACGCCGACGATGGCGATGGTCTTGTACTGCCGCGCGAGATAGGCCGCGGCCCCTTGCTGGATCGCACCGGCGATCTCCTGCATGCGCGCGTTGCCCGCGTCCTGGCTGAGGATCCAGCTTCGCTGCACGAAGCCGTAGACAACTGCGGCAAGGCCGCAGGCCAGCGCGAAGTAGAGCGCCATCGATGTCGTGATCAAGGGAAATCCTTTCTCGTCGGTTCTGAGATGTATGCGACGCCCAGGCACGGCGGACCGCCACTCCTGGGCACGCGGCATGCTACGGGCCAAGACTACGCTATCAGCATGGTGTTTTCCAGCGGTGGGCGGTCGTCAGGTGCGTGCAAGCGCTTTGCATAGAATGCGGGTTTCTCCCGAGCGCGAAGCCACACTCATGAGTCTGCACAATGTCACCCCCGGCGCCAAGGCACCGGACGAGTTCAACGTCATCATCGAGATCCCGATGAACGCCGACCCGATCAAGTACGAGGTCGACAAAGAGAGTGGCGCATTGTTCGTTGACCGTTTCATGACAACGGCGATGCACTACCCGTGCAACTACGGCTATATCCCGCAGACGCTGGCCGACGATGGCGACCCGGTCGACGTGCTGGTGATCACGCCGTTCGCGCTCACGCCGGGTGTGGTCGTGACCTGCCGCCCGATCGGCGTGCTGAAGATGGACGACGAGGCCGGCGGCGACAGCAAGCTGCTCGCGGTGCCGATCGACAAGGTCCTGCCGATCTACACGCATTGGCAGAAGCCGGAAGACATCAACCAGATGCGCCTGAAGGCGATCCAGCACTTCTTCGAGCACTACAAGGACCTCGAGGCCGGCAAGTGGGTCAAGGTCAAGGGCTGGGAAGGCCCGGAGTCGGCGAAGGAAGAGATCCGCGTGGGAATGGCCGCATACAAGCGGGTGTAAAGAAGTCCTGCGGCGGCGGGGCCGCCTACACTGCGCGCTTCGCGTTTTGCTGCTGCCCCCATGCCGAAGTTCCTGCGCATCCTGTACCTGCTCGCTGCCCTGGCGAGCCCTGTGTTGTCGATCGCGCAGGGGCTGCCGAAGGGCGTCGGCAGCGTTCGCTCGGTCGAAGGCATCGACGAGTACCGGCTCGCCAACGGCCTGCAAGTGCTGCTGGTGCCGGACGACTCGAAGCCGACGACGACCGTCAACCTGACCTATCGAGTCGGTTCGCGCCACGAGAACTACGGTGAGACCGGCATGGCGCACCTGCTGGAGCACATGCTCTTCAAGGGCACGCCGAAGAACCCCAAGGTCTGGGGCGAGTTCCAGAAGCGCGGCCTCGAGGCCAACGGCAGCACCTGGCTCGATCGCACCAACTACACCGCGGTGCTCGCGGTCAACGACGACAACCTGAAGTGGTACATCGGCTGGCTGGCCGATTCGATGGTCAACAGCTTCATCGCGCGCAAGGATCTCGACACCGAGATGACCGTGGTGCGCAACGAGATGGAGAGCGGCGAGAACAGCCCCGATCGCATCCTGCTCCAGCGCACGATGGCGCTGATGTACGACTGGCACAACTACGGCCACGACACGATCGGCGCGCGCGCCGACGTGGAGAACGTCGACATCCCGCGGCTGCAGGCGTTCTACCACCAGTACTACCAGCCCGACAACGCGACGCTGGTGGTCTCGGGCCGGATGAACGAGGCGCGTGTGCTCGCGTGGATCGCCCAGTCGTTCGGCGCGATCAGGAAGCCGACCCGCCAACTGCCCGCGTTGTACACGATCGACCCCGCGCAGGACGGTGAACGCAGCGTCACCCTGCGTCGCAGTGGTGGCTCGCCGGTGATCTACGCCGGCTACCACATGCCGGCCGCCGCGGCGCCCGACTACGCGGCCGTCGAACTGCTGCGCGTCGTGCTCGGCGACACCCCATCGGGCCGGCTGCACAAGCGCCTGATCGAGACGCAACTGGCCTCGGCCGCCTCGGCGTCGGGCTTCGGCCTGCACGACCCGGGGTTCTTTCTCGCCAGTGCCGAGCTCGCGCCCGGCCAGGACGTGGACAAGGCGCGCGCAGCGCTGCTCGCGGCGGTCGAATCGCTGAAGACCGAGCCCGTCTCAGCGGAGGAACTGCAGCGCGCCAAGCTCAAGTGGCTCAACGAATGGGATCAGGCTTTCACGAACCCCGAGACGATCGGGTTCGCGTTGTCGGAGTCGATTGCGCAGGGCGACTGGCGCATGTTCTTCCTGATGCGCGACCGTGTACGTGCGATGGCATTGCCCGATGTGCAGCGCGTGGCCGAGGCCTACCTGTTGCCCGACAACCGCACGCTGGCCACCTATCTGCCCACCGACAAACCGCTGCGCGCGCCGAAGCCGGCGCGCGTCGACATCGCCTCGGCGATGAGCGAGTTCAAGCCCGCGGCCGCGGCGGGCAAGGTCGAGGCGTTCGAGGCGACACCGCAGAACATCGACAAGCGCACCCAGACCTTCGCGGTCGGCAACCTGAAGGCTGCGTTGCTGCCCAAGGGCACGCGCGGCGGGGCGGTGACGGCGGAGCTGATGCTGCGATTCGGCGACGAGACCAGCACCCAAGGCCTGGGCGAGATCGGCGACACGGTGGCGGCCATGCTGGACAAGGGCACGACGAGCCTGTCGCGCCAGCAGGTGCAGGACCGGCTCGACGCGCTGAAGACCGAGCTTCAGATCAGCGGCTCCGCGAACTTTGTGGTCGTGACGCTGAACTCGCGGCGCGAACACCTGCCTGCGGCGATCGCGCTGGTCGGTGATTTGCTGCGCCACCCGGCGCTGACGCCGGAGGCGCTCGACGAGGTCAGACGCCAGGAACTCACGTCGATCGAACAGCAGCGCAAGGAGCCGCAGTCCGTCGCGAGAATCGCCCTCGGGCGCCTGGGAAACCCGTATCCGCGCGGCGACCTGCGCTACGAGCGCACCCCCGACGAGGTCATCGAGGACGTGAACGCGCTGACGCTGCCGAAGCTGCGCGAGTTCCACACCCGCTTCTATGGCGCGAGCACCGGTGAGTTCGCTGCGGTCGGCGACATCGACGTCGCCCCGACGCGGGCGGCGCTCGAGGCCGCGTTCGGCGGCTGGGCCAGCCAGGCGCCGTACACGCGCGTGCCTCGCCCTGCGTTGCCGGCCAAGGCCGAGCGCCTGTTGCTCGCGACGCCGGACAAGCAGAACGCCTTCATGCTGGTGCGCCAGGCCTTGCCGTTGAACAACAAGGACGCCGACTTCCCCGCGCTGGCGGTGGCCGACTACCTGCTCGGCGGCGGCAGCGGCTCGCGCCTGTGGAAGCGCATTCGCGAGGGCGAGGGCTTGTCGTACGGTGTCGGCACCGGCATCTCGTGGAGCCGCTTCGAGGCGAACTCGCCGTGGCAGGCGTATGCGATCTTCGCGCCGCAGAACCGGGCCAAGGTCGAGGCCGCGTTGAACGACGAGGTCGCGAAGGCGCTCAAGGAGGGCTTCAATGCCCGCGAGCTGGCCGAGGGCGTCAGCAGCCTGCTCGCGTTCCGTCGCCTGAGCCGCGCACAGGATAGCTCGCTCGCCGCGGCCCTGCGCGAGAACCAGCAGCTCGGCAAGACGTTCGCACGCGACGCCGAGATCGACGCGGCGATCGCCAAGCTCACGCTGACGCAGGTGAACGAGGCCTTGCGCAAGTACCTGAAGCCGGGCGACTTCGCCGCGGCCTACGCGGGCGACTTCAAGCCTTGAACGGGCGCCGGTCGTTCAGCTCGTCGAGGTAACCCGCGACCCCCGCGCCCTCGCGTTCGAGGAAGTCCGCGACCGCCTGCGCGAACTGCGGGTGCGCCAGCCAATGGGCTGACCAGGTCTGCACCGGCAGCAGCCCGCGCGCCATCTTGTGCTCACCTTGTGCGCCACCCTCGAAGCGCGTGTAACCATTCGCCAGGCACCAGGCCAGCGGCTGGTAGTAGCAGGCCTCGAAGTGCAGGCAGGAGATGTGCTCGGTCGCGCCCCAGTAGCGGCCGAACGCGGTTCGGCGCCCGGCGTCGATGCACACCAGCGAGACGGCGATGCGCTCGCCGCCTCTCCACGCGACGAAGAGCAGCCAGTTCTCCGGCATCGTCGCGGCCATGCGGGTGAAGAAGTCGCGCGTCAGGTAGGGCGTCGACCGGTGTTCGCGGTAGGTCTGGCAGTAGCAGCGGTAGAAGAAGTCCCAATCCGCGTTCGTGATCTGCGGGCCCTGCGATTCGGTGAAGGTGACGCCGGCGTCGGCGACGCGGCGGCGCTCCTGCTGGATCTTCTTGCGCTTCTCGCGCTGCATGCTCGCAAGGAACGCGGTGAAGTCGGGCCAGGGTGCGCCCTCGCGCTGCATCCAGTGGAACTGCACCGTGCTGCGCATCATCCAGCCCTCGTCGCGCGCGGCCTGTTGATCGGCATCGTCGAGAAACAGCACGTGAGCGGACGAGAGCTTCGCATCCCGCGCGAGCTGCTGCATCGCGCGCAACAGCACGCGCCGTGCGCTCGCGTCGCGTGCCATCAGCCGCGGCCCGGGCACCGGCGTGAACGGCACGGCGCTCAGCAGCTTCGGGTAGTAGTCCAGGCCATGGCGCTGATAGGCATCGGCCCAGGCCCAGTCGAACACATACTCGCCGTACGAATGGTCCTTGAGGTACAGCGGACAGGCGGCGACAAGCGCGTCGCCGTCGAACACCACGAGGAACTGCGGCGTCCAACCCGTCGTGGCCACGGCGCTTGCGGACTGGTGCATCGCGCACAGGTAGGCGTGCCGCACGAACGGCGTGCCGCTGGGCGCCGACGAGTGCAGCGAGTCCCACGCTGCGGCATCGATGGACGCCGGATCGTCGAACAGCCGAATGACATAATCTTTAGAGGCAGCTTCAGCGTTTGCCGACTTCATTTCACTCGCGTCCATCTCATGTCAGCACAAGCTCCGGTGATCGTCGCCCTGGCGCAGCTCAACGCCACCGTCGGCGACCTCGCCGGCAACAGCCGGCGCATCCAGGAGGCGGCGCGCCACGCCTACATGCAAGGTGCGCGCCTCGTGTTGACGCCCGAGCTCGGGCTGTGCGGCTATCCGCCGGAAGACCTGCTGTTGCGCCCCGCCTTCATGCAGGCCTGCGCCGAGGCGCTCGCCGATTGCGCGCGGGCGCTGGCGGATCTGGAAGGCTTGTTCGTGGTGGTGGGGCATCCGCATCAGTTCGGTGATCGAGGTGATGTTAGGTCGAACTCGGTCTCGGTGCCGCAGCGCTACAACGCGGCCTCGGTGCTCGGTGGGGGAAAGGTGCTCGCGACCTACTGCAAGCGCGAGCTGCCGAACTACCAGGTGTTCGACGAGCGGCGCTATTTCGCGTCGGGCCGCGATGCGGGGCAGGGTGCCGTCGTGATCGACGTGCAGGGGCTGAAGTTCGGGCTGAACATCTGCGAGGACGCGTGGTTCGATGAACCCGGCCAGGCTGCCAAGGCGGCTGGTGCACAAGTGCTGTGCGTGATCAACGCGTCGCCGTTCCATCTGGGCAAGGTCGCCGAACGCGAGGAGCGCATGGCGCTGCGCGCGCGGGAACTGTCGTTGCCGCTGCTGTATGCGCACATGGCGGGTGGGCAGGACGAGGTTGTGTTCGACGGCGCATCGTTCGCCCTCGACGCCGGTGGCGTGGTCACGACGCGCGCGCCGATGTTCGAGGATGCGCTGACCCTGGTCGAATTTCATCGCGGCGTGCCGCGCGGTGCTGTGGCCGACGTGCCGTCGATCGAGGCGCAGGCCTGGGCCGCGCTCGTCGTCGGCGTGCGCGACTACGTCAACAAGAACGGCTTCCCCGGCATCATCATCGGGCTGAGTGGTGGCGTCGATTCGGCACTGGTGCTGGCGATCGCGGTCGACGCGCTGGGCGCGGACCGCGTCCGCACCGTGATGATGCCGTCGCCGTATACGGCCGACATCTCGTGGATCGACGCGCGCGACATGGCGCAGCGCCTGGGCGTGCGCTACGACGAGATCAGCATCGTGCCGATGTTCGAGGACTTCAAGAAGAGCCTGGCCGCGGAGTTCGCCGGCCGCGCCGAGGATGCGACCGAAGAGAACATCCAGGCCCGCATCCGCGGCACGCTGCTGATGGCGCTGTCGAACAAGTTCGGCTCCATCGTGCTGACGACCGGCAACAAGAGCGAGATGGCGACGGGCTACTGCACGCTGTACGGCGACATGGCGGGCGGCTTCGCGGTCATCAAGGACGTGGCCAAGACGCTGGTGTATCGCCTCGCGGTCTGGAAGAACGCACAGGGCGCCGAGGTGATCCCGGAACGCATCATCACGCGGCCGCCATCGGCCGAGTTGCGCCCCGATCAGAAGGACCAGGACAGCCTGCCGCCGTACGAGGTGCTCGATGCCATCCTGCAGCGCTACATGGAGCAGGACCAGGGCATCGACGAGATCGTCGCCGCGGGTTACGCGCCGGCCGATGTCGAGCGCGTCACGCGGCTCATCAAGATCAACGAGTACAAGCGCCGGCAGTCGCCGGTCGGCATCCGCATCACGCACCGGGCGTTCGGGCGTGACTGGCGGTATCCGATCACCTCCAAGTTCCGCGCGTGAGCTAGACTAGATTCAATCTATCCTGCTGGAGCCGGCCATGAAACAGATCACCGCGATCGTCAAACCCTTCAAGCTCGAAGAAGTGCGCGAGGCACTCGGGCAGGTGGGTGTGACGGGCCTGACCGTCACCGAGGTGAAGGGGTTCGGGCGCCAGAAGGGCCACACCGAGCTGTACCGCGGTGCCGAGTACGTGGTCGACTTTCTGCCCAAGGTCAAGCTTGAGGTGGTCGTGAAGGACGCCGACGTCGACCGCTGCATCGAAGCCATCGTCAAGGCTGCCAAGACGGGCAAGATCGGCGATGGCAAGATTTTCGTCACTGCGATCGAGCAGGTGATCCGCATCCGCACCGGCGAGACCAACGACGACGCGGTCTGAAGTCCCCGCGCGCTGATCGACAAGCCCGCCTCGGCGGGCTTGTTCGTTTCAGATGCGCCGGTAGTCGTCGGGGCCGGTGGCCTGTGGCGCGAGCTCGGCGAGCCGCTGCAGCAGGGCGAGCGGATCGTCGCCCACCTGCAGCAGGTCGGTCTGCGCGCTGGTCATGAACCCTTGTTCGCGCGCATGCGCCAGGAAGCCCAGCATCGCACCGTAGTAGTCCGCCACATTGAGCAAGCCGAGTGGCTTGTCGTGATAACCGAGCTGGCGCCAGGTCCAGACCTCGAACAACTCTTCGAAGGTGCCGATGCCCCCGGGCAGCGCGAGGAATGCGTCGCTGCGCTCCGCCATCAGCGTCTTGCGCTGGTGCATGGTGTCGACAACGTGCAGCTCCGTCAGGCCGCGGTGGCCGAGCTCGCGGCCCATCAGTGATTCGGGGATCACGCCGACGACGCTGCCGCCGGCCGCGAGCGTGGCATCGGCGACTTCGCCCATCAGGCCGGCGCGCCCGCCGCCGTAGACGAGCTGCCAGCCTCGGCGCCCGATCTCCGCACCGACCGCGCGCGCCGCTTCGGCGTACACGGGCAACTCGCCAGGGCGCGAGCCGCAGTAGACGCAGAGGGAAAATGTGCTCATCGCGGCATCAAACCATGAAGCGCTGCCACAGCGCGGCCAACCAGATGCCGGTGCACAGCAGCAGCGACAGCAGCACCGCGGCGCTCGCCAGATCCTTCGCCCGCTTCGACAGATCGTGGATCTCGAACGACACCCGGTCGATCGCGGCCTCGATCCCCGAGTTCAGCAACTCGACGATCAGAACCAGCATCACCGAACCGACCAGCAGCGCGACCTCGACCCAGCCGCGTCCGACCCAGAACGCCAGCGGCACGAGCACGACGGCGAGCCAGAACTCCTGGCGGAAGGCACTCTCGCCGCGGTAGGCACTCCCCAGGCCGGAGATCGAATAACCAGTGGCGTGGATCACGCGATCCAACCCGGTGCGGCCCTTGTGCGGATTCGTCATGCGGCGGGATTATCCAGCCCGCGGCATCCATGTCGCGGTGATGAGGCGCGTGCCGCACAGTGCGTCGTGCCAGAACTGTCGCTGCGGGTGGAGCAGTGACAGCAACGCATAGGCCACGACGCCGACGGCGATGGCCGCCAGGCCCTGCCAGCGAGTCCAGTGGTTGATCGCGGCGATCGTCGCGGCGGGAGCGAACCACGCGCAGCTCGCGACGAATCGCGCCAGCGCACGCGGTTGGCTCAGCGGTCCGCCCTGCGTCGTGACGACACGGATGTGCCAGGTCTGCATCGGCAGCGTCTGCCCACGCGCGGACCAGAACCAGCTGAAGTAGACCGCGTAGATCATCAGCGTGATCGCGCGCAACGCGGTGTCGCTCTGCAGCGGATGCTGGTGGCCGGTCAGCGCAACGAAGAGCGCACCGATCGTCCCCGGGATCAGGCCGATGCCAAACAGCAGCAACCCTTCGTAGACGAACGACGCCATGCGCCGCTTCAGGCTGGGCGTGGCGCCCACCGCCGAATCGACGCTCATCGCGCGACGGCGGTCCCCGGAGCGGAAGCCGCCGCCGAACGAGTCGCGGCGCCCTGAGGCCCGCGCTGGGGCAACAGCGTCGACTTGTCGACGAAGCCTGGCGTTGCCGCGATCTTCGGCAGGCCGGTCTGCTGGTGCGTGGGGGGCATCGGCCGCTTGGTGATCGGGGTTGTCGTGGCTCCGGGGCGGGCTTGCACCACGGTCGGTGCAATCACCTTTCGGCTGGCGGCATTCGTGGGGTCAGGAACGACGTTCGATTTGGCTTGCGCGTCGCCACGCTGCGCGGAAGGTCTCGCGGCAGCCTGGCTCGCGGCGGGTGCGGTGCCGCGTGCAGCGAGTTGTTGCTTCTTCTCGGGCGGCAGAGCCTGATAGGCATCCCAGCGGGCCTTGCGATCGGTCGCGGGAAGTTGCTTGGCTTCCTGGAAGTTCAACCGGGCCTGGCTGCGCTGCTGCGGCGTGAGCCGTGCCCACTCGGTCATGCGGGCCTGGATGCGCGCTTGCTCGTCAGGAGAACGCTTCGCGAAATCGCCGGAGAGCTCGAGCCACTTCTCCTTGTGGAGAGTGCCGATCTTGGGCCACTCGCGTTCGAGCGGCTTGAGGACAGCTTGCTGACCGGGCTTCAGATCGCGCCACCGGACGCCTTGTTCCGGTGTGGCCGCCGTGCGGGCTGCCGCAGGCGCGGTCGGGGCCTGCGCGAAGATTGACGATGTTCCCCAAAGGCCTGCGCAAAGCACCAGCGCGACTCCCCAGACGGCGCCGCGGCGCGAGCCGGGTAGCCAGCGGTTTGCTCGGGGCGTCATCGGCACGCCCCGTTCACTCGTTCGAGGTCTTGAGGAATTCGGCGAAACCGGCGTCGCTGTATGCGTTGGGCGGGAGATCGTCGGACAACAACGCTGCGTCGACCTCGGCCGCGACCGAGATCTGGGCTCGATCCTGCCAGCGCTGGATCAGCACCAGCCCGGCAACCAGCGCAAGCGCGGGCACCACGGACGCCAGCTTGAACCACCAACCCGAGCTACCACCCAGGATCGCAGAACCGCTGCGGGTCGTCCCCACGGCCACCGAGGCCTCGGAGGTGCGCGTGGCACGGGCACGTTCCACCGCCTTCTCGCGGGCGAAGCGAAGGCGTTCGGTCACGTCGGAGCCGAGGTCTTGGGACCGCTCGGTCAGACGGGCGGCCACGCGCAAGCCGAACCGCGCTTGCAGCGCGTCGGCAGAGCCCGGTATCGGGGTACCGACTGCGGGGAGGGTGTGGGTCAGCTGGTTCATAGTGTGATTCCCTTTGCCTTCAGGGACGTCGACAAGGCATGGACCGCCCGAGAGCAGTGCGTCTTGACGCTTCCCTCCGAACAGCCCATCGCAGCGGCGGTCTCAGCGACATCGAGTTCCTCCCAGTAACGCAGCAGGAAGGCTTCTCGTTGACGCCCGGGCAGCAGAGCCACCGCCGCCTCGATGGCTAGCAGGATCTGCGCCCGGGACACCGTGTCGGCCGTGCTCTCCGAGGCCAGTGACCCTCCCAGAGCCTCCAAAGTTTCAAGAATGTCGAAATCGCCGTCGCTGCCGGCGGATTCGAAGTCCGAGAAGTTCTTCACGACGGCGTTGCGGACCTTCTGGCGCCGGAACCAGTCCATTGTCGCGTTCGACAGGATGCGCTGGAACAGCAACGGCAACTCGGCGGCGGGGCGATCGGCGTATTTCTCCGAGAGCCGGATCATCGTGTCCTGCACGATGTCGAGCGCGGCGTCTTCATCGCGAACCGCGTAGAGCGCGCGCTTGAACGCGCGCTTGTCGACGCTCTTCAGGAAGTCGGATAGTTCTTTGTCAGAGGCCAAGAGCGCTGCCAGGGGAAAAGCTTGCCCGCAATCAGGCGGCGCGATTATCGCACCGCGATGGTCGCGGGCAGCCGTCGCTGCTGCAGTGCCACAAAGCAGTGACATAATCGCGGGTTGCACGACAGTACTGGCCGATCGCCGGGAGCCCAACCGGGGCCTCGGCGGACTCGGCCTCCAGGCACCACACCCGTC
This sequence comes from Burkholderiales bacterium, assembly GCA_040007475.1. Taxonomy (GTDB): domain Bacteria; phylum Pseudomonadota; class Gammaproteobacteria; order Burkholderiales; family Burkholderiaceae_C; genus LMDS01. The sequence continues at coordinate 11,869 of JBDTVC010000034.1, forward strand.
TCACGAGGATGAGGAGAGGCGCACCGATGGTTTTTCGTCAGAGAAATTCACAAAGGTTTCCGATCATGGACATCTCCCCCACCGAAATGAAGCGGGCCGCCTCAGCGCAGCCGCCACATCCCCCCGCCGAGCCGAATGGCTCCGAAATCCTGATCAAGTGCCTCCAGGCCGAGAACGTCAAGTTCCTCTGGGGCTATCCGGGTGGCGCGGTTCTCTACATCTACGACGCGCTCTACAAGCAAGAGACCATCGAGCATGTGCTGGTGCGCCATGAGCAGGCGGCCGTGCATGCGGCGGACGGCTACGCGCGCGCCACCGGTGAGGTCGGCGTCGCGCTCGTCACCTCGGGCCCCGGCGTGACGAACGCCGTCACGGGCATCGCCACCGCGTACATGGACTCGATCCCGATGGTGATCATCACCGGGCAGGTGCCGACGCCGGCGATCGGCCTGGATGCCTTCCAGGAATGCGACACCGTCGGCATCACGCGCCCCATCGTCAAGCACAACTTCCTCGTGAAAGACGTGCGTGACCTGGCGATGACGATGAAGAAGGCCTTTCACATCGCCCGCACCGGTCGGCCCGGCCCGGTGGTGGTCGACATCCCGAAAGACGTGTCGCAGTACCGCACCTCGTTCCATTACCCCGAACGCGTGGAAATGCGCTCGTACAACCCGGTGCGCAAGGGGCATGGCGGGCAGATCCGCAAGGCGGTGCAACTGCTGCTCGGTGCGAAGCGGCCCTACATCTACACGGGTGGTGGCGTCGTGCTCGGCAATGCGTCGCCCGAGTTGCGCGAACTCGCCAATCTGCTGGGCTTTCCGGTCACGAACACGCTGATGGGCCTTGGCGCCATGCCGTCGAGCGACCCGAAGTTCCTGGGCATGCTGGGCATGCACGGCACGTACGAAGCCAACATGACGATGCAGAACTGCGACGTTCTGCTGGCCGTGGGCGCGCGCTTCGACGACCGCGTGATCGGCAACCCGAAGCACTTCGCGTCGGTCGAGCGCAAGATCATCCACGTCGACATCGACCCGTCGAGGATCAGCAAGCGCGTGAGGGTCGACATCCCGATCGTCGGCGACGTCAAGGAGGTGCTGCTCGAGCTGATCGCGCAGTTCCGCGACGCGCAGGCACGGCCCGACGCGGCGGCGCTGTCGGCCTGGTGGGCCCAGGTCAACGAATGGCGCAAGCGCGACTGCCTGGCCTACAGGGACAGCACCGAGGTGATCAAGCCGCAGATGGTGGTCGACAAGCTGTGGCAGCTGACGAAGGACCGCGACACCTACATCACCAGCGACGTCGGCCAGCACCAGATGTGGGCGGCGCAGTACTACCGCTTCGAGGAGCCGCGCCGCTGGATCAATTCCGGCGGCCTCGGCACGATGGGCGTCGGCCTGCCGTACGCGATGGGGATCAAGCTCGCCAAGCCGGAGGCCGAAGTCGTCTGCATCACCGGCGAGGGCTCGATCCAGATGTGCATCCAGGAGCTCTCGACCTGCCTGCAGTACAAGACGCCGGTCAAGATCATCTCGCTGAACAACCGCTACCTCGGCATGGTGCGGCAGTGGCAGCAGATCGACTACGGCGGCCGCTACTCGCACAGCTACATGGACGCGCTGCCCGACTTCGTCAAGCTCGCCGAGGCCTATGGCCACGTCGGCCTGCTGGTCGAGAAGCCATCGGATGTCGAAGGCGCGCTGCGCGAGGCGATCAAGCTGAAGGACCGCACCGTGTTCCTCGACATCCGCACCGACCCGACCGAGAACGTCTGGCCGATGGTGCAGGCGGGCAAGGGCATTTCCGAGATGTTGCTGGGCTCCGAAGACCTCTGAGGCGCTGAACGCCGACACAGGGCAGGGCGTTACCGCGCTCAGCACTGGCGCCGGCGGGATGTGCCGACGGGCTTCGGCCGATCTGATCTTCCATTCATCGAAAGCAGCGTGGCCAAGGGGCGCCGGTTACCGCCGTCGGTCTGAAGAGCGCGCTGGAACGACACCATGAAACACATCATTGCATTGCTGCTCGAGAACGAGCCGGGCGCGCTGTCGCGCGTCGTCGCGCTGTTCTCGGCGCGGGGCTACAACATCGAGAGCCTGACCGTCGCGACGACAGAAGACGCCTCGCTGTCGCGCATGACCATCGTCACGGTCGGGTCCGACGAGGTCATCGAGCAGATCACCAAGCACCTGAACCGGCTGATCGAGGTCGTGAAGGTTGTCGACCTGACCGAGGGCGCGTTCACGGAGCGCGAACTCATGCTGATCAAGGTCCGCGCCGTCGGCAAGGAACGCGAGGAGATGAAGCGCATGGCCGACATCTTCCGCGGCCGCATCATCGACGTGACTGAAAAGAGCTACACCATCGAACTCACTGGCGACACCAGCAAGCTCGACGCCTTCCTCGAGGCGATCGACCGCACCGCCATTCTTGAAACCGTGCGCACCGGCACCAGCGGGATCGGTCGCGGCGAGCGCATCCTGCGGGTATGACTTCCCCCGGGTGCACGGGCCACGGGCCCGGCGCACCCACCCCCCGAGGGGGTAGGCAATCGGCTTGGGGCGGCCCGGCGCTCGATTGCCTTCTCTCTGATCAATGTATTCAACGAAGGAGATACACATGAAGGTCTATTACGACAAGGACGCCGATCTGAGCCTAGTCAAGGGCAAGAACGTCACCATCATCGGCTACGGCTCGCAGGGCCATGCGCATGCGCAGAACCTGAACGACAGCGGCGTGAAGGTCACGGTCGGTGTGCGCAAGGGTGGTCCGTCGTGGGCCAAGGCCGAGGGCGCCGGTCTGAAGGTCGCCGATGTGGCCGATGCCGTCAAGCAGGCCGACGTCGTGATGATGCTGCTGCCCGACGAGCAGATCGCCACCGTCTACAAGAACGACGTCGAGCCGAACATCAAGCAAGGCGCGTCGCTCGCTTTCGCGCACGGCTTCAACGTGCACTACGGCCAGGTCGTGCCGCGTGCCGACCTCGACGTGTGGATGGTCGCGCCGAAGGCCCCGGGCCACACGGTGCGCTCGACCTACACGCAAGGCGGCGGCGTGCCGCACCTGATCGCCGTGCATGCCGACAAGAGCGGCAAGGCACGCGATCTCGCGCTGAGCTACGCGGCGGCCAACGGCGGCGGCAAGGCCGGCGTGATCGAGACCAACTTCCGTGAAGAGACCGAGACCGACCTGTTCGGCGAACAGGCTGTGCTGTGCGGCGGCGCGGTCGAGCTGATCAAGGCCGGCTTCGAGACGCTGACCGAAGCGGGTTACGCGCCCGAGATGGCGTACTTCGAGTGCCTGCACGAACTCAAGCTGATCGTTGACCTGATCTATGAAGGCGGCATCGCCAACATGAACTACTCGATCTCGAACAACGCCGAGTACGGCGAGTACGTGACCGGCCCGCGCATCGTCACCGACGAGACGAAGAAGGTCATGAAGCAGGTGCTCAAGGACATCCAGACCGGCGAGTACGCGAAGAGCTTCATCATCGAAAACCGCGCCGGTGCGCCGACGCTGATGTCGCGCCGCCGCCTGACGGCCGAGCATCCGATCGAGGTCGTCGGCGAGAAGCTGCGCGCGATGATGCCGTGGATCAAGAAGAACCGCCTGGTCGACCAGTCGAAGAACTGATCCCGAGCGCGCCGTGAAAGCCCAGGCCGCGGAGCTCGCTCCGCGGCCTTTTTCATGTCCTTCAAGGTATCCTTGCGCCCCATGAACAACCCCGTTGACGACGAAGACGATGCCGCCGAGGCCGCGCCGCGCCCGCGCCGCAAGGGCATCTACATCCTGCCCAACCTGTTCACGCTGGCGGCGCTGTTCGGCGGGTTCTACGGCATCGTGATGGCGATCGGCGGCCACTTCGAACAGTCGGCGATCGGCATCTTCTGCGCGATGGTGCTCGACAGCCTGGACGGCCGCGTCGCCCGCATGACGAACACGCAGAGCGCGTTCGGCGAGCAGATGGACAGCCTGTCCGACATGGTCTCGTTCGGTGCTGCCCCGGCGCTAATCGTCTACCTCTGGGCGCTGACCGGCCTGGGCAAAGCGGGCTGGCTGGCGGCGTTCGTGTATTGCTCATGCGCCGCGTTGCGGCTGGCGCGCTTCAACACCAATCTCGCGGTGGTCGACAAGCGCTTCTTCCAGGGCTTGCCCAGCCCTGCAGCGGCGGCGCTGGTGATCGGCTTCATCTGGGTGATGGACAGCCTGGGCTTCAACGGCAAGGAGGGCCCCTGGCTCGCGTGGACCGCGTTCGGCTTCACGCTCTATGCGGGCCTGACGATGGTGACGAATGTGCCGTTCTACAGCTTCAAGGACGTGAGCTTCAAGCGCACCGTGCCGTTCATCGTGATCGTCGCGATCGCGCTGGGCATCGCGTTCATCACGATCCATCCGCCGCTGGTGTTGTTCGCGTTGTTCGTCGTCTACGGTGCTTCGGGCTACGCCGTGTATGTGTGGAAGCGCATGAAGGGTCGGCCGGTGAGCGTGATCGCGACGTCCACCGACGAACCCGATGAGCAAGGCCTGCACCGCTGATGAACCGTGCTACATTCGCATCCATGTCATTCGCGCGCGCTCTGCTGCTACTTCTAGAGGAACCACGGGTTCGCTAGTCAGCACGTCCACGCGTTTTGATTCCAACGGCCCGTATGCAACCTGCAGCGGGCCGTTTGTCATTTCTGTGCTGCTGGTTGCGCCTTCACCTCGATCAGGAAACACCATGTTGAAGCAACCGCAGACGAAGTACCGGGCGTTCGCCCCGGTCCACTTGACCGACCGCACCTGGCCCGATGCCGTGCTGACGCAAGCACCGATCTGGCTCAGCACCGACCTGCGTGACGGCAATCAGGCGCTGATCGAGCCGATGGATCCGCGGCGCAAGCTGAAGATGTTCGAGATGCTGGTGCAGATTGGGTTCAAGGAGATCGAGGTTGGTTTCCCGTCGGCGTCGCAGGCCGAGTTCGACTTCCTGAGGCTGCTGATCGACGAGGACCGCATCCCCGATGACGTCACGATCCAGGTGCTCACGCAGGCGCGACCGGAGCTGATCAAGCGCACGTTCGAGTCGCTGGTCGGCGCGAAACGGGCGATCGTCCACATGTACAACGCCGTCGCTCCCGTGATGCGCCGGGTCGTGCTCGGGATGGACGAGGATGGCATCGTCGAGTTGGCAACGACGCACGCCCGCATGATCAAGGAATGCGCCGAGCGCCAGCCCGGAACGCAGTGGCGATTCGAGTACTCGCCCGAGATGTTCTCGGGCACCGAGCTCGCGTTCAGCAAGCGCGTCGTCGATGCGGTGACCGAGGTCTGGCAGGCGACGCCGATGCACAAGTGCATCGTCAACCTGCCTTCGACGGTCGAGCACTCGACGCCGAATATCTTCGCCGACATGATCGAGTGGATGCATCGCCACCTCGCACGGCGCGAAGGTATCGTCCTGTCGGTCCACCCCCACAACGATCGCGGCACGGGCACGGCCGCAGGCGAGTTCGCCTTGATGGCCGGTGCGGATCGCATCGAAGGCTGCCTGTTCGGCAATGGCGAGCGCACCGGCAACGTCGATCTCGTCAATATCGCGCTGAACCTGTACACGCAGGGTGTCGACCCGCAGCTCGACTTCTCCGACATCGACGAAGTGCGCCGCTGCGTCGAGCACTGCAACCAGTTGCCGGTGCATCCGCGCCATCCGTATGTCGGCGACCTCGTGTACACCTCGTTCTCGGGCTCGCATCAAGACGCGATCCGCAAGGCCTTCGCAGCCCGCAAGGGCGGCGACGTGTGGGACATGCCTTACCTGCCGATCGACCCGAAGGATCTGGGCCGGGGCTACGACGCGGTGATCCGCGTCAACAGCCAGTCGGGCAAGGGCGGCATCGCGTACCTGCTCGAATGCGAATATGGCCTGGAGCTGCCGCGGCGCCTGCAGATCGAGTTCAGCCAGGTCGTGCAAGCGGTGATGGACGGCGAAGGCAAGGAGCTGGCGGCTGCCGACATCTGGCGCATCTTCGAGCGTGAATACGCCGTGGCCGACGCGGCGCGCGTCAGCGTGGCGCATCAGGGCATCGTCGAGCAGCCCGACGGCACCGTGAGGCTGAAGGCCGATGTCACGATCGCGTCGCAATCGCTGCGCGTCGAAGGCACCGGCACCGGCCCGATCGATGCGTTCGTCGACGGTCTGGCACAGCGCAGCGGCACGCGCATCCGCGTGCTCGACTACCACGAGCACTCGATCGGAAGCGGCGCCGATGCGCGCGCGGTGGCCTACCTGGAACTGCGCATCGGCGAGTCTCAGACGCGCTTCGGCGTCGGCATCGACACCAACATCGTGTCGGCCTCGCTGAAGGCGATCGCCTCGGCGATGAACCGGGCGCAGAGCGTGTCCTCCGCAGACGGCCATCACGTTGCCGTCGCCTAAGATCTCAAGCGTTCAACTGGAGCGAACCCCATGGCCGACAAGCTGATCATCTTCGATACCACGCTGCGAGACGGCGAACAGTCCCCCGGCGCATCGATGACCAAGGACGAGAAGCTCCGCATCGCGCGCCAGCTCGAGCGCATGAAGGTCGACGTGATCGAGGCCGGTTTCGCCGCCTCGTCGAACGGCGACTTCGAGTGCGTGAAGGCGATCGCGCACGCGATCAAGGACAGCACGATCTGCTCGCTGGCACGCGCCAACGATCGCGACATCTCGCGGGCGGCCGAGGCACTGAAGGGCGGCGCCTCGACGCGCATTCACTTGTTTCTCGCGACCAGCGCGCTGCACATGGAGAAGAAGCTCCGCATGACGCCCGATCAGGTGTTCGAGCAGGCCAGGCTGGCGACGCGGTTTGCGCGCAACCTCAGCGGCGATGTCGAGTTCTCGCCGGAGGACGGCTACCGTTCCGACCCCGACTTTCTTTGCCGCGTGCTCGAGGCCGTGATCGACGAAGGCGCGACGACGATCAACGTGCCAGACACCGTCGGCTACGCCATCCCCGAGCTGTATGGCAACTTCCTGCGCGTGCTGCGCGAGCGCATCCCGAACTCCGACAAGGCGATCTGGTCGGTGCATTGCCACAACGACCTCGGGATGGCGGTGGCGAACTCGCTTGCCGGCGTGATGATCGGCGGTGCTCGTCAGGTCGAGTGCACGATCAACGGGCTGGGTGAGCGTGCGGGCAATTGTTCGCTCGAGGAAGTGGTGATGGCCGTGAAGACGCGGCGGGATTACTTCGGCCTGGAGCTCGGCATCGACGCCACGCAGATCGTGCCCGCCTCGCGCCTGGTCGCGCAGACCACGGGCTTCGTCGTGCAACCCAACAAGGCGGTGGTCGGTGCGAATGCGTTCGCGCATGCGTCCGGCATCCACCAGGACGGTGTGCTGAAGGCGCGCGACACCTACGAGATCATGCGTGCCGAAGATGTCGGCTGGGCCACCAACAAGATCGTGCTCGGCAAGCTCTCGGGCCGCAACGCCTTCAAGCAGCGCCTGAAGGAACTCAGCATCGAGATGGAGAGCGAGGCCGAAATCAACGCCGGCTTCGCCAGGTTCAAGGAGCTTGCGGATCGCAAGAGCGACATCTTCGACGAAGACATTGTCGCGCTGGTGATGGACGAGGGCAGCCACGCCGAGCCCGAGCACTACCGGTTGCTCGCGCTCTCGCAGCACTCCGAAATGGGCGAACGGCCGCACGCGAGCGTGGCCTTCGCGGCCGGCGACGTGGAGCACCACGCCGACAGCGACGGCAACGGCCCGGTCGACGCGAGTCTGAAGGCGATCGAGTCCCGGCTGCAAACAGGCGCGGAAATGCTCCTCTATTCGGTCAATGCCATCACCTCGGGCAGCACAGAATCTCAGGGCGAAGTGACGGTGCGGCTGCAACACGGGGGCCGGGTCGTCAACGGCGTGGGTGCGGACCCGGACATCGTTGTGGCGTCGGCCAAGGCGTATCTCTCCGCGTTGAACAAGTTGCACAGCAAGATCGAGCGCGTGGCAGCCCAGGGGTGAGACTTTTTGCACACCCTGACCACTCTCAAGTCCCGACTTGAGGAAGAGCGCGTAAGTTTTTGATATTGCGCGCTTTTTTTCTTTCTCGTACACTCGCACACAGCGAGAGTCGAAGGGGCCGTCGTGGGATTCACATACAAATTGAAACTGATGGTTATGGTGGCGGCAGTCGCCCTGGCCTTGCCGATGGGTGCGGACGCCGCGACGCGGAAGAAGGCTCATGGCGCTTCGACCGCCGCCAAGGCGGGCACTACCGCACGCACCGGAAATGCGCTGGCCAGCACCGCGCGGGCTCGCAGGTCAGGCCGCGCGGTCGTTGTCGTGCGCAATGGCCGTCGCATCAAGCAGGTCGTCTCGGTCGTGCGTATCGAGCCGGAGCGCCCGTCGTTCGGGCAGCTCTATGGCCTGCACAACACGGCAGATTCGCTCGAGCTCAAGTCCAGCGTGGCGCTGGTGCTGGACTCCGAAACCAATGAGGTGCTGCTGAGCAAGAACTCGCAGGCCGTGCTGCCGATCGCGTCGCTCACCAAGCTGATGACGGCCCTTGTCGTCACCGAAGCCAAGCTGCCGATGAACGAGCAGATCACGGTCAGCGACGACGACATCGACACCGAGAAGGGCAGCCGCTCGCGCTTGAAGGTCGGCACCTCGCTGAGCCGCGAAGAGATGCTGCACCTGGCGCTGATGTCATCCGAGAATCGCGCGGCGCACGCGCTGGGGCGTTCGTACCCGGGCGGTCTGGACGCCTTCGTCGCGGCGATGAATCGCAAGGCAGTGGAACTCGGCATGAACGACACCCACTACGTCGAACCGACGGGGCTGTCGAGCAAGAACCAGTCGAGCGCACGGGACCTGGCCACGCTGGTGCAGGCCGCACAAGAGCAACCGATGATTCGTGCGTTCTCCACCTCGCCGGAATACCAGGTCGATGTGGGCAATCGCCCGACGCAATTCCGCACGACCAACGCGCTGGTGCGCAACCCCGCGTGGGACATCGTGCTGCAGAAGACCGGCTACATCAGCGAGGCCGGACGTTGCCTCGTGATGCAGGCCAAGATGGCGGGCCGGACGCTGACCATGGTCTTCCTCGACTCCGCCGGCAAGTACTCGCGCCTGGGCGATGCCGAGCGGGTGCGTCGCTGGCTCAGCGAACTGCCGGCACACATTCCGGCGGTCGACGCGACCACCGCCAAGGTCGCTTCGTAAGCTCAGCCTCGGTGGCCGAGCGCCGCCGAGATCTGCGCGGCGGTCTCCTTGAGCCGCTCCAGCCAGCTGTCCTCCAGCCGGTCCGCCGGCGCTGAGATCGAGAGCCCCGCGACCAACTTGCCCTGGTCGTCAAGAATGCTGGCCGCCATGCAGCGCACGCCGAGTTCGAGCTCCTCGTCATCCCGCGCTGTTCCGTACTGATTCACCCGCGAGAGTTCGCGTTCGAGCCGCGTCAGATCGGTGATGCTGTTCTTGGTGTGACCGGCCAGGCCGGTACGCGTGGCGTAGGCGCGCACGCGCTGTGCGTCGTCATGGGCAAGGAACAGCTTGCCGACCGATGTGAGGTGCAGCGGCGCACGGCCGCCGATCGCGCGCACGACCTGCATGCCCGAGCGCTCGCTGTAGGTGCGTTCGATGTAGACGATCTCGTCGCCTTGGCGCATGGAGAGGTTCACCGGTTGGTGGGTGAGCTTGTGCAGCTCACGCATCGGACCGAGGGCGGCCTCGCGCACGTCGATCCGGGCCTTCACGAGATTGCCCAGCTCAAGCAGTCGCATGCCGAGCCGGTAGCTGCCCGCCTCGGGTCGATCCACGTAGCGGCCGATGGTGAGGTCGTTCAGGATGCGGTGGGCCGTGGACGGGTGCAGTCCGGTCTGCTCGCTGATCTGCTTCAGCGAGACCGGGTCGGGGTACGACGCCAACACGTCGAGCAGTCCGAAGGCGCGTTCGAGCACCTGTATCGTCGGTGTCTTCTGTTCGCTCTTTGCCATGAAGCGATTGTCGCTGAAGTCGCGTGATTTTTGTATGGCGAAAGCCGAAACTGTGATCCGAGAGTGGGCCGCCCGGTTGAAGCTATAGCGCCCCCGCCGCCTGCAGGCCGCTGCGCACGGCGCCTTCGAGCGTGGCCGGGTACGGCCCCTCGACGTGGTCACCGGCTGCGAAGAGCCCTGGGGCGATGCGCATCGAGGGCCGCAGCAAGCCCGGCGTGCAGCGAAACGTCGCGCGCTTCTCAGCGATCGTGTGCACGGGTTCGAGTGGGCCGCAGAGGAACGCGTCGAGTGTCGAGCGCGCCTGCGCGAGTGTTGCCTGCGTGGTCGTCTCCAGTCCGCGGTCGACCCAGGGCTGCGCACCGCTGATGACGAATGCGAAAAGGCCCTGCGGGCCACCCAGTTGGCCGCGGTCGAACACGAATTGCGCCGGTGATTCGGCGTCGCTGTGCAGTGCCAGCATCGGTTCGCTCAAGCGCGCGCCGTCGCAACGCAAATACACCGTGACGATGGGCTCGTAGCGCAATGCCGTCACGCGTTCGGACCATGTCGGCGCGATCCCGGCGGTGAGGCGCGCGGCCTCGCCGGGTGCGGTGGCGAGCACGACACGGTCGAACGGCATGCCGTCCACGAGCCATCGGTCGCCTTGCGCATGCAGCAAGGCCACGCGTGTCTGAAGGAGCACACGCGTGTCGGCAAGCCAGGCCTGCGCCGGTGTCGGGAGCAATGTACTGAGGCTGACGCGCGGCAGCAGCAGGTCGGCCGATCCTGCGCCGGTGAAGAGTGCGTCTTTCAGTACGCGCAGGAACACGCGCGCGCTGGCTTCGTTCGAAGGAGTGTTGAGCGCGGCGACGCACAGCGGGTCGATCAGTTGTTCGCAGATCGCCAGCGGCAGATGCGCGGTCAGTGCCCCGACCGTCAGCGCCTCGTCGCAGCGAAAGCGCCGCAGCACCCAGCCCGAGGCGGCGCCGAGCAGCGCGAGGCGCTCGACCCATGTCCAGCGGCGCTGCCGAAGCACGGCCCTGACAAATGCCGTGACGGGCGGGCCGGGCTCGAGATGGAGCCCGGAGCCATCCGGGCTCGTGAAGCGCAGCGGCGTGCGCAGCAAGGCCCGATCCACGTCGACCCCGACCGCGCGCATCAGTGCCAGCGTGGCCGTGTAGGCGCCGATCAGGATGTGCTGGCCGTTGTCGAGCATCAGGCCGTCGACCTCGACGCCCCGCGAGCGGCCGCCGAGCTGTGGCGCCATCTCGAACAGCGTGACCTGGTGGCCCAGGCGCGTCGCCTCGACGGCGGCGGCCAGCCCTGCCCAGCCGCCCCCGATGACGGCGACCGTTCGCGCCGTGCGGCTCAATGCCCGCGCCAGTTCGTTCGCATCGCGATCCACAGCTTGCGCAGCGGCGTCAGGGAGGTTCGCTGGTGCAGCACCTGGAAGCTGTCGGCTTCGATCTCGCGCAGCAGCGTGCGGTAGATGTTGGCCATCATCACACCGGGTTTCTGCGCGCGCCGGTCAGCTGCCGGCAGCAGTGCGAAGGCCTCGTCGTAGCACCGATGGGCGCGCTCGGCCTGGAACTTCATCAGCGCGATGAAGCGATCGCTGTAGCCGCGACTCAGGATTTCCTGCGCCTTCACGTCGAACTGCTTGAGCTCCGAAACCGGCAGGTAGATGCGCCCGCGGCGCGCGTCGTCACCCACATCACGGATGATGTTGGTGAGTTGCATCGCCAGGCCGAGCTTGTGGGCGTAGGCGGTCGTCGCCGGATCGGTCTGGCCGAAGATGCTGGCGGCGACTTCGCCGACCACACCGGCGACCAGATGGCAGTAGTGTGCAAGGCCCGCGTAGTCGAGGTATCGCGATTGATCCAGGTCCATCTGGCAACCGTCGATGACCGCGATCAGGTGCTCGGCGCGAATGCCGTAGAGCAAGGTATGCGGCGCGAGCGCCTTCATCACGGGATGGCTGGGCTGGCCCATGAATGCGGAGGCGACTTCCTTGCGCCACCAGGCGAGCTTGGTGGCCGCGACGCTGGGGTCGGCAACCTCGTCGACGATGTCGTCGACTTCGCGGCAGAAGGCGTAGAACGCGGTGATCGCGGCGCGCCGCGGCGGTGGCAGGAACAGGAAGGCGTAGTAGAAGCTCGAGCCGCTCTGGGCCGTCTTGTCCTGCACGTACTGTTCGGGCGTCATGCGGTCTCCCGCGCGACCGCCGTGTCGGCGGGGCGCATCCACAGTGCGCGCCACAGCAGCAGCGGCGCGTCGAACGCACGCAGCCGCGGTCGCGTCGTGAGCGTGTCGAAGCCGAGCGCTTCGATCTTGTCCAGAATGCGCAACCCGCCTTGCACGACGAGACGCAGCTCCCAGCCTGCACGGCCCGGGACAGCATGCACCAGCGGCGCACCGGCGTACATCAGCTCGCGCGTCCAGCCGACCATGTCCGCGACCTGTGCGCGTATGTCGCCCGCGTGCCGGTTGCGGTCGCTTGCAGGAACGTACTGGCGGCCTCGGCGCGTGTCCACGCCGAGGTCCTGCCAGAAGTTGGCCAGCTGCAGCGCGGTGCAGATCGCATCGGACTGGCGCAGCGCGTTCGCGGAATCGACACCGTACAGATGGAGCAACAGACGCCCGACCGGATTGGCGGAGCGGCGACAGTAGTCGAGCAATTCGGCGCGGTCGGTGTAGCTGTGCTTCGTCACGTCCTGTTCGAAGGCGCTGAGCAGGTCGGCCAGCAGGGCGACGGGCAGCGCATGGTCATCGACTGCCGTGCGCAGAGGCCCGAAGACGTGTGCCCAGCGCGGTGAAACGGCGCCGTGGCTGCTGATCGCCCGCAGGTCGTCGCGGTAAGCGGCGAGATCGGCGAGGCGCTCGGCCGCGGTCGCGTCGCCTTCATCGGCGATGTCGTCGGCGGTGCGCGCGAAGTGGTAGATGGCCGCGACCGCGGGGCGCAGGGCGGGCGGGCACAAGACCGACGCGACGGGGAAGTTTTCGTAGTGGTTGACGCTCACGGCGACGATTGTCCACGCTGCATGCTTTGCGATGACACCCTAGGGTTTGACATGAGCCCACGCGCCGAATATATTACTGACCAGTCAGTCATTTGCGGAGTGGTGTAGCCCTCCGCGCTGGTCCCAGGCCTCTTCGTCAGACCCCCACAAGGACTCCCATGCGCCACGCGCTGATTGTTGCCCTGGCCGCCGCCGTCGTGCTGGCCGCGTGCTCGAAGGCCGAAACCGCGCCGGACCCGGTGCGCGCCGTCCGTACGACGACGATCTCGCCGCAGACGGCAGGCGGCGCGTATGAGTATGCCGGCGAGGTCAAGTCACGCACGGAATCGCGCCTGAGCTTTCGGGTCGGCGGCAAGATGCTCAAGCGGTCGGTCGATCTTGGTGACATCGTGAAGGCCGGGCAGGTGCTTGCGCAGCTCGACCCGCAGGATCTGCGGCTGGGCCAGGACGCAGCGCGCGCCACGGTTGCGATGGCGCAGGCCAGCTACGACCAGAACGCGGCCGACTTCAAGCGCTACAAGGATCTGCACGAGCAGGGCTTCATCGGCCCGGCCGAACTCGACCGGCGCGACATGGCGCTGAAGACGGCGCGCGCGCAACTCGATCAGGCCAAGGCCCAGTCCAGTGTTCAGGGCAATCAGGCGAGTTATGCGGTGCTGATCGCGGACGCGAGCGGCGTCGTCACCGGCATCGACGCCGAGCCCGGCATGGTGGTCGCGTCGGGCGCCCCCGTGCTGCGTCTGGCGCACGACGGGCCGCGCGACGTGGTGTTCTCGGTGCCGGAAGACAAGGTGAGCCTGGTCAAGGCGATGGCCGCGCAGCCGGGTCGATTCAAGGTGCGCCTGTGGGGCGCCGAAGCACAGCTGCTGCCAGCCACCATCCGCGAGATTTCCGCGGCCGCCGATCCGGTGACGCGCACCTTCCTGATCAAGGCCGACGTGGGCAGCGTTGCCGGCGTGCGCCTGGGTCAAACGGCGACTGTGGTGATGGAGCTGCCGCAGACCGCGGGCGTGACCAAGCTGCCACTGTCCGCGCTGCGCGAGGAGCAGGGCAAAAGCGCCGTGTGGCTGGTCGAGCGTGGCAGCATGACGGTGAAGCTCCAGCCGGTCACGCTGGCCGGTGCCGACGGCAATGACGCGGTGATCACCTCGGGCCTGGCGCCCGGCCAGATCGTCGTCACCGCAGGCGTGCACGTGCTGAACCCCGGGCAGAAGGTGAAGTTCTACGTCGATCCAGGCGCAGCGCCGGCCTCGGGTGCCAGCGGTGTGGCGGTCACCGCCAAGTGAGCGGGCCCGTGGTGAACCCTCCGGATGCGGCGCATGCCGACGACAAGGTCTCGCGCTTCAACATCTCGAAGTGGGCGCTGGAGCATTCGGCGCTGACACGCTACCTGCTGATCGTGCTGATGCTGCTCGGGGCGGCGGCGTACTTCCAGCTCGGGCAGGACGAGGACCCGCCGTTCACCTTCCGCGCGATGGCGCTGCGCGTGTTCTGGCCGGGCGCGACGGCACAGCAGGTGGCCGAGCAGGTGACCGACAAGCTCGAGAAGACGCTGCAGGAGGTGCCGTACTCCGACAAGATCCGCAGCTACTCTAAGCCGGGCGAGGCGCTGATCATCTTCCAGGTCAAGGACTCGTCGCCGCCGAAGGAGATGCAGCAGGTCTGGTACACGGTCCGGAAGAAGATCGGCGACATGCGCGGCACGCTGCCGTCCGGCGTCGTCGGGCCGTTCTTCAATGACGAGTTCGGTGACGTGTACGGCTCGATCTACGCACTGTCGGCCGACGGCTTCACCTACGGCGAGCTGAAGGACGAGGCCGATCGCGTGCGGCAGCGGCTGCTGAAGGTGCAGCATGTCAACAAGGTCGCGATCTTCGGGGCTCAGGACGAGAAGCTCTTCATCGAGATCTCGCAGAAGCGCCTCGCGCAGATGGGGCTGGACTTCAACCAGGTGCTGGCGCAGCTCGGCCAGCAGAACGCCGTCGAGTCGGCGGGGGCGATCAACGCGCCGACCGACTACGTGCAGGTGCGGGTAGGCGGCCAGTTCAACTCGGTCGACGAGCTGCGGGCGCTGCCGATCCGGGCCGGAACGGCCAGCTTCAAGCTCGGCGACATCGCCGAGATCAAGCGTGCGTATGTCGATCCACCGCAGGTCAAGGTGCGGCACCAGGGTCACGAGGTGCTCGCGCTCGGCATCTCGATGGCCAAGGGCGGCGACATCATCCAGATGGGCAAGGCCCTGAACGTCACCATCGAGCAGATCCGTGCCGAGCTGCCGGCCGGCATCGAGCTGCACCAGTTCCAGAACCAGGCCAAGGTCGTGTCGGGCTCGGTCAACGAGTTCGTCGGCACGCTGATCGAGGCGGTGGTGATCGTGCTCGCGGTGAGCTTCATCAGCCTGGGCCTGCACTTCAAGCCGTTCCGGCTGGATTGGCGACCGGGCCTGGTCGTCGGCATCACGATCCCGCTGGTGCTCGCGATCACCTTCGTCACGATGTACTACTGGGGCGTGGGGCTGCACAAGATCTCGCTCGGCTCGCTGATCATCGCGCTCGGCCTGCTGGTGGACGACGCGATCATTGCCGTCGAGATGATGGTTCGCAAGCTCGAGGAGGGCTACGACAAGGCACGTGCGGCGACCTTCGCCTACGAGGCGACCGCGATGCCGATGCTCACGGGCACGCTGATCACCGCGGTCGGCTTCCTGCCGATCGGGTTGGCGCAATCGACCGTGGGTGAGTACACCTTCGCGATCTTCGCCGTCACCGCGGCGGCGCTGCTGATCTCGTGGTTGGTCTCGGTGTACTTCGTGCCGTACCTCGGCGTGCTCTTGCTGAAGACCAAGCCGCACGTCTCTGGAGAAGGGCCTGTCGGCGACCAGCCGCACGAGCTGTTCGACACACCGTTCTACGCGAGGTTTCGTTCGACCGTGAACTGGTGCGTGCAGCACCGCTGGATCACCATCGGTCTGACGATCGGCACGCTGGTGCTCGGCCTGGTCGGCATGGGCAAGGTGCAGAACCAGTTCTTCCCGGATTCCAGCCGGCCCGAGATCCTGATCGACCTGTGGTTCCCCGAGGGCACGTCGTACGCGGCGAACGAGGAGGTCACGAAGCGCATGGAAGCGCGGGTGATGAAGCTCGAGGGTGTGGATCACGTCACCACGTGGGTCGGCAGCGGCGTCGAGCGCTTCGTGCTCGTGCTCGATCAGGTTTTCCCGCAGAGCAATGTGAGCCAGATGGCCGTGCTGCCCAAGGACCTGAAGGCCCGGGAGCGCGTGCGCAAGCTGCTGCCGGAACTGCTGGCCACCGAGTTCCCGGAGGCGCGTGCGCGTGCGAAGCTGCTGCCGAACGGGCCACCGGTGCCCTATCCGGTGCAGTTCCGCGTCGTCGGCCCGGATCCGGCCAGGGTGCGGGCCTACGCGGACGAGGTCAAGGCGATCATGCGCACGAACCCGAACCTGCGCGGCATCAACGACAACTGGAACGAGTCGGTCAAGGTGCTGCGGCTCGACGTTGACCAGGACAAAGCGCGCGCGCTCGGCGTGTCCAGCCAGTCGATCGCGCAGGCAGCGCGCACGATCAACGTCGGCACCAACGTCGGCCAGTACCGAGACGGCGACAAGCTGATCGACATCGTGCTGCGCCAGCCGCTCGAGGAGCGCAATGCGATCACCGATCTGGCGAGCGCCTACGTGCCGACCAGCGTGGGCCGCAGCATCCCGCTCGGCCAGATCGCGAAGGGCTCGTTCGTCTGGGAGCCCGGCGTGCTGTGGCGCGAAGGGCGCGACTACGCGGCCACCGTGCAGGGCGACATCATCGAAGGCCTGCAGGGCGCGACGGTGACGGCGCAGC
>JBDTVC010000035.1:0-28290 GCA_040007475.1 Burkholderiales bacterium
CCGTGGAAGGGATGGGGAACGGGAAGCCTGGAACGGTGGCGTCTTTCAGGCTCCAGCCATCCGCTCCGAGCTTCGCCGTGTTGAGGTTCTTTCTGGTGTTGCTGGCGACGAAGTCCGGCACGCCGCAAGTCCGGTGCGACGGGAACACCTCCATCCGGTAGTCTTTGCGCTGCTTGAGCATCGCCAGCTGACCGGCCGACAGCTTGTCCGCGTACTTGTCGGCGTTGGAGGCGTCGATCGTCAGGAGCGGCTTCTCATCCTTGTGCTTCCAATAGCTCTGACGCAGCTTGCCCCACTCCCAACCGGGCAAGGGCGCCTCGACGCCTTGCCACGCCGGGATCGTGCCCTCCTTGTTGCCTTCCTTCTCCGCACCGGACGGTGTCAGCTTGTCCAGCTGCGCGAGATCGACGGCGATCGCTTGATGCATGGCGCTCACCAAGCAGGCGGCGAGCGCCGCCGCCAAGGTTGCACGAGTGACGGTGCGGCTGCACGGAATGGTCTTGGGCATGTGTTCTCCGGGAATGCGGGCCGGTCTGTATGGCCGCGCCGCTGATGGGTTGAGCAGTGAAGAGACGGTGGGCTTCGATGAACGAAGCGTTGACTGATTGGGACTCTAGGGATGCAGTGAGTGATTCGGTATCCGAGATCGGCAACTGGTCGGGGCACGGCTCTCAGACAACAACGAGCATCTCCTCGACGCGGCGGCGACGCTTTCGGGGCCAGTTGCCAGGGGCCGCGCGACCGATCGCCACCAGCATCACGGGCATCTCCGAAGCGCGGATTCCGAACTGCCTGCAGACCGCATCGATGTCGAATCCGCCCAGTGGCGCGCTCACCAGCCCCATGGCTTGTGCCGCGATCATGAGCGTCATCGCTGCGAGGGACGCCGAGCGAACGGCCTCATCGCGTTGCTTCGTCGGGTTGTCCTCGAAGCTTGTCTCGGCATCGCGCACCCACTCGTCGAGATCCGAGTCGTCGATGTACCCGTCGTCACGAAAGGGCTGCATGGCGGCACGAATGCGGCGATGCGGGTCCAAAGTTCCGCACACGATGACCGTGATGGCGGCGTCGGCCACCTGCTGCTGACCATAGGACAGGCCCTGGAGCGTCTCCTTGTTCACGGCAGACTTCACCACGATGAATCGCCAGTTCTGCAGGTTGTACGAACTCGGGGCCTCGCTTGCGTAGCCAATCAGATCGTGGATCGCCGCATTGCTCAGTGGGAACGACGGATCGAATCGGCTCGTCGAGGTGCGCTCTCGAATGAGGGCGAGCGCGGGATGCAGTTGCTCAGGATGCATGGGGGTCGGACCGAGTCAGGGCCGGATCGGTGTTGGCGTCGAGCCATCGGCTGGGCAACATCCGGCGCAAGACCGCGTCCCGGCGAATCAAGTGGTGAAAGAGCGCCGCCCCGACGTGAAGGATCACCAGGACCCAGGCCACCCATTTGCCCAAGAAGCTGTGCACGGTCCACATGACATCCTCGAGTTCCTTCGTGTTGAGGCCGAACATCGTGCGGATCCACTCGGCGAAGGCGGTGTCCCTGCAGGCCGGGATCACGAACAAGCCGAAGTTGGTCGGGTCGTAGGTGGTCATGTAGCCCGACACGGGCATGACGATCAGCAACGCGTACAGCGCCCAGTGAGCGGCGTCTGCAGCAAGATGCTCCATTCGCGAACCGGGAAGATGCCGCGGGATGGTTCCAAAGAGTTTCCACAGCAATCGAGGCAGTGCAAGGAACCCGATCGTCAGCCCCAGGATCCAGTGAAAATTGAGGATGGGGACGATGCGATCGGTATTCGGCATCACGCCGAACAACGGCGGCTTGATGCTCGTCTCGGGATCCACCAGCCAGATCACGTAGTAAACGATGACGTAAGACGTGATGAATGCTGCGGCTGTGACCCAATGAAAAAGCATAGAGACGCCGCCGTAGGCTTCAAGGGTGTTCCGCCACTTCATTGCGATCTCCTGTGTGCGATCTGGTCGACGAATGGTGAGCCGAATCAGGGCAGGAGGACCGTGATGACCTTCTCCTCCGTGTACGCCAGCGCGCCGGGCAGACCGCCTTCCCGACCGATGCCGCTCGTCTTCAAGCCGCCCCATGGCAGGTTGGCATCCAGCGGGCTCCAGCAGTTCACGCCGACAGCACCTACCTTGACGGCGCCGGCAACCCGATGCGCGCGCGTGAGGTTGGTCGTCCACACGGTGGCTGCCAGGCCGTAGTCCGAATCGTTGGCCAGCGCGACGGCCTCTTCGTCGGTGTCGAATTCGATGATTGTGCCGACAGGCCCGAAGATCTCTTCGCGGGCGATGGTCATCTGGTTCGTCGCGTTCGCGAAGATCGTGGGCTTGACGAACCAGCCCTTCTCCGAACGCGACACGCCACCGGCCAGCAGCTCGGCGCCCTCATCGATACCTTGCTGGATGTAGCGATTCACGCGCTCGTACTGAGCCTTCTTGGCCACGGGGCCCATCTGCACGCCTGGCTGGCTCGGGTCGCCGACCTTGACCGAACCGGCCGCTTGAGCCAAGGCCGCGGCGAACTTCTTCGCGATGCCCTTCTGCACCAGGATTCGCGAACCTGCCGCGCAGACCTGGCCTTGGTTGACGAACAGCCCCATGGCGCAGCCCCGAACGGCATCGTCGAACACGGCATCGTCGAACACGATCTGCGGGCTCTTGCCACCGAGCTCGAGGGTGATGCGTTTGAACAATGGCCCGGCGATGCGCTGGATCGCGCGGCCCGCTTCGGGGCTGCCCGTGAAACTGATCTTGGCCACATCCGGGTGCTCACAGAGCGCGCGGCCGACGACCTCGCCGAACCCGGTGACCACGTTGACCACGCCGTCGGGGAAGCCGGCCTCCTGGCACAACGCCGCCAGGTGCAGTGCCGACTGCGGTGTCTCTTCGGAGGGCTTGATCACCACCGTGCAGCCGGCCGCGAGCAAGGCCGCGACTTTCCAGGTCGTGATCATCAAGGGCGAGTTCCAGGGCACGATGGCGCCGACCACGCCGATCGGCTCCCGGACCGTGTACGAGAACGTCTTCATGCCCATGTAGCCGCCGGTCGGAATGGTGCGGCCTTCGAGCTGATTGGCCCAGCCCGCCGCAGCGCGCAGGTTCGCCACGGCGTTGGGCACATCCATCATGCGCGGCTCCATCGGCGAACGTCCAATGGCCTTGGCGTCCATGTCCGCGAGGATGTCGATGTCCCGCTCGACCAGATCGGCCAGCTTGTTCAGCAGCACGCCGCGGTGCGCGCAATTGAGCTTGCTCCATGCGCCGCCGTTGAGTTGGGCGTGCGCGGCCGCGACGGCGCGCGCCACGTCCTGGGCGGTCCCGCTCGCGGCGGTTGCAAACTCTGCCTCCGTGACGGGGTTGACAAGGCTCATGCGCGCGCCGCTGGATGCTTCGGCGTGTGCGCCCTCGATGAAGTGCTTCAGGTGCTGGCTCATGGCTGTTGAATGGAGGAGTAGGTGAGGAGGGCGGCCCGAGGTCCATGGGTAAAGGCAAGGTCCGCGCCGCCAGTGCAGGCGACAGCGTCAGTTTCACTTGTCGGATACCCAGCCGTTAGCCCGAATGAGCAAATCGACGATGACCGGCCTCGGCGGCATCGCTTGTGCTCCTCTGGAGCTGTCGGTCGCGGCGCGTCGCACCACCCTGGGTCGTCAGTCGCCGCGGTGAAGACCGCAACGCCCCCGCTTGGAGCGCCAGGGCCTCGTGATGGTGTGCGCTTCCACCGCAGGCAGTGCTGGGTGGGAATTTGCCTATATCCCTCAAAGCGGGATTATGAGCATACTTCTTGCGAAGAGAGCGTCAGCGCGCAGGGAACCCTGCGAGTGACCACCAGAAACTCCGCCACGTCACGTCATGAACGCAAAGATCGATTGCTTCGAGGATGTTCATCTCCACGCGTCTTCGGTGCGTGAATGGAGGCAGACATACAGCCAGATCTCGGCCGGACCGCTTCAAAGTTCCCTGGCGCAGATCGCTACGGCACGGTGTCACGTCTTTCGCGAGCAGATCAACCAGCGCGTGGTTCAGCACGGCGAGGCGCCGCGAGGCAAGGTGTGTTTCGCCGTGCCTCTCGCCGTTCCGGGTGCTGCCCGCGTGCAGGGACGAGAGGCGGACGACAAGTGCATCTTCGTCCTTCGAGGGGGTGACGAGTTCATGTTCCATATGCCGATGGGCACGGACATTCTGTCCATCACGTTCGACTGCGACGAGTTCGAGCGCGCGCTCTCGTGCACGCTGTGGGCCACCGAAATCAGCGCCTTGCTGCGGCAGCCTGTGGTGCGGGTTCCAGTGCATCGGCTGATCGAGAGCCGCAGTCGCTTGCTGGCATTGTTCGATGCGGCCCTCGCGCGCCCCGAGCTGGTCGCAACGCCGGGGGCCGAGCGGCAACTCGAGCAGGCGATGCTCGGGGAGCTGCTGCGATTGGTCGCCGATCCGGCCTGCGACCGGAACCAGCGTCATGGAAGCTCTTCGCGAAGCTTTATCGTCGAGAGGTGTCACCGTCTGACGGTTGAAAATGCCGCCAGCGCGCCGAGCGTGGTCGATCTGTGCCAGCGCCTGAGGGTCAGCCGTCGGACGGTTCAGAACAGTTTTCAAAGCGTCACCGAGACGAATCCGGTGAACTACATACGAAGCATCCGTCTCAACGGTGCGCGGCGCGAACTCATGGCGACAAGTCCAACGGATCTTTCGATCGGGGATGCTGCGGCCCGGTGGGGCTTCTTCCACCTGAGCCACTTTGCGGCCGAGTATCAGCAGTTGTTCCAGGAGTTGCCGTCGCAGACGAAGCGGGCAGATGGCGCGATGCGGCGCACGACCGTTCCCATGCCCATGGTCGCTTGATGACCAGGGCTTCAGGGGGGCTGCAACCTGCGATCGGCTGTGGTTCCAGGTCCATCCCTCCGCGGCCCGCAATCCGGCATCACTCAGAGCGTCGCCAAACCTTCACCGAAGATGTCCAGCGCCTTGAACAACAGCGAACGCGGAATCGTGAGCGACGGCATCACGCGCATCACGTTGGTATAGCGGCCGCACGGCACCATCAGCACGCCGTGGCTCAGCACATAGCCCATGAGCTTGCCCAGCTTCTCACCGCTCAGCGGTTCCTTGCTGACCTTGTTCTCCACCAGTTCGATACCGATCATCAGGCCGCGGCCGCGCACTTCGCCGACGAACGGGCTGTCGAAGCTGCGGATGCGCTCCTGCACTTCCAGACCCAAGGTGTGGGCACGGTTGAGCAGGTCCATCTCCGGATCCAGAAGGATGTCGATGTTGGTCAGTGCCACCGCGGCAGACATCGAGTTGGCCGCAAACGTGTTGGGTACCGAGCCGTCGGGGATCTTCGCCGCCAAGTCCGAGCGCATCACCAGACCGGCCATCGGAACGTCGCCGCCGATGCCCTTGCCGAAGGTCAGCATGTCCGGCTTCACGCCCGAATGTTCGACGGCCCACATCTTGCCGGTACGGCCAGCACCCGATTGCACTTCGTCCACGATCAGCAGCGCGCCGCTGCGGTCGCAGGCCTTGCGGAGCAGCTGCAGGAATTCGGCCGATGGCGGCACATAGCCACCTTCGCCCTGCAATGGTTCCACGATGACCGCCGCCACATCGTCGGCGGCCGTGTACGGCGTGTTCAGAAGGTAATCGACGTACTCGCCGGCGATCTGTTCCGCGCTCTTGTGGGTGGTGTCGAATGGAAAGCGATACGCGTAGGGGTAGGGCGCATGGATCACACCACCCATGAACGGGCCGTAACCCTTGCGGTAGGCCGTGCCGGTCGTCAGCGCGTTCGACGCGTTCCAGACACCGTGGTATCCGCCGTGAAAAGCGATGATCTGATGCCGGCCGGTGATGCGCTTGGCAAACTTGACTGCGGCTTCCAGTGCGTCGCTGCCTCCTTGCGTGAAGAAGGTAATGCAGTCGCCACGCAGACCATCGGGCATGATTTCAGAGATCTTGGCGGCCAGCTCGGTGCGCTTCGTGCTGTTCACTTCCATCGAGTGCATCAGGACTTCCGACTGCTTGCGAATGGCCTCGACCACTTTCGGATGGCAACGACCCACGCTGCTCACGCCGACACCAGCCGACAGGTCGATGAACGTATTGCCGTCAGGGTCCTTGATGGTCACGCCGAAGGCGCGGTCCATGACCATCGGCATGCGGCCGCCGCCACGCGCCATCGATTCCGTGCGCGCCGACAACGCCAGCGCCTCGGCCGCCTTCGGGCCCGGGAAATGAGCCGACACCATCTTCGGGGCGTCGGGAAAGTTCAGCGCTTCGAGTTCAATTTCAGTCATAACGCACCTTGTTGGAAGTTGCTTTTTCAGAAGGGCGGTTCGCCGCGGGCAGCTGACGAACACGAATCGAATCGGGCAGGCCCCAAAGACACCAAAGGCCGTGCTCGCTTGTCCCCGACGGCATCCATCCTTGGGGGCACAAGCGACCGAATGTCGGGCGGGGGTGCCGATAGTGAGACAGTTCGCTCAAAGCCGATAGCCGGAATCGGCAACGGATGGACCGAGCCTCACTGAGCTCGGCGAAATGAAGCGGTAGTGGATGAGCGGGTGGCAGCGATGACGCGGCGCAGGCCGCATTCGCGGTGGGCGATTGGCAGGCAGCTTTATTCGAAAGCCTTGCCCAAGCGCTCGTAGATCAGCGGTTTCGTGTTTCGCAGGCGCAAGGCGAAAAGTACGCCGCCGGCGCCCAAGGCCAACATCAGCAACGGGAACGCCGCCACGATCAAGCTCTTGCTGCCGGTCAACAACTCGAGGTTGAACGAGACCTGCAGAAAGAACCCTATCAGGCCGAGACAAGCGATGGCCGGTGCGATCGTTGTGCTGAAGACGGAGTGATCGGTCGAGGTCCTGCGGAAAAAGGCAATGATCGCGATGCACACCAACACCTGCACCGCCAGAACGCCGATGACGGCCAGTGCCGACATCCATGGAAACACGAACTGGTAGGGGTCCGCCTTGAACGCCGCAAATGCAAGCAGCACCATTGCGACAAGAACCGCCTGAGCGCGCCCTGCGAAGTACGGTGAGCCATGGCGCGGGTGCACGCGCGCGAGCGGTGCCCACGCCACGCCCTCGCGCCCGAGCGCGAACATGTAGCGGTTCAGCGTGTTGTGGAACGACAGCAGACAGGCGAACAGGCTGGTGATCAACAAGACCTTCAGCAATTGCACAGACCAGCCTCCGAGCACGCGACTGGCCGCATTGAAGTAGAAATTGTCGAGCGAGGCATTCGCCGAAGCGACGACCTTTGACGGACCGTAGAACTGCACGATGGCCCAGGTCGAGAAGGCGTAGAACAGCGTGATCAGCAAGACTGCGACGTAGGTGGCTCGCGGGATCGTCTTGGCCGGGTTCGTCGCCTCTTCGCCGAAGATCGCGGTCGCCTCGAAGCCGATGAATGATCCGATGACAAACACCAGCGTCACGCCGAAGCCGGCGCCGAAAACCTGGGTCGGCCGCAGGCCTGACCAGCTCAACCCTTCTGCACCGCCACCCATCAGGATGCCGACGTTGAGAAGCAGCAGCATCGCGACCTCGGCGATCATGCAGACGCCCAGGATCTTGCCCGAGATGCTGATGTTGTACTGACCAAAGAAGGTCACCACGGCCAGCACGCCGAACGCCCAGACGTACCAGGGCGGATCGATGCCCAAAGGCGCCATGGCCCCGCCCATGAACACGCTGAACAGACCGTAGATGGCAAGTTGAACCGTGGCGTAGGTCGCGAGCGCCATCATCGCGCCTCCCACCCCCAGGGGCTTGCCCAGGCCCTGAGTGATGTAGGTGTAGAAGGCGCCGGCACTGCCCACGTGGCGGCTCATCGCGGTGAAGCCGACCGCGAAGATCAGATAGACCAGGCCTGCCACCAGAAACGCACCCGGAACGCCTGCACCCGATCCGAATGCAAACGCCGGAGGCGTTGCACCGACCACCGCCGTTAGCGGAGCCGCCGCAGCGACCACGAAGAAGACGATGTGCGCGAGACCGATCGAGTTGCTGGCCAGCTTTTCCCTCACAGAAGCGGAAGCGGCGGGCACATCGGCCCTGCCGGTGTTCATGGTTTGTGTGTTCACGTTGGGTCTCGGGTTGAATGGTTGCCTGCCCTGTTGCTTCAGGCAAGTCATCGTTGTGCTGCCGGGGCTGCCGAGAACTGGACGCCGTCGAGTTCGCTACGCCGAAGTGCTGCATGAACCCGGTGCTGCGAGCCCATCGTGACTCACCCTGTGCAAGGAGCTCGCGATGACGTGCAATGCTCTCAGCGGAGCGATGTGAGGGGTAGCCCGTATCGGCATCCATTGTCGCTGCCATTGATCTTTACCTTGCTCATGATCGCTAAGCGGATTCGAGAGAACGCTGCCAGATCGTGCGAGCTTCGTCCATCGAGCTGCCGACGGGACTGAGACCCAGTCGAGCAACTGGATTTGCAGCCCAGTGTCGAGCAATTCTTGAAGGGTCGCAAACCATCTGATGCCGGGAAAATTCAGACACGCTCGATTTCGAGCACGAGAGCGATGTGGATGTTTGAAGGGAAGATCCCAGGCCGTGACGCCGACTTGGGGCGATCTCGCGTGCGCCCTGATCGCGCGAAAACTGGCAAGCTCAGCAGCGACGGTTGCATATGTCTCGCCTCGTTGCCGACCAGCGGGGCGCTTTGCGCGCCGAGCATGGCGGCAAGCAAAGCTGTGGCGGCGAGTCCGGATTACAGAGCGCAACGAGGGTTCACGCTCGATCAGTTGGCGAGAAATCCGCGCGCCATAGCAGCGAATCCACGCCGCCGACCCTGAACCGCCCTTCGCCACACGGAAATGCCCGACCGATGCTGCTTGCAAGAAGTGTTCTATTAATTCCATTTTGCAGGATATGGGAGAAACACGCCTTCTTGCCGATGCGCTGCGTCAGCGCGCGCGGGAACGATGCACACGCGCGCGAGCCGAAGCATCCAGCGGCGCGCGCACGAACCATCGCCGATGGAACCGCGAGCCGATAGGTGCGGTCGGCGCCATCGTGCCTCGGAACTCACTTCAGCACGCCCGAGTGGCGATACTGCCTGACGTGCCCGCCCTTCGGTGACGCCTGCGCCGCGAGGGATCGCGCGCCAGTCCGCGACGAGGCTCTTGGCGCCGCGCATAAGCCCCGGCGTACTTGTTCCTCGCACATGCGCGGCGCATGAGCCGACGCTGCGAGCTCGAGGGTGACCAGCCATCAGCTGGAAAGGCTCGCGCTGAGCAATCACAGTCGCAGCGGCGCCAATCGACAGAAAGCCTGGCTCAGCACCGCGCGGTCACTGCAGATCGATCTTCACCTTGCTCATGATCGCTTCAGCGGATTCGAGAGAACGCTGCCAGATGGTGCGAGCCTCATCCATCGAGCTGCCGATGGGATCGAGACCCAGTTCGAGCATCTTCTTTCTGACGGCCTCGTCGGTCATGATTCGCGCCAGCGATGCGGACAACTTGTCGCTAATTTCGGGCGATGTCTTGGCGGGCACGAACACGGCAAACCAACCCGTATCGGACATGACCGTGAAGCCCGCCTCGGACAGCGTCGGTACGGTCGGCAGGGCGCTGACCCTGGCTTTGCTGCTGACGGCCAGTGCGCGCAGTTTCCCGGCTTCGACGAGCTTATCGACGGCCGCGACCGTCAGGACGACGCTGTCCACCTGGTTCCCCAACAGGTCGGTGGTTGCGGGCGAAGAGCCCTTGTACGGGACGTGCGTCAGCCGGGCAAGCGAGGTGGCCGCCAGCATGGCGCCCAACAGATGGGCCGACGAGCCGACGCCAAAGGTGCCGAAGGTCGTGTCCCTGGATTTCGCGCTGGCCAGGTACTCTGCCAGCGTGTGATAGGGCGAGTTCGCGTTGACGGCCAGAACGAGCGGCGCATTCGCCAGAATGCTCAGGGCCGTGAAGGCGGCGGGCGATGGCTCCATCGGCCGACCGGCCTGTCGGGCGACCAGAGGCGCGATGACCTGCGTCGAGTGGCTGCCGAACAGCAGCGTGTACCCGTCAGCCGGCTGGCTCAAGACACTTCGGCTCGCGATCGCACCGTTGGCGCCCGGGCGGTTGTCGATGACCACCGGCTGTCCCAGGGCTGCCTGCAGTCTGGCGCCGATCAGACGCGCCAACACATCCGTTCCACCGCCGGGTGAGAAGGGCACGACGACGGTGATCGCCCGGTCGGGGTAAGGCTTGCCCGCCGATTGGCAGAACGACGTGCAGACGAGCAGCGCGAGCAAGATGTGTGCGAATCGGGTCGGGTGGCGAAGCATGCGGTCTCCATCAAGTGGTGAACGGGGCGCGGGCGTCTGAACGGTCGCGCGACCGCGATCGCGCCCGACGCCGTGTGGTGATCACTCGAGCCCCATGCACAGATACTTCAGGTGCACGTACTCGTCGATGCCGTGCTTCGATCCCTCGCGACCGTAGCCCGACTGCTTGACACCGCCAAAGGGTGCTACCGCGGTACTCAGCACACCAGGTCTTCCTGATGCGTCATCAGCAGCGCGGCCCAGCGGCGCAACAGTGAGCGCTCGATCCGCCGCCGTTCGTTCCTTCCATGGTGCGAATGCGCGTTCCGCGGCCTCGATGGCTTATCTGGTTTCTGCGGCTCCGGCCTTTGGCACGTGAGCCACGACTTCCCGATTGGCCGGGTTCGTGACGGCGATGGTGGTGCCGTCGTTGGCATGGACCCACCCACCGTCGATGCAGCACTGCGTTCGCAGCAGGGAAGGCTCCTTGAACATCGCGGATCAGCGGGCGGTGACGTGACGAGCGACCCACTTCGCGAACGCTTCCAGGTAGGCGCGCGCGAAGTCGGCGGTGTCCTTGCTGTCGAGAAGGCCCGCTTGGTCGAACAGTTTGGACGCGTTGCCGATGTAGGCCTCGGGTTGCTGCATGGCGGGCATGTCGAGAAAGACGAACGACTGGCGCAGTTGATGGTTTGCGCCGAACGCGCCCAATGCGCCGGGGCTCACGCTGATCACGCCGACGGGCTTGCCCTGCCATGAACTCTTGCCATAGGGGCGGGAGGCAATGTCGACCGCGTTCTTCAGGAACCCGGGCACGCCGCGGTTGTACTCCGGCGTCACGAAGAGCAGGGCGTCGAGCGACTCGATGGTCCGCTTGAAATCGACGACTGCCTGGGGCGGATCGGCTTCGTCGTCCGCGTTGCAGTGCGGCAGCTGGGCGATCTCGACGATCTCCAGCTTCAGCTCGGCTGGGGCGAGTGCAATCAAGGCATTCGCCATCTTGCGGTTCAGCGACTGCTTGCGCAGGCTTCCAATGATGATTCCGACGCGGTGGGTCATGGTGTTTCCCTTGAGGTAGGTCAGTTGAGTTGGGTAACCAGCTTCGTTACGAGATAGCTGTCGAAGGTCTCGATGCCACCCTCGCTGCCGAACCCACTGTCTTTGATGCCGCCGAACGGAATTTCTGCCGGCGCCATGCCAAAGTGGTTGATATTGACCATGCCCGCCTCGAGCCCGATCGCCAGCGCATGTGCCTTCTGAGTCGAGTTCGTGAAGGCGTAGGCAGCCAGACCGAACGGCAGGCGGTTGGCGGTGGCGATGGCTTCATCGAGGTCGTGAAACGGCAAGATGCCGGCGATCGGCCCGAAAGGCTCGTCCTGCATCAGCATGCTGGATGCTTTCGGGTTGAGCACCACGGTCGGGGCGAAGAAGTTGCCCGACTCGCCGATGCGCCGTCCGCCGGTCGCGATCTCGCCGCCACTGGCTTCGGCGTCGGCGACGAAGGCCTGCATCGCCTTGAGGCGGCGTTCATTGGCCACCGGACCCATCGTGACACCCGCTTCGACGCCTGAGCCGACGCGCACTCCTCGCGTGCGTTCGAGGAAGCGCGCCACGAATCGGTCGAAGACCGAGTGCTGCACCAGAAAGCGCGTCGGCGAGACGCAGACCTGGCCGGCGTTGCGGAACTTGTATGGAGCGAGCAGGTCGGCCGCGCGATCCACGTCGGCGTCTTCGCACACGATCACCGGCGCGTGCCCGCCCAGCTCCATCGTCGTGCGCTTCATGTGCTGGCCGGCGAGCGCAGCAAGGTGCTTGCCAACCGGCACCGAACCCGTGAAAGACAGCATGCGCACGATCGGTGACTCGATGAGATGGCGCGAGATCTCGTCGGCCGGTCCCCAGACCACGTTCAAGCAACCCGGAGGCAGGCCTGCATCATGGAAGAGTCTTGCGAGCGCGACGATGGCACTGGGCGCCTCTTCCGGGCCCTTGAGGACGAGCGTGCATCCGCTCGCAAGCGCCGCCACGACCTTGCGCAAGGCTTGGTTGAACGGAAAGTTCCACGGCGAGAAGGCCGCGCACACGCCTATCGGTTCGCGCAGCACCATCTGGCGCACGGCGGGAGAGCGCGCCGGCACGACGCGCCCGTAGACCCGTCTTCCTTCTTCTGCGTGCCACTCAGCGTGTTCGGCCGTCGACGTGACTTCGCCCAGCGCTTCTGCAAGAGGCTTGCCCTGATCGAGCGTGATGTTGCGCGCGATCAGAGGCGCCCGTTCGCGTGCCAGCTGCGCGACACGGCGAATGATGTCCGAACGCTTCAGCGGCGACTCGTGACGCCAGAGGCGAAAGGCACGCTGAGCGGCATCGAGCGCGCGGTCGAAATCCTGGCGGTTGCCATTGGGCAACTCGCCGAGCACGCTGCCGTCCGCAGGGTTGACCACGGGACGGGTCGAGCGCGTGCCGGAGTCGACGAACTCGCCGTCGATGTACATGCGGAGGGTTTCGTAGGGCTCGTTGATCATGGCCGCGGCGCCTGTTGCTGTGGGCCGGCGGGCACCAGCAGAGAGTTCTCCTGCCTGACGAGCAGGTGGCGGATCTTGCCGCGGAAGACCTTGAAGTCGGGGTCGGCCAGAAGCGCTTCTCGGCGTCGCGTGCGCTCGTCCATCGAATCGAACGGCCACAGATAGACAAGCTGGTTGAGCTCGCCGATGTCGCGGGTGTAGTAGCCCAGCATCTTGCCGAGAATGCGCTCTTGAACCTCGCGGCCGCATTCTTCGTAGACCTTCACGTACTCGGCGGTTCCGCCGGGTACCAGGCTGTAGATGCGCTGTTCGACGAGCATGCTAGGCGGCCTTTCTTTGTTCGGGGGTTTCTTTGCGAACGAAGGCCCGCAAGCCTTGTGTCACTTCGGCAATCCGGTCGGCGCTCGATTGCGCCGCGATGTAGCGATCGGGCCGGAGCACGACAATCGAACCTGGGTTTGCGGAAAACCAGTCGGCCAGGTGGTTGTCGATGTCCTCGACGCACTCGGTGCCGGCCGCCGCCCGCAAACGCGCGCCCGGCCGGTCGCCGCTGCGGGCACGGTTGATCTGCACGAAGCGTGCGCCCAGGTCGCGCCAGAAGGCGCGATCAGCGTCGCTCAGTGCTGCCTGCGGATCGGTCTGCCAGCCGATCACGCAGAACCACGGGCCCAGCACGTCGTCGAGTTTGCGGCGTCGGCCGTCGGCGTCTTCGACGTCGGGCTGGATCAGCATCTTGCCGACGACAGCGGTGCCGGGCTCCGACACGAGCATGCCGCGGCGGTAGGTGGGCATCGGCTTGAAGCGCATCTGCAGCACATAGTTCCTGATGCCGGGCAGCACGCGAACCGCGCTGAAGAAGCTGTCGCGCAGCCACGCCTTGAACCGGCTGGTGGGCATCAGCAAGGCGCCGAAGGCGTCGGCCACGTCGATCATGGCCTTGGAGTGCGCGTGGCGCTCCTGTTCGTAGGTGTTCAGTACCGAGGGCTGCAACTGGCCGCGCACGATGCCGGCCAGCTTCCACGCGATGTTGCCGACGTCGCGCAACCCAGCATTCAACCCTTGTCCGATCCAGGGCGGCGTGAGGTGAGCGGAATCACCGACCAGCGCAACGCGGCCGACCACGAACTTCTCGGCGACGCGCGAGTGGTGGGTGTAGGTGCGCGCCCGTACGATCTCGATCTTGCCAGGGTCGCGGACATACGGCTTGAGAAGTCGGCGCACCGAGTCGGGTTGGGCGATGGCATGCTCGTCCTCGTGCGGAAACACGAGGAACTCCCAGCGCCGAAAGCCGTAGGGCAGGTAGATGCAGACGTTGGGCCGCCGCGGATCGCAATTGAGCGCGGTGTGGGGCGCGTCGACGTCCGCGTTCTTCACGTCCACGACCACCCACTTGATCGGGTGCGTCTTGCCGACCAGCTTCAGGCCGAGCATCTCCCGCAGCGGGCTGCGGCCGCCGTCGGCGGCCACGCAATAGTCGGCTTCGATGGCGTAGACCTCGCCCGAGGTATCGCGCACCTGCAAGGTGACGGCGCGTGCATCCTGCGACACGGCGACCACTTCCTCGCCGAGTCGCAAGTCGACGTTCGGGTAGCGGGTGAGTCCGTCGCGCAAGGTCTTCTCGGCAAGCTGCTGCATGAAGATGTTGCGGCGCCACCAGCCGAACTCGCGTGTGGCCGGTCTGATGTCGGCGAAGCACTTGCCGTCGGCGCGGTACATGCGCATCGGCACGTTCTGGATCATGTCCTGCAGCAGCGAATCGGCCAGGCCCACGGTCTGGAACATGCGCAGCGCCTCGTCGTCCATGCCGACGGCGCGCGGGTATTCGAGAATCTGTTTCTCGCGTTCGATGACGATCGTGTCGATCCCGTAGGCGCCGAGCAGGTTGGCCACGGTGATGCCGTTCGGACCGCCGCCGGCGATCACGACCGATGTGCGTCGAGTGCGCTGCGCTTTCAATGCACAGGCCCCTTCGCCCACGGCTGCAGCGCCGCGCTCGCGAGGAAGGCATGCAAGGCCGTCTCGAAGCCCTTCAGGTTGTCGTCGTGCACGTAGTGGGTCGCACCCGGAACGTCCACACGCTGGATGCGTGGATTGCGTCGCACCATGTCGGCGGCCGTCTGCGCCGACAGGAAGTCCGAGTTGGCTCCGCGCAGGAGCAGCGTGGGTGTCGTGACCGCGTCGACATGCGGCCAGAGTTCCACGAGCTGCTCGGGCGTCGCATTCAGCCGCGCATGCGCGATGCCCTGGGCATCATGGCGCCAGACAACCTTGCCGTCATCGAGTTCGCGCATCGAGTACTGCACGCGGGCATGCACCGCGGCGTCGGGGATGTTGGGCCGCTGGCCGCGCCAGAACGCGGCGGCGTCGGCCCAGGATTCGAACCGGTCCGGTGTGGCGAGCAGCTCCCGGCGAATTCGCTCTGCGCCGGCCGAACTGCCGGAGGCACCCGGACCCATGTCTTCGATCACCATGCCGGAGAGATGTTCGGGGTGGCGCGTCGAATAGACGAAGGCGTTGGCACCGCCCATCGAATGCCCGAGCAGAACGAAGCGCCGGAGCTCGAGCTTCTCGACCAAGGCTTCGAGGTCACGAACATAGGCCTCGGCGTAGTAGTTCCGCGCCGGGTCCCAGTCGCTCAAGCCGCGGCCGCGCTGGTCGAGCGCGATGACCCGGAAGCGGTCGGCCAAGGGCAGCGCAACCGACTCCCAGGTGTAGCCGAAGCTGCGCAGGCCGTGCAGCGCCACGATGGTCGGCGCCGACGGGTGACCCCATTCGACGAAGTGCAGCTTCAGGCCGTCGCTGTCGAGCCAGTCTTCGCGCGCGTGCGTGCTCATGCCGGGGTGCCCTTGATGTTGGTGAGCGCGGGGCTCAGACCAGACCGTTCTCGCCCATGATGTCCGCGGCCTTGAGTCCGCCGAGGCGTGCATTCAGGCGG
The DNA here is from genome assembly GCA_040007475.1 of Burkholderiales bacterium. Taxonomy (GTDB): domain Bacteria; phylum Pseudomonadota; class Gammaproteobacteria; order Burkholderiales; family Burkholderiaceae_C; genus LMDS01. The sequence continues at coordinate 15,736 of JBDTVC010000035.1, forward strand.
CCGCGCGTGGCGAAGGCCCAGCAGAGAATCACTTCGTCGCGATTCGGGCCGTCGCTGAACGTCGCGCTTACGGTGTCGTAGTGCGACCGGACGTACAGCGCATCCTTGTGCGCCAGCGGGATGTCGATGGTCGTGCCAGGTCCACCGCGCTTGCCGGTCGACGGCACCCAGGCTTTGCCGCCCCCTACGCCGACCCGCACCGGGTCGGCGGCAGGGTTGGTCAGCAACGCGTTGCCGTGTTCGTACTCGCCGTCGGCGCCGACCAAGCAGGCCTTGCCGTAGCTCTCGATGGCGCGGCCCGCCGCGGCCTCAACGATGCGCCGCCCGAACTCGCGCCCCAGATCGGGCGAGGGGTTGACCCAGGGAGACAGATCCTGCACGAAGCGGCCCGCGAACGGGTTGTGCAGGCAGGCGGCAATGACGATCTTGCGCAGCGGCTCGCCGTCGGCGGGCTGGCCGGTCTCGCCAGCCAGGGTGTCTTCGATCTGCAGGTACCACTTGCGAATGTGGAACGCGTGGAAGTTGGGAGACTTGGTCATGGCCTGGGCCCGTGGGGGTTGGAATGCGCGTCGCTCAGTCGAAGAGCGGGTCGAGATGAGCGGGGTCGCTCGCCGCGTTGTATTGAGTCATCAGGCGCTTGCCGGCAGCGTCGTCCTTTTCCGTCTCGCAGAAGAACTCGAGTCGATTGCCGTCGGGGTCGGTGAAGTAGACGCCAATGCCCGCCTTGTGGTCGGTGATCTTCACGATCGGAACCTTGCGTCGCAGCAGCATCCCGTAGAGCCGACGCAGCTCTGTCAGGTCGCCTTCGATTTCGAGCCCATAGTGCTGCAGGCCGATCGTGCCCAACTCGGCCGGCGTCTGGGCCTTGATGAGAGCGATGTCGTGATGCTTCTGGCCGAAGGACAGAAACAGCCAGCGCGGCTCGCGCGCGACCTCTTCCATGCCCAGTACCTCGGCGTACCACTGCCCCGATGCCACCGGGTCGCGCACGTAAAGCGCCACGTGCGTGCGGGCGATGCGGGGCTTGGGCAGCTTGGTGTCGGCGGTGATCGGCGGCACCGCAATGTCGTTCATCATGGTGTTCTCATTCAATCCGTTGATTGCGCGTGGGCCACCAAGGGCGCCGCGACCGGCGTCCACGCGACGGCGGTGATCTCGCTGAACTCGCGCCACTCCTTCTGCCAGCTTCGGCCGCCGTCCAGCGACCGGAACAAGTCGCCGTACTTGGTGCCCGCGTAGAGCCGCGACGGGTCTGCGGCGTGAGAGCCCAGGGCCCAGAAGGTGGAGTTCGGCGCCGCGCCGAGTTCGGTCTCGGCCCACTGATGCCCGCGGTCGGTCGAGCGGTACAGCCGGGTCTTGTAGCCAGGCGTACCGTCGCCAACAGCCATCAACAACGCGCCGTCCGGCCCGGGAACCGGCATGACGGTTCGCGTGTAGTAGAGGCCGTCGAAGCGCTCCCTGGACAGCTTGCCGTCCCAGGTCTGACCGTCGTCCTCGCTCACGCATACCGCGTTCACGGTCAGCACCAAAATCGTCTTCGGCGAACCGGCGCTGCGCGGCAGGATGCTGATCGCATGGATGTCGGAGTTGCGGATCCCGCCGCGCGCGTCATCGACGCGCGTGAAGCTCTGGCCTGCGTCGCGGCTGCGCCAGACACCGCCTTCCTCGACACCGAACCACACCTGCTGACTGTCGTCGGGATCGACGCAGATCGTCAGCATGCGCGGCCGATTTACGCCCGCGCAAAACTCGGGCATCTCTGGCGGCAGGCGCGACCAGGTCTCGCCGGCATCCGACGACTTGAACAGGGCCGAACGCGACGGGGCGCCGGTGCCGGCGTAGATGACGCGTGCATCGTTCGGATCGATGGCGATGGACCACACCGTCATGCCGGTGATGGCACCCGTGGCGAGGCGCCAATGGGCGCCGCCGTCGTCGCTGATGCAGATGCCGCAGTCGGCACCAGCATAGACACGATCAGGCCGCGAGGGATCAACGGCCAGGGCCCGCACGACGCCGTCGAATTCGATCGCCTCGGTCAGGCCCAGGCGGTGCCAGGTCTTGCCGTTGTCGTTGCTGCGCACGATGCCTTGTCCGGCGGTGGCGACCATGATCGTGAAGTCCATTTGTCGGTTCCCTTCAGAGAAAGATGCCGCGCGTCAGGCCGCCATCGCAGCCCAGCGATTCGCCGGTGATGGAGCCGGACCGCGGAGACGCCAGGAAGGCGATGATCCAGCCCATCTCTTCCGGTTGCAGCACGCGGCGGATCGGTGTGACCTTGACGTAGTTGGCTTCCACTTCGGCAGCGCTGATGCCCTGCTTCTTGGCCTCTTTTTCGTAGAGCTCGTGGATGTGGGGCGTTTCGACCACACCGGGGTGGATCGTGTTGACGGTGATGCCGTCCGGTCCCAGCTGATCAGACAGCGTCTTGGTCATGTGCACGATGGCCACGTTGCGCATGCCGGAGAGCTGCTTGCTGCCGCGGCCCGTCAGGCCACCGATGTTGATGATGCGACCGTAGCCCTGACGGCGCATGTAAGGGGCGACGGCCTTGCAGCATCGAAGGTAGCCGACGACCTTGATGTCGATGTCCTGCAGCAGGCCCTGAGGATCGGCATCGGCGAGTTCGGCGCGCACCAGGCCGCCGGGATGCGCCGCGCCGTTGACCAGGATGTCGATGCGCCCGAATACTTCTGCAGCGGCGGCCATGCCTTGGGTCACGGAGTCCATGTCGGTGGTGTCGACTGCGACCGGGAGGATGCGACCGGCGTCTGGGCCAAGACGCGAACGCAGGTCCGTCGCGGCCTCTTCCAGCAGCGGAAGGCGCCGCGCGGCGATCGCCACGTTGACTCCTTCGCTGGCGAGTTCGAATGCAGCGGCCTTGCCGATGCCCATGCTGCCGCCGGTGATGAAGGCGGTCTTTCCCTTGAGTTGAAGGTCCATGTGTGTCTCTCTCTTTTCGATACGGGTCAGGGCAGGCGCATCTCGATCAGCATCGGGCCGGCGGTGTGGGCCAGCGCCAAGCGCAAGGCATGCTCAAGTTCCTCGGTCGTCGACGCGGAGACCGACGGCACGCCATAGCCCTGGGCAAGTGCCTTCCAGTCGATCGGGGGATCGTCGAGCAGCGTCAGGCGTTTCGCCTGTTCGCCGGGCGCGATGCCGGCGCGCGACAACTCGGTCTGCAAGATGCCGTAGCGACGATTGGAGGTGATCAACATGATCACCGGCAGGCGCTCTCGCGCCATCGTCCACAGCGACTGGATCGTGTATTGCGCGCTGCCATCTGATTGGAGCGCGAACACGCGACGTTCCGGGCACGCCACTGCGGCGCCGAGGGCGACGGGCAATCCTTGGCCGATCGCACCACCTGTGTTGGTGAGGATCGTGTGACGCGCCGCTACCGCTGACGCAGTGACGAACGGGTAGCCGCAGGTGCCGCCTTCGACCGACACGATGGCGTTAGCGGGCAAGGCGTTGGACAGGATGCGACCGACACCCACCGGAGTCAACGCACCCCGCTCGATGGCGTGGCGTGCTGGCGCCACGCCATTCACGATGCGCGGGGCCTGAAGCAGATCGGCGAGGCGCTCGAGCGCCGCGTCGGCGTCCTCGCCGGGTTCTGCCAGGACCCGCAGCGATTCGCGCGGTGCCAATTCGCTGGGCAAGCCCTCGTACCCAAAGTACGCCACCGGCGCTATCGCCCCCGCAAGAACGACGACGGCATCGGCAAGCGCGGAAATGGCGACTTCGGGGAAGTAGGGCAGCCGATCGATGTCGGGCAGGCCGCCGCCGCGTTCTGTGCGTGCGGGGAATGTCTCGGTGAACAGTCGCGCGCCGGTCATGGCGGCGATTCGGCCGGCCGCCACTTGGCCACGTTCGCTCAGGGCGCGATCACCCAGCAGCAGGACGGCCTTGCCACCTCCGTGCAGAACCTGCTGCGCTGCGCTCACGCGCGCCTCGTCGAAACCCCTCGTCGATGGGGGCGCCTCGGCGCGCACGGCCTGCTCCGGCGCGGGCAGCTGTTGAAAGTCCACCGGCACGACCAGTGTCGCGACCTGACCCGGGCGCGAGTTGGCGGCGTGCATGCCGTCGACCGTGTCCTGCCAAAGCCGCGTCGCCGACGCCACGGAGCGGTACCAGCCCGACATGGGTCGCGCGAGCGACTCGATGTCGGAGGTCAGCGGTGCGTCGTACTGCAGGTGCCAGCTGGCATGGTCGCCGACGATGTTCAGGATGGGCGTGCGTGCGCGGCGCGCGTTGTGCAGATTGGCCAGCCCGTTGGCGAGCCCCGGGCCGAGGTGCAGCAAGGTCGTCGCGGGCCGCTGGAGCATTCGGCCGTAGCCGTCGGCCGCGCCGGTGCACACGCCCTCGAAAAGGCCCAGCACCGCCCGGATCCCCACGTCTTCATCCAGCGCACCGACGAGCGGCATCTCGGTGGTTCCGGGGTTCGCAAAGCACACGCTCGCGCCGGCCGATGCTGCCGCACGCAGCAGCATCACGGCGCCGCTGTTCGGGGCGCTGGGGAGAGTCGGGGGCTTCGTCTGCATCGTGTCGACCTCGGATGGGTGAAGTTATAGTAATCCCAAAATACGGTATTAGCAATAACTTCATCTTGATCGGATGCCACTCGAATGCTTGCGTCATCACGGGACTCGGACGGCTCGCGGGCGCGATGCGCGGGGCGCAGGCGACCGCCAACGCGTCGGCCGTGGGATGCCCAGCGTCGACGTGGATACCGTTTTAAGGGAAAATGAGATGCTCGGCCACGCGTCCGCGCGGCATGCGCGAGCGGTGCTGGGCGGCACCCGTCAGCAGATCAGGCCTGAGGGCGTCGCGTGGTCGCGCTGCGTTTCGGCCGGGCGACCGCACGGGTGCGTGCCACTGGCGGAGACTTGATCTTCTTGCGCTCGGACTGCTTGGCCTTGTCGGGTACGGTGCCGCGAGCCGGCTTCGGAAGGCCGTCGGCCAGGGACTTCGAGACCTGCGCTGCTGCTCCGAGGAGCCGCGCGCCGAGCAGCGCGGTTTCGTAAAGTTTGAACTCGTCTGCAGTGAACACGAGCGACATGCAGCCCGCAGCTTCGCCGGTGGCGAAGAAGATCGGTACAGCGATGCCTGTCACGCCGGTGTCGAGCTCGCCGACCGACGTCCAGTAGCCCTGGCGCTTGATGAGTTGCAATGCCTTCCAGAAGGACAGCCAGTCCTCCCCGATGGCCAGACAGTCCGGCTCCTGCTGGTGCTGCGTCCACAGGCGTTTCAAGCGGCCGCGGCTCATCGACGCGAGGATGACCTTGGACGTCGACGACCGGAACAGCGGCATGGTCGTGCCCCTGCCGAACGACAGCGAGGGCGGCGCCATCGCTCCCTGGTGCTGGAATACGTTGATGATCCTGTCGTCGTACGAGGTCGACAGCAATCCGGTGGCGCCGAGTGAATTTGCCAACGCCGAGATCACGGTCCGCCCGGCGTTCAGCAGCGGATCGGACTCGATGATCCTGTGGTCGAGTTCGATGATTCGTGGGCCCAGCATGAATTGGCCGCCATCGCTGACGAGAAGGCCCGCGTGGCCCAGTTCGCGGGTGTACCGGTAGCAGGTGGTTCGGGTGAGGCCGAGTGCCTCGCCGATCTGTTCGGCGGTCATCGTCGTGTGTTCCCGCGAGAACAGATCGAGGACCGAAAGCATGCGCGTGAGGCTGGACACGGTGGATGTGGGCGTTTTGATTGACAGGCGATCTTATGGGACGAACAGCGCCATGCCCCGACGCACGGCGTCACGCTGCTCGATCTTCGCACCCCAGCGGCAGAGGTTGGAATACGTGCCCGCTTCCATCAACATCTCGCGCCGAAACGAGTAGGTGGGAAACAGGAGCAAGTCGGCGATCGACAGTTCGTCCGCGAGGTATTCGTGCTGGCCGAGCCAGCGATCTGTCTCCGCGAGCGCTCGTGCGAGCCTGGCTTCGAGCCATGCGGCGTTCTCCGGCGTCTTGATCGGCATGCCGCGGGCGTGGTTGAAGATCCAGCTGCTCGCTGCAGTGACGTCGGTGGCGATCTGCATGAACCAGTGGTACATGTGCGCCTGCCGCGCGGGGTCTGTCGGCACGAGCCGCCCGCACTTGCTTGCCACGTAGAGGAGGATGGCTCCGGACTGGGCGAGAACCAGGCGCTCTCCGCCGGGGCCATCGTCGTCGACGATCACGGGAATGGCGCAGGCAAGGTTGAGTGCCGCGAACCATGGCGAGTGCTGCTCGCCACGCCCAGTGTCGATACGGATCGCGGTGAACGGAAGTCCCGATTCTTCGAGGACGATGGCAGCTCGCAGGCCGTTGGGGGTCTGGTCCGAATAGAGATGGATCATGGGGTGTCGGCCGAGCCACCCGACAGGAAGGGCGTCAACATGGCGCTGGGCGCCACGGCGTTGATGCGGATCGCGGGTGCGAGTTCGACGGCGAACGACTTCACCAGCCCGCTCACGCCGAGTTTGGCGGCGATGTACGCGCCGTAGCCCTTCTGCGGCGCCAAGGTCAGCGCGGATGTGACCAGCACGATGCTCGGGGCATGGCCTTTGTCCAACAAGGGAAGCGCCGCCCTGATGGTCGCGTACGCGGAGCGAAGATTGCCGTCGACGATGCGATCCCACTCGGCGAGTCCCGATTGCCAAGGGCCTTGAAGGCGTCTTGGACGGACGCGTCATCGCAGACATCCACCCCGATGAACAAGGACTCGGATGCGTCGTCCGACGGGTCCGTTGCCGCAGGCAGGTCGAGAACGGCGACGTCTTGGCCCTGCCGCAAGCAGGCGGAAACGAGCCGTTGCCCTACACCGCCCCGACCGCCCACGATGGCGATGCGGGCACGCGACCTCGGGTTGGGCTGCGGCGCATCGGCGGCGGGTGGGAGTTCTGTCAAGGTTCATCCTTTCAAGTGGCAAGGAGACGCCAATCTCAAAAGTGTAAGTCATACCAATATACGGGAATAGCGATTCTTGTGGCAGGCACTGGCAAGGTGCATTTGGCACCAATTGATGTCAATCCTGCCATGATCATTTCGCCAATTTCCGCAGCCGGATCGGGTTCGACGTGGCCCGGTACTTGCACTGATGTAGTTATCGCTTTCCCGTAATAGGAGATTTGCGACAGACGTTTTATGATTCGATCTCGGCGGTCGTCCTTCCATGCGCCGTCGACCCACTCACAAGGAGCTCTCATGCCATTCCGCAGGTTTCAAACATTCGCTCGCGCTGCTCTCGCGGGCCTGTTGTCGGTGACCTTGTCCGCAATGGCTGCCGACATCAAGGTCGGTGTCCTGGTGTCGAGCACGGGACCGGCTTCTGTCATCGGGGTACCGCAACGCAATTCGGCCAAGATGCTTCCGACCAAGATCGGTTCGGCAAACGTCGAGTACGTCGTGCTCGATGATGGCGGCGATGCCACGGCCGCGGTGAACAACGCCAAGAAGTTGATCTCCGAGGACAAGGTCGACGCGATGATCGGCCCGTCGATCTCGCCGAACGCCATGGCGATCCTGAGTTTCGTGGCCGAGTCCAAGACGCCCCTGATCGCGGCGGTCGGCACCGACGCGGTGATCCTGCCAATGGACGCGCAGCGAATGTGGGTCTTCAAGTCGTCGCAGGCGAATCAGCTCATCCTGCATGTCGAGGTCAATCATATGGTCAGCAGCCAGGTGAAGACGCTGGCACTGCTGCGGGTGAATGATTCGCTCGGCGAGGAATGGGCGAAATCGCTGGCGCCGATCATCGAGAAGGCGGGCATCAAGCTGGTAGCCGAAGAACGCTTCCAACGCACCGACAGCAGCATTGCCGCCCAGGCGATCCGGATCGTCGCGGCCAAGCCCGACGCAGTCCTGGTCGCGGCCGCCGGCGGCACCTCGGCGCTGGGTCAGCAATCGCTGGTAGATCGAGGCTTTCGAGGAAAGGTCTACCAGACCAACGGTGCTGCGACGGACGAGTTCATCCGACTCGCCGGCAAGGCGGCAGAAGGCGCTCTGATGGCGGCCGGTCCGATGCAGGTGGTCGAACAGCTGGACGCGGGCAACTCGATCAAGAAGGCGGGTCTCGACTACATGGCGGCCTACGAGAAGCTCTATGGCGTCAAGCCGTCGACCTTCGGTTCGAACGTTTACGACGCCGGTCTGCTGTTGCAGTCGGCCATCCCCGTCGCATTGAAGACGGCAGCGCCTGGCACGGCCGAGTTCCGGGCCGCGTTGCGAGACGCCATCGAGGCAACCAAAGGCGTGGTCGGCACGCAGGGCATCTACAACATGACCCCTGCCAACCACAATGGCATGGATCGGCAGGCCGCATTGATGATGATGGTCACTCAGGGGCGCTGGACGCTCGTCAAGTAAGCACGCCGCGGCGCGACCAACCCGCCAAGATCCTCCCGATGGACTTCAGCGTTGCATTCTCCCTCCTGCAGGAGGGCCTGACCAATGGCGCCGCGTACAGCCTGATCGCACTTGCGCTGGTTCTGGTGTTCGGCGTGACGCGGGTCATCATGGTGCAGGCCGGCGAGTTCGTCTCATACGGTGCGCTCACCATCTACGCGCTGCAGGATGGCCGCACACCGATGACGGTGTGGTTCATGCTGGCGGCGAGCGTCTGCGCCGGCCTCGTCGAATTGAATCGCCTTCGGCGCATGCGAGCTGCCGCGTCGAAGTTCACGCGGCCGGTCTTCGGGTGGTTCGTGCTGCCGGCCGCGGTGGCCGCCGTCGTTCACTGGGGCTCCGGAACCGGCGTGCCGATGGCGTGGCAGGTCGTGCTGACGCTGGCCATCGTGGTCCCGCTGGGCGCATCGATGTACCGCCTGGTCTATCAGCCGATCGCGCATGCCTCGATCCTGGTGCTGCTCATCGTCTCGGTGGCGACGCATTTCGTGATGGACGGTCTGGCGCTCGTGGCGTTCGGGCCCGATGGCGCGCGCACGAAACCGTTCAGCGACGCACGGTTCGACATCGCCGGCGAGAGCGTGGCCGTGCAGAGCGTGGTCGTGCTCGCCGTGAGCGTGATCCTGGTGGGCGTGCTGTTCTGGTTCTCGCAGCACACGATGCATGGGCGCGCGTTGAGGGCTACGGCGAGCAATCGACGCGGCGCTGCATTGATGGGCATCAGTGCCGAGATGGCGGGCACAACCAGCTTCACGCTCGCCACCTTCATCTGCGCGACGGCGGGCATCCTGATCGCGCCCTTCGTGACCATCTACTACAACTCCGGGTTTCTGATCAGCCTGAAGGCTTTCGTCGGGGCGACTGTCGGCGCGATGGTGAGCTATCCGCTGGCGGCGGCCGGCGCGCTGTCGATCGGGGTCTTCGAGAGCTTCGCCGCCTTCTGGTCCAGCGCGTACAAGGAGTCGCTGGTGTTCGCGCTGATGGTGCCCATCCTGCTCGGGTGCTCTTTGCTCGCCCGGCATTCGATAGACGACGAAGAGGAGAAGTCGGACGATTCACCGCGAAACGCCTGGCCGGTGTTTCGTCGCCTTCAAGCCGCGATGCAGCGTGTGCCCCGAGCTGCGTGGACAGGCGGTCTGTTGATCGGCTTCGCAGTGCTGCCCTTCGTGCTCTCGCGCTTCTACGTCACGCTGGTCAGCTATGCCTGCCTGTATGCGATCGTTTGCTACGGCGTCATCCTGCTCACCGGCGTTGCCGGCCAGGTCTCGTTCGGACAGGCCGCGTTCGTCGGCATCGGCGCGTACACCTCGGCCGTGCTGACAACCTCCTTCGGCCTGTCGCCTTGGCTGTCGTTGCCGCTCGCCATCGCGGCGACGGCGCTGTCCGCATGGATGCTCGGCGCGATCACGCTGCGCATGCGCGGCCACTACCTCCCGATAGCGACCATCGCCTGGTCGGTCAGCATCTTCTACGTGTTCGCCAATACCGACAGCATCGGCGCATCGACCGGCATGACCGATCTGCCGGCGATTCCACTGGGTCTGTCGGGCGGATCGCAGAGCGGCTACGAGTTCCGAGTCTATTTCCTGGTGGTCTCGGTGATGCTGGTGTTGGGATGGACGACACGGAACCTGCTCGACTCGCGCATCGGTCGTGCAATGCGCGCGCTCAAGAGCAAATCCCTGATGGCTGAAAGCATGGGCGTCGACGTCGGGCTGCTGAAGACCAAGGTATTCGTCTGCGCCGCGGTGTACGCGGGCATCTCGGGTTGGCTCTATGCGCACATGCAGCGGTTCATCAATCCGTCGTCGTTCGGTCTGGACATGAGCGTCCAGTATGTCTTCATGTCGGTCGTGGGCGGGGTCGAGCAGGTTGCTGGCGCCATGATGGGGTCGACCGCGGTGCGTGTCGTCAACGACTGGCTGCAGAACGTTCTGAGAACCGGTGTGTTCGAGCGTGCGGGCAACGTCGAGAAGGTGTTCTTCGGCCTGATCATCATTGTTTTGCTGCAGCGAACGCAGCACGGCCTTGCGTATCTGGTGTCCGCGTTCGCCAGGCCATCGCCCAAGGCCAACGCGATCGCAGCACCGATCGTTCCCCAACCCGCCGGACGGGCGAGGGCGGATGGGCCGCTGCTCAAACTGGTCGGCGTATCCAAACAGTTCGGCGGCCTGAAGGCGGTTGCGGATGTCAGCTTCGAAGTCTTTTCGGGCGAGGTCGTCGCCGTCATCGGGCCGAACGGTGCCGGCAAGTCCACGCTCTTCAATCTGATCTCCGGCGCGCTCAGAGCGTCGAGCGGCAGCATTCTTTTCGGGGGCGCTCGCATCGAACGCATGCCCAGTCACGCGATCGCCCGCATTGGGTTGTCCCGCACCTTCCAGCACGTGAAGCTGCTGAACGACCTGTCGGTACTCGAGAACGTTGCATTGGGCGGGTATCGGCTGGGCGGGGCGGGCATGCTGGCTACCTTGCTGCGACTCGACCGCATTGAAGAGCGGCGGGCGCTCAGTGCCGCTGCCGCAACGCTCCATCGGGTCGGCCTTCGAGACATGGCTTACATGAACGCTGGCTCGCTACCCCTGGGCAAACAACGGATCCTGGAAATCGCGCGGGCATTGGCTTCGGACCCGACGATGCTCTTGCTCGACGAGCCGGCCGCGGGTCTGCGCTCGGCGGAAAAGCGTGAGCTGGCAGTGCTGCTTCGCGGACTGCGCGCGGAGGGTGTCGCCATTCTCCTCGTCGAACACGACGTGGCGTTCGTCATGGAACTGGCCGATCGCGTCATCGTGCAGAACTTCGGGCGGACGCTGGCCGCAGGTGCCCCTGCCGAGGTGCAGTCGCACCCCGATGTGATCGCTGCCTACCTAGGAGTGGCAGCATGACAGTCAAGGAGCCCCCACTCTTCGAGGTGCGCGACTTGACCGTCTGCTACGGGGCGGTCGAGGCCGTGCGGGCCGTCAGTTTGTCCGTGTCGCAGGGCGAGGTCGTGACCATTCTGGGACCCAACGGTGCAGGAAAGACGACGACGCTCGAGGCCCTGATGGGCGTCCTTCCATTCTCCGGGCACATCGCCTATGGTGGCGTCGCGATCGACAAGTGGTCGATCGCCGACCGCGTGCGCCGGGGCCTGACCTTGGTCCCTGAAACGCGCGACCTTTTCGGCGACATGACGGTTAGGGAGAATCTGCAGCTCGGCGCGTTCAGCAGGTACCTGGCGGGTGAGCGCAATCAGGACAGCGAGCTTTCGCGCGTGTTCGACACGTTCCCTCGCCTCAAAGAGCGTCAGCGGCAGATCGCTGGCACCTTGTCGGGCGGAGAGCGCCAAATGCTGGCCATCGGTCGGGCGCTCATGCTTCGACCCAGGCTGCTGATGCTCGACGAGCCCAGCCTAGGGCTGGCGCCCCTCATCGTGGCCGAAATTTTCGCTGTTATTGCGCGCTTGAGGGCCGAAGGGGTCGCGATTTTGTTGGTGGAGCAGAACGCACGCGCGGCACTGGAAGTCGCCGACCGCGGGTACGTGCTCGAGACAGGCAGCCTGGTGCAGCAAGGGGCGGCGGCAGACCTTCTCGACGATTCTCGTCTGGCCGAGATTTATCTGGGGCGTGGCCGGCAATAAGTCGTGGCGTGAATGTCCGGCGCGCACCTCCGACGCTTGCAAGGGATGAGCTGATCGCATGGGGCCTGCATGCGGACGCTACTCGGTGTCGCTTCGGGGAGTGACGCTGAACTGAATCGGCCTCGTTCTCGACGTTGTTGCAACAAGCCGATGCAAGCGACCCTAAGCTTCCCGTTCGTACACATCGATCATGTCGGCGATCTCCGCGATTCTGGTGCACAGGACGGCGCGATCGGCGCGATGGTGCGCGAGCGCGATTCCGACGAGATGTGTCTGAAACTCGCCGTCAGCGTCGCCGGTGATCGACCAGACGGGTGCACCGCTCATTCCCTGTGGATTGGGAGCGCCCGTCGAGCCCCCGAGAACCGTCGACTTACGCTGATCGAACTTCAGGGCGAATTGGTTCTCTGTTGAACTGGCCAGCTTTCGTGTTGTTACGGAAGACGCCGCGGACGCTACGAACGCGAACGGAGCTACCTTCAATTCTCTAGCCCGGATATTTCACCCAGCGACCACTGTGCGAGTTGAAGAGCTGTTTTA
>JBDTVC010000036.1:0-28112 GCA_040007475.1 Burkholderiales bacterium
CTCAGCCACGACATCGTGCGCTCGGTCAGCGAGGGCAAGATCGACATCGGCATCGGCATCGTCAGCGGCTTCGAGCGCACCGAGGCGCTGGAGGTGATCCCGTACCGGCGCGACCGGCTGGTGCTGGTGGTGCCGCCGCAGCACCCGATGGCGCAGGTGCCCGAGGTCAGTTTCGCGGACACGCTGGCCTTCGACCACATCGGCCTGGCCGAAGGCAGCGCGCTGCGCGCGTTCCTGCAGCGCATCTGCGACGAGTTGCATCGCACACTGCAGCTGCGCATCGAGGTCAGCAACTTCGAAGCTGCCTGCCGCATGGTCGCGGCTGGCGTCGGGGTGGGCGTGATGCCGGAGTCGGCCGCGCGCCGCCACGCGCTGGCGATGCCGATCGTGATCGTTCCGCTGCAGGACGCGTGGTCACTGCGCGCAATGCACGTGTGCGTGCGCAGCCTGGCCGCGCTGCCGGGCTTCGCGCAGGATCTGGTCGCGCTGCTCGTGGCCGACGCGGCGCTGCCGCGCGACTGAGCCTCGGGCCAGCGCCGGGCCGCGCGGCGGGTGGCTCAGCGTACTCGCTGAGCCGGGTGCTCCATCAGCTGCCCCGATAGGTCGAGCAGCTCCACGGCGTGCACAGCAAGGGCACGTGGTAGTGCTGCTTCGGGTCGAAGATCGAGAATCGCAGCGGCACGACACGGTCGAGGAACACCGGGTCGCCGATGCTGCCCTTCTTCGGCTCGTAGAAGTCGGCGACGTGGAAACTGAGTTCGTACTCGCCGATCGCCGCATCGGCCGGCGCGAGCACCGGCCCGTCAGTGCGGCCGTCGCCGTTGGTCGTCATGGTCTTGACGAGCTTCCAGCTGCCGTCGGCCTGGCGGGCCGAGAAGTCGATGCGCATGCCGGCGCCGGGGCGGCCGGTGTAGTTGTCGAGCACGTGGGTGGAGATGCCTGCCATGATGTCGCCCTCAGGAGCCGCGGTAGTAGGAGTAGCCCCAGGGCGAGAACAGCGCCGCGAGGTGGACGCGCTGCGACGCGTCGTTGATCACGAAGCGCAGCGGCACCTTCGACAGGAAGCTCGGCTGCGGCAGCTTGGCGGCCATCATCGCGAAGTACTCGTCGAGGTGCAGCAGCACTTCGTAGCGGCCCGCGCGGTAGTCGTCGCCGAGCAGCAGCGGGTCGGCCGGGCGGCCGCCGGCTGTCGCAAGCACCGTCTTCAGCGGCTTCCAGGCATTGCCCTCGAAACGCGACAGGCTGATCTTCAGCCCCGCGCCGGTCACGCCGCTGAACGAGTCGATCGCGTGCACCGTGAGGCGCGGCGAGACGCCGGACATCGAGGCGGGTGCCGCCGTGAGGCCCGCTGGCGCCGAGGCCGGCGCGTCGGCCGCGTGGGCGTTGGCCAGCTGGAGGCCGATGCCGCCGAGCGCGAGCCCGGCGGGGAGGAAGGAGCGTCGCGTCAGCGGCTTGTCGATCATGGTTGCCTTTCGGAGCGGGTGTCGGTGTGGTGGGGAGTCATTCGGCGGCGAGCAGCTTGGCGAGCCTGCGCTGCGTGATGGCGGCGATCTGCCGCAGCGCCTCGTGGCGCTCGTTCGCTGTGTCGTTCGCGACACGCGCGCGCAGCGCGTCGAAGATCTGCGCCTTGGTGTGGCCCAGCACGTTGATGATGAATGGGAAGCCGTGGCGTTCGGCGTAGGCCGCGTTCAAGCGCTGCAGCTCATCGAGCTCGGCGCGGCTCAACGCATTCAGCCCGGCGCCCGATTGCTCGAAGGTCGAGTGCCCGGTCATCGTGCCGGCCTGGGCCTCCTTGCCGGCGAGTTCGGGGTGGCCGCGCAGGAACGCTGTCTGCTGCGCCACCGGCGCGGCGTGCACGACGGCCATCATTGCCGCGTGAAGTGCAGCCTCGCTCGCGAACGGGTGCTGCGGCCACGCGCCCTCGGCGACCCAGGCGGCGTGCTCGAACACGTCGCCGAGCGCGGCGACGAACGCGGCGCGGTCCATCGCCGCGAGCCGCGCGAGGCTGAGGCGCTCTGCCGTCATTTGATCGCCTTCGCCAAGCGCGGGATGAACAACAGGATCAGCACGGTCGCGCAGACCTCGACCGCCGCGACGATCATCAGCCCCGGCGCGAGCCCGCCGGTCTGCGTCTTGATCACGCCGAGCATGTAGGGCGCACCGAAGCCTGCGAGGTTGGCGATCGAGTTGATCAGCGCCACGCCACCGGCCGCCGCGGCACCCGCAAGGAAGCGCCCCGGCAGCTGCCAGAACACCGGGATCGCGCTCATCGTGCCGATGATCGCGAGCGTCTGCGCGACGAGCGCCAGCGTCGGGTTGTTGCGGATGAACACGGCGGTCAGCACCAGGCCGATCGCTCCAAGCGCCGCGGCGATCGCGCAGTGCAGGCGCGACTCGTTGCTGTGGTCCGAGTGCAAGCCGTTGATCACCATGCCCACGGCGCCGCACAAGTAGGACAGCGACATGATCCAGCCGATCGTCGCCGGGTTCGTGAAGCCGACTTCCTTGACGACCGACGGGCCGAAGAAGGTCAGAGACGAATTGGCCGCGATGACGCAGAAGTACACGAGGATCAGCAGCCAGAGCCGCCCGTCCTTCAGCGATGCGAGCAGGCCTTCTTCGCGCGGCCCCAGTGACGACTGGTCGCGCTTCAGGTCGGCCTCGACAAGCTGGCGCTGCTCCGGCGTGAGCCAGCGCGCCTCGCTCGGGCGGTCGGTCAGGTAGAACCAGGTGACGACACCGGCGATCACCGAGGGGATGCCCTCGATCAGGAAGACCCACTGCCAGCCGGACCAGCCATTCGCACCATGCATGCCGTTCATCACCATGCCGGCCAGCGGGCCGCCGATCACGCCGGCGATGCCCGACGCCGACATGAACATGCCGAACGCCTTCGCGCGCCGGTCGCTAGGGTACCAATACGTGAGAAACAGGATGATGCCGGGGTAGAAACCGGCCTCGAACACGCCCATCAGGAAGCGCAGCGCGTAGAACATCGTCGGCGTCTTCACGAACATCATCGCGATGCACACCAGGCCCCAGCCGATCGTGATGCGCGTGATGGTCTTGCGTGCGCCGATGCGCTGCAGCAGCAGGTTCGACGGCACTTCGAAGAAGAAGTAGCCGAGGAAGAAGATGCCTGCGCCGAAACCGTACACCGTCTCGCTCCACTTCAGCTCGTCGAGCATCGTGAGCTTGACGAAGCCGACGTTGACGCGGTCGATCCAGGCCAGGACCCACAACACGAACAGAAACGGAATCAATCGCCAGGTGATGGCACGATAGGCACCGTCGAGGGCGCTGGCATCGGCCGGCGCGGCGAGGGCGTCCGCGGGCGTGGCGTCGAGAGTCGTCATGGCCGTCTCCTGTGGTGGCTCTTGCCGGCGAGCAAGAGGTGCGCCACTCTGGCCCCGGAAACGCGGTTCGGCGACAGCGGAATCGATATAGAGTGCATCGGGATTTCGCATAGACCTGTGGTCCACCTCGTGAGGGTTCCTGCTTTGATGACTGCGCGCAACCCGCTGGATCTGCTCGACGGCCACTTGCTGCGCGTTTTCTGCGTGCTGCTGGAGGAGCGCAGCGTCTCGCGCACCGCGCGGCGGCTCGACCAGACGCAGCCGGCGATCAGCGCCGCACTGAAACGCTTGCGCGAGGTCTTCGGCGACCCCTTGCTGGTGCGCGACAAGCTCGACATGGTGCCGACCGCACGCGCGCTGCAGCTCGAGGCTCCGGCGCGTTCTGCGCGCGATGCGCTGGCCCGGCTGATCGCGGTCCCGCAAGGCTTCGACGCGGCGAATGCAACGCTGACCTTTCGCGTCGGTTCACCCGACTACCTCGCGCCCACGCTGCTCGCCGAGGTGCTGCGCCGACTGCGCGCCGAGGCACCGCAGTGCCGCGTCGAGCTGCACCCTCTCGGGCCGGACTTCGATGCCGAGCGCGTGCTCGCCGAGGACCGGCTCGACGTGATCATCGGCAACTGGCCCGAGCCGCCGGAGCGCTTGCACCTGTCGCTGCTGCTCGACGACGAACTCGTGTGCCTCGTGCGGCAGGGCCACCCGCTGGTCGGGCAAGTGCTCACCGAGGAGCGCTACCTGGCCGCAGCCCACGTCGTGCCAATGCGCTACTCGAGCCACCAGCGCGGCGTGGTCGAGACCCACCTCGCCACCTTGCGCGCGGTGCGCGATGCGCGGGTGACGGTCCCGTATTTCGCGTTGGCGCCCTACGTGGTGGCCCAGACCGATCTGGTCTTCACGACCGCGCGGCATTTTGCCGAGCCGTTCACGCGCCTGTTGCCGCTGACGATGCTGAAGGCGCCGGAACGTTTTCCGTCCATGCGCTTCTACCAGCTCTGGCACGAGCGGGCGCATCACGCGGCCGCGCACCGCTGGCTGCGCGGATTGATCGCCGAGGTCGCACGGTCGCTCGCCCCGGCACGCCGAGGCTCCGAAAAACAGTTGCTTACTCACTCATGAACAATTCCCGCCCCAACGCCCCGAACACATCGCCAAGTGCGTTGCCCCGCGGCACGCGCATCAGCGACTTCGAGATCGAACGCGTGCTCGCTGAGACAGCGACGAGCATCGTCTACCTCGCCATCGATCGCCGCAGCGGCGTCGAAGTCGTGGTCAAGGAGTACATGCCGCAGCAGCTCACGCGCCGCGAGCGTGGCGCGATGCAGCCGCGCGCACCCGAGAATGCCGACACGCTCGCCCGGGGCCTGCAGGCCTTCATCGCCGAGGCGAAGCTGCTGGTGCAGTTCGACCAGCCGACGCTGGTTCATGTGAAAGCGCTGATCGAGACCAACGGGACGGCGTACCAGGTCATGCCACAGCGCGGCGGCGCAAAGCTGCTGGACGTGCGGCCGGACATGCGCGTGCCGCCCGACGAACCGGCGCTACGCGTCCTGCTCGACGGCCTGCTCGATGCCCTCGAACCGCTGCATCGGTACAACACGCTACACGGCGCCGTGAATCCCGGCAACATCCTGTTGCTGGCTGAAGGCAAGCCGCTGCTGCTCGGGCCCGAGTTGGCCCGCGCGGCCATCGCGAGCGGCGTCGTCGAGTCCCTGATGGCCATCGTCGAGCCCTCATTCGCGGCGCCTGAGCAGCTGCGGCCGTCGGCCAGCCAGGCCATCGGGCCGTGGACCGACCTCTACAGCGTCGCCGAGACCTTGCGCTTCTGCATCAGCGGCGAACTTCCGCCACCGGCCGCCACCCCACTCGGCGGCGGCCGGCGCGAGACCATGAAGGAAATGCTGCAGCGGCGCTTCGGGCTGCTGCCTGACGTGCGCTACAGCGCGCCGCTGCTGACCGTGCTCGACACAGCGCTCGACCCCAACACCGGCGCACGTCCGCAAAGCGTGGCCGAGTTCCGCGCCGCGCTCGAGACGATGCCACCGGCCAAACGCGTCGATGCCTGGATCAGCGGCGCGCCTCCGGGCGCCACCGGCATGCGGGAGTCGCGTGTCGAGCCGCAGTTCGATCTGCGCCGCCCGCCGCAGGCCTCGGCCTCGCCGGCCCCCCAAACGCCTAAACCACCCACTTTCGGCCCCCCTTTTGCCGCGGCCCGCGATCCGGCGCCAGCACCCACCCTTGGCAGGGGCGCCGCGCGCGCGACGGTACCGCCGCGCACGCCCTGGCTGCCTCGGGAGGGGCCAGTGTCCGCGCGGCCTGCGTCACACACCCTGCTGTGGACGCTCGGCGCCGTGCTGATATTGGCCGCCTCGGCGGCAGGATGGTGGTGGCGGTCGACCCTGCATCCAGGGGCAGCACCGGCCGAAGTCACAGCGGCCGGCCCGGTCCTGTCGGAGCCTCGCGCTCCCGAAGTCACGGCGCCGCCTCTGCCGGCTCCGCCGCCTGCGTCATCTTCCTCACCGCTGCCCGCGCCACCCCTGGAGGCGACGTCTCCTTCGTACCCGGCGCCGCCCGTCCCGGTGACCTCTCCAGTGCAGACGGCGCCGCCCGTGGAGGCGGTCTCGGCGCCCCAGATCCCGGCGCCAGCGCCGACACCAGCGCCGCTCCCCGCCACGACCGCCCCTGCGACCGCGACCCGGCCCTTGCCGACACCAACGCGACCGACCGCCAACGCAGCCGCCAGGCCGCCGGTCGAGCGTCCGAAACCTGGCCCCGCCAGCCCGCGCGAGGTCTGCGCCGACCGCACGCAGTTCGCGCTCTACCGCTGCATGCAGGCCCAGTGCGAGCAGAAGGGCTGGTCACTGCACCCGCAGTGCGTTCATCTGCGACAGACCGACAGCGTCGATTGATCAGCGCGTCTCGGCGAGGATGGCCTGCGCACGCAGGATCACCGGCTTGTCGATCATCTTGCCGTCGAGCGCGATGGCCGCGCCACCGCTGGATTCGGCGATCGCGATCACGCGCTGCGCCCACGCGACCTCGGACGCGGTCGGGCTGAAGCTGCGGTTCACCGCATCGACCTGCCGCGGGTGGATGCACAGCTTCGCACCGAAGCCGAGGCGGCGAGCGCGCTGCGCGTCGAGTTCGACGTCGGCCATGTCGTCGATCGCGACGCTGGGGCTGTCGATCGGCGAGCCGATGCCCGCGAGGCGCGACACGAGCACGAGTTGCGAGCGAAAGAAGAGCAGCTCGTCGAAGCCGGCGCGCATGGCCATGTCGAGCTGGAAGTCGATTGCGCCGAACGCGAGGCGCTGCACGCCGGGCACCGCGGCGATCGCGCGCGCCTGATCGATCCCCACCGCCGACTCGATCAGCGGCAGCAGCGGCACACCGAGCTGCAACGCCGCGAGGGTGTCGGCACACTCGGCCTTCGCGACCATCACGGCCACGACACCGGGCTGGCGGCACACGGCCAGGTCATCGCGATGCCATGGCGTGTCGACCGCGTTGATGCGCACGACGACCGGCGTCGCGGCGGTGAGCCACGTGCTGACACAGCGACGCGCGGCCTCCTTCTGGTCGGGCGGCACCGCGTCTTCGAGGTCGACGATCACCGCGTCGGCACCGCTGGCCAGCGCCTTGTCGAAACGCTCCGGCCGGTTGCCGGGAACGAAAAGGTACGAGCGCGGATTCATGCGCTCAACTCAGGAAGTTCGTGACGATCGGCGCTTCGCTCAGCGACCACACCCGCTCGATCACGCGCTGCATCTCGTCGCGGGTGGCGCCGCCGCGGTAGGCCGCCAGCGCGTGCGCCTTGTCCTCGAGTTCGGGCCGCGTCAGCGTGTTGCCCGGGTCGCCCTTCGGTTCGAGCACCTTGCCTTGGAACCGGCGGCCATCCATCGTTTCGACGACGACCTTGCCGACCCAGCGTGCCGGGTACGCGCCGTCGACCTCGGGGTCCACCTGCATCGTCACCTTGTCGTGCACGGCGCGCACGCCGGCATCGCGCCAGTTCGTGTCGAACTCGACCAGCCCGGCGCGGTCGTGCACCGCGATCAGCCCGAGCACCGTGCCCATCGAGAACTTGGCCTGGTGCACCGTCTGCGGATCGGTGACGGGCCCGAGCACATCGATCGCGGCCTGGTGCACCTGCGCGGTGACCGAGCGGAGGTCGCCCGCCGCGAGATGGTGCTCGCGCAGCACCTGCTGCAAGGCATCGGCCGCCGGGTGCGTGTGGCGGCAGGCGGCGTGGAACTTGAACGAGGTCTCGACCACGGCCCATCGCGTGCCCAGCCCATCGTCGATGCGCGTCGCATCGGCGTCGGTGGACATGCCGGCCGCGAGGCCCTGCGCGCCGTCGAGGATTCGGCCCGCGCCGGTGAACCCGTCCTGCGCGAGATAGGCCGCGGTCAGGCCGGCGCCGGCCGCGTGGGCGGTGTGCAACTGCTTGGAGTCGGCCGCGTCGCGCAGGAACTCCCACAACCCCGCCGATTGCGTACCGGCCGAGCCGAACGCGTGGCACATCTGCGCCGGCGTGAGCTTCAGCAGGCGCCCGACGGCCGCGGCCGCGGCGAACGTCCCCACGGTGCCGGTCGTGTGGAAGATCCGGTAGTGCGAGCGCCCCAGGTACTCGCCGACGCGGATGCCGACCTCGTAGCCCGCGACGCAGGCCACGAGCAAGTCCTTGCCCGATGCGCCGATCGCCTGCGCGACCGCGAGCGCAGGTGGGAACACGACCGTGGCGGGGTGGAACACCGAGCCGTTGTGCACATCGTCCTGCTCGGCGACATGCGACGCTGCCGCGTTCGCGATGGCCGCGGCCAAGGGGCTGCTGCCGCGGCGGTGGATCAGGATCTCGCTCGCGCCGCCGGCCGGCCCCATCGACTCGATGAAGCGCGCGATCGACTCGACCGGGCGCGAGCCCTTGCCGGCGAGCGCGGAGCCGAACCAGTCGAGGAACAGGTCTTCGGTGCGGCGCACGACCGGCGCGGGGATCACCTCGAAGGGCAACGTCGCCGCGAAATCGGCGAGGGCCTCGGTGGGATCGGTCGAGTCGTTCATACGGCGGCCTCGGTGTGCATCTGATGGATCTGGCTCGCAGTGAAGCCGAGTTCGGCGAGCACGGCATCGGTGTGCTCACCCAAGCCTGGCACGGCGTCCATCCGCGCGTCGAAGCTCCCGGGCATGCCGGGCGGCAGCAGCGCGGGCATCGTGCCGTTCGGCGTGTCGACCTCGACCCAGCGCCCGCGCGCCTTCAACTGCGGATGCGCCCACACGTCGCGCATCGTGTTGACGCGCGCGTTCGCGATCTGCGCGTCTTCGAGCCGCGCGACCACGTCGTCGATCGTGAGGCTCGCGAAGCTCTCGGTGATGATCTGGTGCAGCGCCGGCTTGGCGGCCACGCGCTTGGCGTTGGCGTTGAAACGTTCGTCGGTGGCGAGTGCCGGCTGGCGCAGCACCTTCGCGCAGAAGCCCTGCCACTCGCGCTCGTTCTGCAGCCCGAGCATCACGGTGCGGCCGTCGCCTGCGACGAACGGGCCGTAAGGGTAGATCGTCGCGTGCGACGCGCCCGCGCGCGGCGGCGGCTCGGCGCCCTCGAACGCGTAGTACAGCGGGTAGCTCATCCACTCGGCCATGCTCTCGAGCATCGACACGTCGATGCGGCAGCCCTGACCCGTCTTGCCGCGCTGGATCAGCGCCGCCATGATGTTCGTGTACGCATACATGCCCGCGGCGATGTCGGCGATCGAGCAGCCGGCCTTCGCGGGTTCGTCGGGCGAGCCGGTGATCGACAGGAAGCCGGCCTCGCTCTGGATCAGCAGGTCGTAGGCCTTCTTGTCGCGGTACGGGCCGGGGTTCACCGGGTCATCGCCGTAGCCGGAGATGTCGCAGACGATCAGCCGCGGGTGCGAGGCGTGCAGCGCCTCGTACGAGAGGCCGAGCCGCGCGGCGGCGCCGGGTGCGAGGTTCTGCACCAGCACGTCGGCGTCCTTGATCAGACGCGCCAACACCTCGGGCGCCTGCGCGTGCTTCAGGTCGAGCGTGAGGCTTTCCTTCGAACGATTCGTCCAGACGAAGTGCGAGGCCTGGCCGCGCACGCGCGTGTCGTACGCGCGCGCGAAGTCGCCGACGCCGGGGCGCTCGACCTTGATCACGCGCGCGCCCAGGTCGGCGAGCTGGCGCGTGCAGAACGGCGCGGCGATCGCGTGTTCGAGCGTGACCACCGTGATCCCTTCCAGGGGCCGCATCAGAAGCTCCTCGGCAAGCCGAGGATGTGCTCGGCCACGTAGCTCAGGATCAGGTTGGTCGAGATCGGTGCCACCTGGTACAGCCGCGTCTCGCGGAACTTGCGCTCGACGTCGTATTCGTTGGCGAAGCCGAACCCGCCGTGGAACTGGATGCACGCGTTCGCCGCCTCCCAGCTCGCCTTGGCCGCGAGGTACTTCGCCATGTTGGCCTGCGCGCCGCAGGGCTGGTGCGCGTCGAACAGCTTGCAGGCCTCCCAGCGCATCAGGTTCGCCGCCTCGACCTCGATATAACTCTCGGCGATCGGGAACTGCACCCCCTGGTTCTGGCCGATCGGCCGGCCGAACACGACGCGTTCGCCGACGTACTTGGTGACGCGGTCGATGAACCAGTAGCCGTCGCCGATGCACTCGGCGGCGATCAGCGTGCGCTCGGCGTTCAGGCCGTCGAGGATGTACTTGAAGCCCTGGCCTTCGGTGCCGATCAGGTTCTCGGCCGGGATCTCGAGGTTCTCGAAGAACAGCTCGTTGGTCTCGTGGTTGACCATGTTGGCGATCGGCCGCACCGTCATGCCGCTCTTCTCGGCCTGGCGCAGATCGACCATGAAGATCGACATGCCCTCGGACTTCTTCTTCACATCCGCCAGCGGCGTGGTGCGCGCCAGCAGGATCATCCAGTCCGAATGCTGGATGCGCGAGATCCAGACCTTCTGGCCGTTGATCACAAAGCGGTCACCCTTCTTGACCGCGGTCGTCTTGATCTTCGTCGTGTCGGTGCCGGTGCTGGGCTCGGTGACGCCCATCGACTGCAGCCGCCATTCACCGCTCGCGATCTTCGGCAGGTAGAGCTGCTTCTGCGCCTCGCTGCCGTGACGCAGCAGCGTGCCCATGTTGTACATCTGGCCGTGGCAGGCGCCGGAGTTGCCGCCACTGCGGTTGATCTCTTCCATCACCACCGTGGCCTCGGCCAGGCCCAGGCCGGAGCCGCCGTAGTCGGTGGGGATCATGGCCGCGAGCCACCCGGCCTTGGTGAGCGCGTCGACGAAGGCCTCGGGGTAGCCGCGGGCCGCGTCGATCTGGCGGTGGTACTCGTCGGGGAACTCGGCGCACAGCGCGCGCACGGCGTCGCGGATGTCCTGGTACTGATCGGTGGTCTGCTTCAGCATGGCGTGTCTCGTTGCCCGTTTATGCGGTGGTGGCGCGCGCACTCATCGCGAGCTGGCCGAGGTGATTGCGTGCCCACAGCGCGATGCCGCCATCGCCCTCACGTTTGCCGCACACGGTGAACGGATGGATGTCGAACAGCGGGCTCGCGGCCTTGAAGTCGAACTGCGTCAGCGTGGCCTGCGGCATCTCGCGCCGCAGCAGATCGACCAGCAGCGTCGCGATCAAAGGGCCGTGCACGATCAGGCCGGCGTAGCCCTCGACCTCGGTGACATACGGGCGGTCGTAGTGGATTCGGTGGCCGTTGAACGTGAGCGCCGAGTAGCGGAACAGCAGCACCGGGTCGGACGTGATCGCGCGGCTGAACTGCTCGTCGGTCGGCGCCATCGCGGGGACGGGCGGCGCGGCGCCGGGCGCGGGGTTGTCGCGGTAGACGATGTCGTGTTCTTCGTGGACCGCCACGCCGTGCACATCGGCGATCTCGTGCGCGACCGTGACGAACACGAGCGCGCCGCTGCGGCCGTGCTTGGCATCGACCTTCGTGATCGTCGAGCGCCGCGTGATCGCATCGCCGACGCGGATCGGTCGCGCGAATTGCAGCCGCCCGCCCGCCCACATGCGCCGCGGCAACGGCACCGGCGGCAGGAAGCCGCCACGTTTCGGGTGGCCGTCGACGCCGAGTTCGTGTTGCGGCGCCTGTGGCAGGAAGTACAGCCAGTGCGCCAACGGCGGCAACGCCGTGCCGGGCGCGGGCGCGGGGTCGTCGGCGCGGTCGAGCGTGGCGAGCAGCCCGGCCAGCGGCGCCGCGGTGGCGGTGTCGCTGCGCTGCTCGGTGCGGCCGATCCAGTCGCGCAGGTGGCCCAGAGAAGTGGGGGACGTGTCCATGGTGCGGAGCTTGCGTCATCGCGCGCACCGCTGCAATTTGCGATTCGCAAAGGCGCCGTTCCATGCGCGTTAACCCGGTCGGCCCTCGCTGGGTCACATGGCGTTAAGAGGGTCTTCGCCAAATGCCAATGGCCGAAGCATCGAACTGCGGGCACAGTCGCCCGCTGCCTGAGCCCATGCCCCCGGGAGAACCCCTGATGACCCGAACGCCCCCGCTCACCCGCCGCACCCTGATCGTCGCCGCGGGCCTCGCCGCCACGTTGCCGACGGCCCGCGCGCAGGCGCCCATCGTGATCAAGTTCAGCCACGTCGTCTCGCCCGACACACCCAAGGGCAAGGGCGCGGAGCGCTTCAAGCAGCTGGCCGAGGAACGCACCAAGGGCCGCGTGAAGGTCGAGGTCTACCCGAACAGCCAGCTCTACAAGGACAAGGAGGAGCTCGAGGCGCTGCAGCTCGGCTCGGTGCAGATGCTCGCGCCCTCGCTGGCCAAGTTCGGCCCGCTCGGCGCGCGCGAGTTCGAGGTGTTCGACCTGCCGTTCATGTTCAGCGACACGCCGTCGTTCCGCGCAGTGACCGAGGGCCCGGTCGGCAAGGCCCTGCTCGCGAAGCTCGAGCCCAAGGGCATCAAGGGCCTCGCGTACTGGGACAACGGCTTCGACATCATGACCTCGAACCGACCGCTGCACAAAGTCGCCGACGTGAAGGGCCTGAAGCTGCGCATCCAGAGCTCCAAGGTGCTGGACGCGAACATGCGCTCGCTCGGCGCGATCCCGCAGGTGATGGCGTTCTCGGAGCTGTACCAAGGGTTGCAATCCGGCGTGGTCGACGGCTGCGAGAACACGCCGTCCAACGTCTACACGCAGAAGCTGTTCGAAGTGCAGAAGGACGTGACGGTGACGAACCATGGCCACATCGCCTACGCCGTGGTCGTGAACAAGAAATTCTGGGAGGGTCTGCCGGCCGACATCCGCACGCTGCTCGACAGCGCGATGGCCGACGCGACGACCTACGCCAACGCGATCGCCGACACCGAGAACCGCGAGGCGCTCGACAAGATCAAGGCCAGCGGCAAGCGCACCGTCTATGTGCTCACGCCGGCCGAGAAGGCGGAGTGGAAGAAGGCGATGTTCGTGGTCCACAAGGAGATGGAGGACCGCGTCGGCAAGGAGACGATCGCCGCCGTCCAGAAGGCCGCGGGCTTCGTCGCGCCGAAGTAGCGCGACAACGTGCCGACGATCGCCGCCGCACGCCCGTCGTAGGCCGCCACAGTTCTTGCTTTGGCACGCGAGTACCAACAAAGACCTGGCGATGGCCGCGCCACGCAACAACTTGGGCCTGTGCACGAGTTGACGCGACGGGCCTACCGCAGTGTCGGGGTTGTAGCGCGCGTACGGACCCGACGACTGGTCTCGCATATCAAGCGGTCAGCCGGTCGCAACTGCCGGCTGACCGCAGTCGGCCACTAGCGGTCCTACCCCGTTGCGCGACGATCGTCTCTTGATGACTGACAGCGATCGCTCGATGCGAGCCGCTAGAAGGACCGCTTTCTCCGAGAGCAGTCGGAGCGGCAAGCGGAACTAGAACTCTCTGAATAGGCCTCCCTACCAAGGCCGAAGTGGCAGCAAGAATGCTGACGTTTAACGTTCGACAAGTGCCACTGACGCGGTTGCCGGCGCTGCTCCGCCTTTGGCATTGGGCCGGCTACTACTGCAACGGCGGTCGTTGCTTCGGTGGCGCTGCCTGCGTCGGATGGCCATCCAGTGAGAACGCCGGCCTGGAGTTTCATTGCTGCAGGTTGTCCGATCGCGTGCAACGCCTGACACTGCAGACCACGAACTCATCGAGCTGACCGTAGATTCATGAAACTCTACGCATAGACAAGGGTTGGCTAAGGGCCCGAAGCATTGATAGCGCGGTCGGAGATCCCACGCACGAACGTGGCGACGACATCGATCAACAACGGTGATATAGATGCGGGCCGGTCATAGTCCGCAGGCACGCGGTGGTTGGGACCATCCGTCAGAATGTGATTCACGCCCGGGAGCGGTGAGAAGGTGGTATCTCCACGTTCGGAGAGTCGCTGCCGCCAGAGTTCCATCTCCGACGCGGGTACTTGATAGTCGTCGCCAAAGAACATCAACAGTGCCGGCGTGCGCGTCATCCTTTTCAGGACGGCGGCGGGGTCATACTTTGCCAAATCGCGCCACGCCGACAAGGGCCATCCCAATGGGAGCGGCGCGAGATTGCTGCCGGCCACGGAAGGCTCTTCGGATTTCAATGCATCGAGGAGGACTTCTCTAGACCGCTCGCTCCTTTCCAAGTCTTTGGAGAGCGCTTCCGATGGCTGAGTCGCAAGGATGTGTCGCGCTTGCTGGAGAGCTAGATCGTAGAGCGGCGTGATCGGAGGTGCGAGCATGATCACGCCAGCCACCGCGATGCCCTGTCTTTCGGCCGCCTCTGCAATCCGAGGGGCGAGATAGGCGCCCTCGCTATGCCCCAACAAAAACAGCGGTCCAGCATTGTTGAGGCCAGTAGCCTTAGAGGCCGAGCGGAGAGCCTCGATTGCGTCGTCGACCACCTCGTCATCGACCGTCCAATTGGCCAGCTTGGAGGCGAACAGCAGCCCCCACTCACGCGTCCTTTTCTCGTATCTGAGCGTTGAAATCCCGCGCTGCGCTAGTCGGTGTGCTAAGTCTTTGAAGACCTTATTGGGGCCGATTGTTTCGTCACGATCTTGCGGTCCCGATCCATGAACAAATACCATCGTTGGCACTCGCCCAGATCGTGACTTTTGATCGCTCCTATACCCGAACGTGAACGTGGCCGGTAAGGGCCAGCCTAGAGCGCCCGTCGTGAGCTCAATCTCGCGCGCCGCTGCTGGCGCGTCGTCATCGCCGGGCGCTACGGTTTTGGGGGCTTCAGAAACAGTCCTCCTAACGTGCCGTCTGAATTGACGCTCAGCTGTAACGTGAGATTGCCCTTTGCGAACGTGCATTGGTACTCAACGACGATTCGGGCGCTGTTCGGTGCGACGGAGGGTTCTGCGCACGCCGACATCGGACCCATTTGCCGCTTCACGTCCGCCCAGACCGATGCGAGACGGTCTTGCGGCATGGCTGATTGCATTGCTTGATCGAAGGAGGCTACGACGCTCGCAAAGTCTTCTCGCTTTAGGGCCGCGATCGTTGCACCGCCGACGGATTGGGGATCGCCTTGAGCCATCGCTACGCCGGACGAGGACATTGAGACAACGAAGCCAGCGGTAAGCACTGACTTGGACAACCAACTTTTGAACACGGGGCCTCCGGATCTGAACTTCTCTAGAGGAAGGCTAACAGCATTTCCAAAGGACAACCGCCCGCTATCCCGGCTGCGTCATTCCATGCAGTGAATATGAGGGTAAACACCATATGCGACCGTTCTTCCCACATCCTAGGGAAGTACAAACCCATCCTGACAGAGCTTACAGATGGCAAGCGAAGCAAGCGGCGCTAGCCTTGCTGAAAATCCAAGCCCAAAGCCGCGATCGCATTCCCACTGTTAGCGCCTGCCAAATTCAAACCAACACTGATAACTGGGCACAGGATGATTAACAATCAACGCACTTCAATCTCTCAAGACATTCGACAGAGCTATAGGAGTGTCACATTCATTACCACCTACCAATGCACAGCTGCATGCAAGGAGTGTTGTTTTGAATGTAGTCCTCATCTGCAATCTCCGAAATTGACCGCTGAATTTATGATTGGCGTTATCGACGATGCAAAAACAGAGTTCCCAAACCTTGCCATGGTCATATTCTCCGGCGGGGAATGTTTTATGCTCAAGGATGAGCTATACAAAACCATAACATATGCTACGAGCGTCGGGCTGAAGACACGTTGCGTCACCAATGGATTTTGGGGTGCGAGAATAGATTCTGCAACTCGCATAGTCGATATTCTGGGGGATGCTGGTTTGACGGAATGCAACATCAGCACCGGAGTTGACCACCAACAATGGGTGCCGTTCCAGAGTGTCAGAAACTGCGCAGAGCAACTAACTCGCAGTGGCATCAGAACCGTTATCACTGTCGAAAAGGACACTGCGGAATCCAGATGTTGGGTTGAGGTAACCGAGGACGCTGAACTGGCAGCTCTGATGAACATGAGCCCGGGGGTACTCACGCTTCAGTGCAATACCTGGATGCCATTCAAGGCCGACTCCGCGGCCAGGGGTAACTCGACGAACCCGTCGCTAGAGCAAGGATGCGGTCAGCTCTTCTCGAACTTCGTCGTGACGCCTTATCGAGAAGTGGCCGCGTGTTGCGGTTTGACGTTTGAACACATCCCTGAAATGAAGTTGGGCACTTATTCATCTGGATCGATCGCCTCGCGCATCGACGAACTGGCAGACGATTTTCTGAAGATCTGGATTCATTTGGACGGCCCTAAGAATGTGGTGCGCGCAATTCTTGGAACGTCCCACGCAGGCATCGAAGGTGCGGTACATATCTGTGAGGCCTGCGCAATCCTTCATCAGGATCCTGCTCTTCGCGAAGGGTTGAAGAAAAATTACCAGAGATTTGTAGCTGATGTAATGGGTCGATTTTCGGTTAAGAACTTTCTGGCAGCGACATTAGCTAAGGGAGGGGTGCCCATTGAAGTGATCAAACAAAGTATCAAGCGATTAGAGGTTGATAACGTTTAGCACAGGGAAGTAATAATGGACAAAAGAGATTTTCTAAAGGGGGCGGCCAAACTAGCTGCTCTGTCTCCAGTTGCTGCGGTCGCAGCCACGCCCGACAATCGGCTCTTCGGGTCACCTGGGAGCATCGCGCCATTGAGTGCCGCTACCGCGAACAAACTGCGGCTGAGTATGTCACGCAGCTCGATGCCAGTGGCTGCGTGGGAGGAGATGCTTGCCTACATCAATGGGATCAAGAATCTAGCGGAATCTCCCGCAGCTAGAAAGTTGTTTAGTTCGTCGCCTCGAGACTATTTTGCTCAGGCAGGCGTGACCACGAGCCCGCGTTTTGAGAAATCTCGCGAAGTTGCGCTCGCCAGATTCATAAGTGACGCCGCGTCCCAACAGGCCGGGTTCTCCGGTGACTACGTGTCATTCTTGGCGAAATTCAAGCAATATGATCTGCCGACCATACCGGATGCGTCAGGACTGACAGCAGCCATCACCAAGCTGTTGAAAGAAAACATTGGCCTTTACAACAGCGTCAAGGGTGCTATCGCCACTGCAGGCAGCAGCAACCCCAAGATTGCCGAAGACAGCCTGCGTGCGGTTGTATCGCCCAATGCCCTGCCGCGTCCTGGAACTGGAACTGCATTCACCAACATCGACACGATCGTGTCGACCAGCGTATTCGTTGTCACCCACGTTACGGTCGCTGCCCAGGTCGGTGTTCTTGCTGTTGTCGCGATCGCCATAGTGGCAGTAATAGCGGGGGAGGCGGCGACCGCTAGTACACAGTCTTTTGGCGCGGTAAGTAAACTCGACAATCAACTGATCGACGGTGCTTCGGTGGCCACGACTGCCGCGCGCATGTTGGGTAACAAGGACTTTGAGATCGCAATCGCGCGCGATGTGGTGCACCGCGAGGTGGAGGCCATTATCGCTGCAAGCGAAGCGGTCGGATTGATTCAGACCACCACCGCTGCACGTGCACAAATGGTCCAAGCGTGTAAATTGGCGGCAGAGCAGAGCCTAGGGATAGCTCAGGCTTAGTGTGGATTCAGAGGGCGTCAGCGAAGCTCGCACCTAAGTCACGAGCTCCGTTACAACCGAGTGGGCAAATGGACACATCTTTGCGTATGCCAGCTAGCAAGTTTCGCCTCTCACTGTGGACGATCGTCTATCAAATCTCAGCGCTATGTGCGATTCTGGCGTCCGGTCGTGTGTTGCCTCCTACAGTAGCGTCGCACTTTGGAGCCGATGGGCTGGCAGACGGATATATGAATCGAAATAGCTACCTGGCAGTTGCCGCCCTTGTCGGCGTCGTCCTTCCGATGGTTATTTCTGCGGTGACTGCGATTGTCGCTCGTCCATCAAAGGACATCTCGAATATGCGTGCGTACGAGGCGTCTAAAGCAATTGCGATAGTCCTGACAACGGTTATGTGTGCGGCGCACGTTTTCGTTCTTTTCAAGAACGTCCCATTGTGAGGCGCAGGCTACGCTATGAATGGCTACTGGTTTCATGCAAAGCGAGTGGGGTGGGGGTGGGGTTTGCCAGCAACTTGGCAAGGATGGGCAGTTCTCGGCGTTTATGCGGCGCTATTGGCACTGGCGATGTATTTCGTTCCTCCGGCCGTGTATCCACTGCGATTTCTGGCCTGCGTGACGGCGTTCTCGGCAGTTCTGGTTGCCGTGTGCTGGCTGACAGGGGAGCCACTTGGCGGCTCATGAGACGTGCAAAGTGGCCCGGAGTCGATCCGACGTCTGGAGACCGCTGAAGCCAAATGCTTGGCGGCAAGTCGCAGCTGGAGCATGCGTCAGACGGTAGAACTGCTACCCCATCGCTTCTTGAGGCATTACAACCTTCGACGGTCTTGTTTGTTGTGAGGAACCGTCGTGTCCGGGTGCACAGCATTTCGACCCTTCCTGAAAGTGCGACGGCGAGGCCAGTGGACTGCAAACCGCTGTAGAGGCGCCTTTCGCCACGGCCAACCGAAGGGCAGCGATCGCTGGCAATTTTGGCATTCTCGGCTGACTGTCGGACGGCTGCAACGGGTCGAAAGGCGCCGGTCGACAGAGAGCGTTGAGCGACTGCAACAAGTCTCGAGGCGCCATGCGTGCGAACGAGCGGCCGTCAGCGCCGAACGAGGCGGGTTCGCTCAAAGGCGAGTGGCGCGCCCCTGCCAATGCGGCCCCGCCGATCAGCCGCTTCCCGACAGCCGCCCTATCGCAATCTTCAGCCCGTAGATCACGAACGGCGCGACGAGGGATGCCATGACCTCCTTGACGATCTTCGGGTTGAACGGCCAGGTCGACGCGGCGAGAACCTGGCGCTCGTAGGCGCCGAGGACGACCGCCGGGTTGTACAGGCTCGCGAGGTCGTCTTGCGCGCCTTCGGCGATCCTTCTCTTCAGCTCGCTGCGGGCCCGCGCCCAATGTTGGCGAACGACCGCCAGTTCACGCTGCTGCGCCGCGACCAAGGCCGTGTGGATGCTCCATACCGAGGTGAAGAACAGCGTCAGCGAAACGCCGACCATGATCGAATAGATCACGAGCGATCGCACCGAGTGCAAGGTCTCGTAGGACTGGAAGATCAGGCTCAGGCAAATGCCGCCGACGAACGTCAGCGAAATGGTCTGGCCCCAGCGCGCCATCGGTGCCAGCAACTGGCGGTCGAACAGATCGAGTTGCAGGCCGTCGCGAACCAGGCGGGCGAGTCGCCGCGTTCGCGCGATGCCGTTGTAGATCGAAAGCGCCATCAGGCCGAAGAGGGCGATGTTGGTGATGATGAGGTAGAGCCGCATCCACGCCCCCTCGATCAGCCAGGAACTGGTGACCCAAAGGGAAAACGCCGCGCCGATCAGCAGCGCGGCCCATTCGACGCGCCGGTCGATGGCATCGACCTCGCCCGCAATGTGAGGGCGGCTGGAAAGGGGGCGAAGGGCATCGATGGCCAGCACCGAGCGGCGCTGCAACCAGGGGTAGATGCCCAGGATGTAGACGATCAGTGTGGGCTCGAGCCCCAGGTGCCACAGACCCCGCGGGCCCACCATGGCCAGGCCGCCTTGCGAGACGGCGATCACCGCCACCAGCAGCGTCAGCAGGAACACGACAACGGCCGCGAGAACGTGCCGTGATCCACCCGCGTAGGCGGCAAACTGGTCGACGATCGACAGAGGTTTCGTGGTCATCACGGCGCCAGCGATGGAATGATGGTTGCGATCATCGCGCAAACCATCGCCCGCTGGTGCTCATCCCGGTGCCGACGAGCCGAACGCCTTCAACGCCAGCGGTACCGCGAGCAGCGAGACGAGCAACCCGCACACCGCCACCGCGCCCCAGCCCCAGTGCTCGACCGCGGCGGCCATCAGCGGCGGCCCGAGCAGCGAGCCGCTCGCGCCGAACTGCGCGATCAGCCCGTTGACCTGCGCCATGCGCTCGACGCCGCCCGCGGCCGCTGGCGCCTGCGCGAACGCGAGGCTGGCGAAGATGCCGGACAGCGCGTTCAACGCGACCGCGACCACACCGGCCAGCGTCGCCGAACCCACGGGCGGGAACACTGCGAACGCCAGCAGCGCCGGGCCGATGAGCGAGACCACGACCGGTGCGACCAGCGCGCGTCGCCGCTGCAGCAACCATGCCGCGGCGAAGCTGCCGACGATGGTCGCCAGCGCCGCGAGGCCGGTCCATGTGGCCGCATCGGTCACCGACATGCCGCCGCGTGTGACCAGCAGCGGTGGCAGCAACGCGAGCAGGCCGACCTCGAACAACGCATAGCAGCCGAACGATGCTGCGAGGCACCACGCGGCGGCCGGCGCACGCAGCGTGGCCATGGCGGCGCCGGGTACCGGTGCGGTCGTGTCGCGCGTTGAAACCCGCTGCAGCAGCAACGCGATCAACACGAGCCCTCCGACCACCGCGCTGCCGCCCATCGCGACGCGCCACGACGCCTGCGCGGCGATCGCCGCGTGCCCCCAGGCGCCGAGCGCGAGCCCGACCGGCA
The DNA here is from genome assembly GCA_040007475.1 of Burkholderiales bacterium. Lineage (GTDB taxonomy): Bacteria > Pseudomonadota > Gammaproteobacteria > Burkholderiales > Burkholderiaceae_C > LMDS01. Next base: position 20,318 of record JBDTVC010000036.1, read on the forward strand.
CGAAGCTGCTCCACAGCGCGAGCGCCGTGCCGTGCCGCTGCGGCCCGGCCGCGCGCGCGATCAGCACCGGCGCCGACACGATCACGCCGAGGTAGCCGACGGCCTCGAGCACGCGCCATGCGATCAGGCTCGCCGCACCGCTCGCCGTCGCGCCGCCGATCGAGCCCGCGCCGAGGCAGACGACGGCGCCGAGCAAGGCGGCGCGCAACCCGAGCCGCGCGGCCACGCCACCGGCGACGATGCCCAGCGTCGCGCCACCGATCTCGATCAACGACGTGGCCAGCGCCATCGTCACGAGACCGAGCCCCAGGTCCGCGGCCATCAGCGGTGCGAGCGCGGCGACCTTGCCGAGCTGCGCCGCGGCGTACACGCCAGCCGCGTAGTAGACGAGAACGAGCGACCACGGATTGCGTGTCATCGCGCCGGCTCCGCGGCGCTCACGCAAGCGCGTCAATCCACGCCGCGAGTTCGCCGATCGCCGCCAGCTGACGAAAGCGCGGGTGCGTGGCCGGTGCTTCGGCGGCCTCGAGTTCCCACAGCAGCGGGTACGGGATCCACGCGGCGTGCGCGCCGGCTTCGAGCGCCGGCAGCACGTCCGATCGAACCGAGTTGCCCGCCATCAGCGCGTGCTCCGCGCCGGTGCCGTAGCGCTTGAAAATGCGCCCATACACGTCGGCCGACTTCTCGCTGACGATCTCGATGCCGGCGAAGAAGTCGCCCAGCCCCGATGCCGCGAGCTTGGATTCTTGATGGAACAGATCGCCCTTGGTGATCAGCACCAGCGGCGCGCGCTCGGCCAGCGCGGCCAGCGCCTCGTGCACGCCGGGCAGCGGCTCGACCGGGTGGCGCATCATCTCGCGGCTCCACGACAGGATCTCGGCCACGCTGGTGGCCGGCAGCGTCGCGTCGGACAGCGTCAGCGCGGTCTCGATCATCGACAGCGTGAAGCCCTTGACGCCGTAGCCATAGACATCGAGGTTGCGCCGCTCGACCGAGAGCAGCTGCGCATCGATGCGCTCCGGCGGCGCGTACGGCGCGAGCATCTCGCGCAGCCGCGTCTGCGTCGCCTGGAAGTGCGGCTCGTTGTGCCAGAGCGTGTCGTCGGCATCGAGACCGATCAGGGTGGGTCGCGTCATCGTCGGCGAATCGGTCACGCGCCTGCGGCCGCGAGCTTGTCGAGGCTGGCGCGGCACCAGCCCTGGTCGTCGGCGGCAAGCTCGGCGAACGCCGCACGCGCCTTCTCGACCGCGCTGGCGTGCTCCGCACGGTCGCCTGCGGCCCGCGCGACGACGCCCAGCGCCTCCCAGCCGAAGAAGCGTTCGAGCGCGGCACCCGCATTCGCGTCGACGATGTCGAGACAGGCCTGCGCATGGGCACGCGCCTGCGCCAAGTCGCCGGCCTGCAGCCAGCTCATCGCGAGCCGGTATTCGGCGCGCTCGACTTCGAGCCAGGTCCCGGCGCGCTCCCAGTGATGGCGCGAGGCCTGTGCGGCGAGGGTCATCAGCGCACGCTCGTCGGTCGATCGGTCGGGCTTCTCTTCGAGCGTGCAGGCCAGGTTGTGCCCGGCGACCGCGATCGCACGGTGCATCGGGTCGGTGTCGGCCAGGCCGCTGCGCTCGGCGAGCGCGAGGGTTTGCCGCAGCATCTGCGACGCCCGCGCCACGTCGTGCGCGACGAGGTTCGATGCGGCCATCGCGTGCACGCGGATCTCGTCCGATGCCGACATCGCCGGGGGTGCCGTGCCGCCAGACAGCGCCAGGCTCGCGAGACTGCGCCGCAACGCCTGCCCGCTGCCCGAGTCCTCGCGGTAGGCCGGCAGCCCGCGCAGCGCCTCCAGCGCGGTCGCACCGCCCGCCCATTCGCCGAGGTGTTCGCCATGCACGTGGTGCGTGATCGCAATCAGGCGCTCGAGTTGCGGCTCCGTGGTGACGAGCGGCTGCAAGGCCGGCAGACGTTCCGCGACGCCGCGGGCGTCATCGGCGTGATCGTTCCAGGCCTTGGCGATGGCGGTGTCGAAATCCATGGGCAACCCTCCGTGGGACCCGAATTTACTCAATCCCCGCCGCCACCGCCACACCCACCGCCGCCACCGCAGCCCCCATCGCTGCCGCCGTCACCGTCAGCGCCACCACCGTCCCCCGACGAGCCGGATGAGCCCGCATCGCCGAAGCCATCGGTGCCACCATCGTACGAAGCACTGCTGAAGTCGCCACCGCAGTACGCCGAGCCGTTGCCGCCGGCACGCAGCGCGCTGCAGTCGGGCGTGTAGTGAAAGCCGTCGGCAATGCCGAGCTTGGCGTCGAGCGCGAACAGCAGCGGCAGGCGCGTCGGCTTGCGCGGGTTGATGTTCTCCTCCTTGCAGCACTGCCACCAGACGCGGCGCAGGCCGGTGTTGTTGCGCTGCGCGCTGGCCAGCACGACGGCCGGCGTGTGGTGCATGAAGCGGCCGAAGGCCTGGCGGCAGAAGCGCTCGTAGTGGCGCGTGTAGAGGATGAACTCGTGCCACAGGTCGTCGGTGACCTGTGAAGGCATCGCGACGAACTGGCGATTGCTCTTCAGGTGCGCGAGGAAGAACTGGCGCAACGCGCGCGCGACGAGCTGCCCGTCCTTGGCGGGGATGCCGGGCCGCCGCTGCTGCAGCTTCTCGATCAGCCCCTTCGGGAACGCGTAGCTGCGGATGAAGTCGGCGCGTCGCGCCTCGCGCAGCTTCCGCCAGATCACCAGCAGCAGGCTGCCGAACACGGTGGACACCACGAGCAGGGGCATGAAGCGCATGTCGAGAAGGTTCCGGGTGAGGGGTCAGGCCATGGTCGACAAGGCGCGTGCGATGCGGTGCCGCGCCACCGTCGTGCGCGGCACCTTCATCGTGAACCAGCTGCGCACGTCTTCATCGAGGCCGATGCCGTGCATGTAGTTGTACAACGCCTTCTTCAGCGCCACGCCGAGCGCGTCGTGATCGACGCCGGTCGGATCGATGAAGCCCACGTCGTTCTGCGCGAATGCGCGGTTGAGTGGTACGGGCGGCAGCGGTCTCAGCGTGACGCCGTACTCCTCGGGGTTCTTGCCGACCGGTGAGTGCACCGTGCACGCGAAACGGTGGAAGAAGCCCGACTGGATGCAACCGGTCTCGAACAGTTGGCGCACGTATTCGAGCGCATCGACCGTGTCCTGCACCGTCTGCGTCGGGAAGCCGTACATCAGGTACGCGTGCACCAGGATGCCCGCGTCGCTGAAGCCCTTGGTCACGCGCGCGACCTGCTCGACCGACACGCCCTTCTTCATCAGCGTCAGCAGCCGGTCGGACGCGACCTCGAGCCCGCCCGAGATCGCGATGCAGCCGCTGCCGGCCAGCTGCTGGCACAGCTCCGGGCTGAACGATTTCTCGAAGCGGATGTTGCCCCACCACGAGATCGCCAGCTGGCGCCGCTGCAACTCGGCGGCCAGCGTCTTCAGCGCCTTCGGCGGCGCGGCTTCGTCGACGAAGTGAAAGCCGGTCTGCCCGGTCTCGGTCACGATCGCCTCGATGCGATCGACCAGCGTCTCGGCCGAGGCACCCTCGTAGCGCGAGATGTAATCGAGGCTCACGTCGCAGAAGCTGCACTTCTTCCAGTAGCAGCCGTGCGCGACGGTGAGCTTGTTCCAGCGCCCGTCGGACCACAGCCGGTGCATCGGGTTGAGCATGTCGAGCAGCGAGAGGTAGCGGTCCAGCGGCAGGCCGTCCCAGGTCGGCGTGCCGACCTCGGCGAACGCGATGTCGGCCTCGATCCAGTTGACGTAGCGCACCGCGCCGCCATCGCGCAGATAGGTGCGCACCAGCCGCTGCTTCGAGCGCCGGCCTTCGAGGTGCTCGATCAGCGCGAGCAGCGGGCGCTCGCCGGCATCGAGCGTCACGTAGTCGAAGTGGTCGAACACGCGCGGCTCGGTGAGTTCGCGCAGTTCGGTGTTGACGAAGCCGCCGCCGAGCACGGTGACGATGTTCGGGTCATGCGCCTTGATCGCCTGCGCGATGCGGAAGGCCGCATAGACCGAGCCGGGGAACGGCACCGACAGCAGCACGACCGTTGGCGCGTGGCGCTGCACCGCGGCCAGCGTCAGACTGACCAGCGTGCGGTCGACGAGGTTGGGCTCGGCGGCCAGCGCATCGGCGAGTGGGTCGAAGGTCGGCTGACTCGTCGCGAGCGACTCGGCATAGCGCACGAACTCGAAGCGCGGGTCGACCGCGTCGCGCAGCACGTCGGCGATGTCATTCAGGTACAGCGTCGCGAGATGACGCGCGCGGTCGTGCAGGCCGAGCGCGCCGAAGGCCCAGGCGAGCGGGTCGCCGCCGTCGTCATCGACATAGACATCGAGCGACTCGAAGCGCGCGCCCTCGGGCAGGAAGGCGCGGCTGCCGATGCGGTGCGCGGTCGTCGTGTCGCGGCCCTGCAGGAAGGCGATGGTCGGCCCGATCGTCGCGGCGTAGCGGTCGAACTGCGCGTCGAAGGCCTGCACGCGCGCCGTGCGCTGGCCGACCGGCTGCGCATGGATGCACTCGCGCACCGCGCGCAGGCCGTGGGGCGAGAAGAGTTCGAGCACGAGCGCGAGCGCGAGATCCTCCTGCACGGCTTGGACCCCGCGCGAGCGCAGGAAGCCGGTCAGGTAGGCGGTCGACGGGTAAGGCGTGTTGAGCTGCGTCATCGGCGGGATGAGCGACAGCACGCGCACGGGGGCGTGAGGCATGGTGCGAGTCTGCCACGCTACGATGCGCATTCAGCCCCCGAGGAGCGCCCGTGACCACGCCACATTTCTACGAACCACGCCTCGGCCACCGCCTGCCGCACGATCCGTTCAATTCGATCGTCGGGCCGCGGCCGATCGGGTGGATCTCCTCGATCAATGCGCAGGGCGGCCTGAACCTCGCGCCGTACAGCTTCTTCAACGCGTTCAACTACGTGCCGCCGATCGTCGGCTTTGCGAGCATCACCGAGAAGGACACGCTGCGCAACGTGCGCGCGACCGGTGAGTTCGCGTGGAACCTCGCGACGCGCCCGCTGGCCGAGGCGATGAACGCGAGCTGCGCGGCGGTGCCGCCCGAGGTCAACGAGTTCGAGCTCGCCGGCCTGACGCCGGTCGCGTCGACGCTGATCGGCGTGCCGCGCGTGGCCGAGAGCCCGGTGTCGTTCGAGTGCCGCGTGACGCAGATCATCCAGCTGCAAGGCCTGGACGGTGCTTTGGTGCCGACCTGGCTGACGCTCGGCGAGGTCGTCGGCATCCACATCGATCCGGCATTGCTGAAGGACGGCATCTACGACACCGCCGCGGCGCAGCCCATCCTGCGCGCCGGTGGCCCGGCCGACTACTTCAGCATCGGCCCCGAACAATTGTTCCAGATGCGGCGCCCACGATGACCTCGGCCGTGATCCAGCACACGCGCTTGCGCGCTGCCGATTCCCGCTACGCCTGGATGCGCCTGCTCGTCGTGCTGGTGCTGATGACGATCGGCAGCGGCGCGATGTACGTGATCGCCGTCGTGCTGCCCGCGGTGCAGGCCGAATTCGGCGTGGCGCGCGCCGATGCCTCGCTGCCGTACACGCTGATGATGGTCGGCTTCGGCCTGGGCGGCATCGCGATGGGCAAGCTCGCCGATCGCTTCGGCGTGATGGTGGTGGTGCTGATCGGTGCCGCGGGCGTGGGCAGCGGCTTCATCGCCGCGGGCCTGTCGGGCAGCCTGCTCGCTTTCGCGATGGCGCACGGCCTGCTGATCGGCGCGCTTGGCAGCTCGGCGTGTTTCGCGCCGCTGGTGGCCGACACCTCGCTGTGGTTCGTGCGCCGGCGCGGCATCGCGGTGGGGATCTGCGCGAGCGGCAACTACATGGCCGGCGCCGTGTGGCCACCGATCGTGCAGCACTTCGTCGAGACGGTCGGCTGGCGCCAGACCTACATCGGCCTCGGGATCTTCTCGGCGATCACGATGGCGCTGCTGGCGCTCGTGCTGCGACCCCGGCCGCCCGCGCTCGCCGCAGCGAGCGGTGCGACGAACGCGCCGGTCCCATCGACTCGACCGTTCGGCCTGAGCATGGGCCACGCGCAGACGCTGCTGTGCGTCGCCGGTGCGGCGTGCTGCGTGGCGATGGCGATGCCGCAGGTTCACATCGTGGCCTACTGCGGCGACCTCGGCTACGGCCCGGCGCGCGGCGCGCAGATGCTGTCGCTGATGCTCGCGTGCGGCATCGTCAGCCGGCTCGTCTCGGGCCTGATCTGCGACCGCATCGGCGGCCTGCGCACGCTGGTGCTCGGTTCGGTGCTGCAGGGGCTGGCGCTGCTGCTGTTCCTGCCGTTCGACGGGCTCGTGTCGCTGTACCTGATCTCGGGGCTGTTCGGCCTGTTCCAGGGTGGCCTCGTGCCGAGCTACGCGATCATCGTGCGCGAGCACTTCCCGCCGGCCGAGGCCGGCGGGCGCGTCGGCACGGTGCTGATGGCCACGATGTTCGGCATGGCGCTGGGCGGCTGGATGTCGGGCAAGGTGTTCGACCTGACCGGCTCGTACCACGCCGCGTTCATCAACGGCATCGGCTGGAACCTGCTGAACCTGACGATCGCGCTGTTCCTGCTGTCGCGCCTGCGTTGTCGTCCGGTCACTTCGAGCGGAACACCATCTCCCGCATCCTGAGGAGCATCGGCGAGACGATCGGCACGGTGAGCATCGTGCTCGCCACCGCCATCAGCAGCAGCGCGGTGAAGGTTTCGTTGGTGATGATCTGCTTGTCCAGCAGCACGTTGGCGAAGATGATCATGATCAGCGCCTTGGTCTGAAGCAGCCAGCCGATCAGCGAGGCCTCGCCCGGCCGCCATTTGAGGATGCGCCCGGCGATCTGCGTGCCGACCAGCTTGCCGCTGACCGATGCCAGCAGCAGCACGGCCGCCGCGACGAATACCGCCGTGCCGCCGACATTCCAGTTCGTGCGCAGCCCGGTGCTCAGGAAGAACACCGGCATCACCACCAGCAGCACGTTGTGGCGCAGCCAGTCCATCTGCTTCTGGTCGAACCAGTGTGAATCCATGATCGCACCGGCGAGGAACGCGCCGACCATGAAGTGCAGGCCGGACCAGTCGGCACCGAAGCCGCACGCGGTGAGCCAGATCAGGCCGGCGTACCAGCGGTCGCGCTCCGGGATGCGGATCATCAGCTGGCGGAACACCCAGCCCACGACAGCGAACGCGACCAGGAAGCCGCCCTGCCGCCCGACGCGCTGCCAGTCCATCAGGATCAGCGCGAGCACGCCCCAGATCGCGATGTCGTCCACGCTCGCGTAGCGCAGGATGCGCTGGCCGATGGGCTGGCGCAGGATCTCGAGCTTCTCCATGAACAGGATCAGGATCGGCAGCGCCGTGACCGCGCACGACATGCCGATGCCCACGACGAACTGCCACGTCATCGCCTTCGGCCCGACCCAGCCGGTGGCGCCCAGCATGAAGAGGGCCACCACGCTGCCGAACGCGAGCGGCACGCCCAGCGCGAGGCCCGCGGTGATGCCGCTCTCGCGCCGGTGCTTCCAGGCCTGCGCGAGATCGAGCTCGATGCCGGCGATCCACACGAAGACCATCACCGCCCACCACGCGATGCCGTTCAGCGCGCCGATCACCGGCGGGTTGAAGACGAACTTGTAGTACTCGGGGAACGCCGCCCCGAGCACGCCCGGCCCGAGCAGGATGCCGGTGACGATCTGCACCACCACCAGCGGTGCGAAGTATTCGGTGCGCCCGAGCCGCCAGATCAGGTAGGGCACGGTGAAGATGATCAGCATCGCGATCAGGA
>JBDTVC010000037.1:0-27381 GCA_040007475.1 Burkholderiales bacterium
GGCGCGCGGCCACGCCTCGCCGCGGGCTTTCTACGTCGACAAGCTGGTCGAGGGCATCGCGACGATCGCCGCGGCGTTCTGGCCGAAGCCGGTGATCGTTCGCCTGAGCGACTTCAAGAGCAACGAGTACCGCAAGCTGATCGGCGGCTCGCGCTACGAGCCGGAAGAAGAGAACCCGATGCTGGGCTTCCGTGGCGCCTCGCGCTACGTGAGCGAGGAGTTCGGCGAGGCCTTCGCGATGGAATGCGAGGCTCTCAAGCGCGTTCGCAACGACATGGGCCTGACCAACGTCGAGATCATGGTGCCGTTCGTTCGCACGCTGGCGCAGGCCAAGGCGGTGATCGGGATGCTCGCGGACCGCGGCCTGAAGCGCGCCGCCGATGGCGGCACCGATGGCCTGCGCGTGATCATGATGTGCGAGATCCCGAGCAACGCGGTACTGGCCGACGAGTTCCTCGAGCATTTCGATGGCATGTCGATCGGCTCGAACGACCTGACCCAGCTCACACTCGGCCTGGACCGCGACTCGGGCATGGAGCTCCTCGCGAAGGACTTCGACGAGCGCGATCCGGCCGTCAAGTTCCTGATCTCGCGTGCGATCAAGGCCTGCCGCAAGGCCGACAAGTACGTCGGCATCTGCGGCCAGGGGCCGAGCGATCACCCGGACTTCGCGAAGTGGCTGGCGGATGAGGGCATCGTCTCGATCTCGCTGAACCCGGACTCGGTGGTCGACACCTGGCGGCTGCTGGCCAGCCGCTGACGCACTACAGGTCGAGGACCATCTGGTCCTTGGCGTGGTACCTGCCGTCGACGCAAATGGCGTTTGGCAGGCGGCCATAGCGCACGAAGCCCGCGCGCTCGTACAGGTGCACGGCGGGTGCGTTACCGGCCGTGACGGTGAGTGTGAGCATTGTCAGCCCGTCGGCCGCGCGCGCGTTGGCGATGCACGCGTCGATCAGGCTGCGCCCGATGCCGGCCCCCTGCGCCTCGGCGCGGACCATCATGCCGATGATGTGGCCGATGTGACGCACCTTCGCGCGTGCATCGCGCTCGCAGCTGACCGCGCCGACGAGTTCACCCATCTGCCACGCGCCGAGCGTGAACTCGCCGCCTTCGGGCCGCTGCAGGCCCAGGCGCGAGAGGTAGCTGTCGGGCCCGCGCTCGGGCGCGGGGTCGGAGGTGAACGACTCGGGGTGCGCGAACAGCATCTCGTCACGCAAGGCCTTGTACGCGACCAGGTCGGCCGGCACGAGGCGGCGGATCGTCGCCGCGACCATGATCAGCCGCCGATGTAGTGCATCTCGACGCGGCGCTCGCCGGCCGGCGCCTGCGCGCTGGCGCGCAGCTCCGAGTAGCGATCGTCGCGCCCCTGCCAGATCAGGCCGATCGCCGCCGCGATCTGTGCGTCGCTGTAGTCACCGCGCAGCAAGGCTCGCAGGTCGTGGCCATGGCTCGCGAACAGGCACAGGAACAGCTTGCCTTCGGTGGATAGCCGGGCGCGGTTGCAGTCGGCGCAGAACGCCTTGGTGACGCTGGAGATGACACCGATCTCGCCGCTGCCGTCCGCATGCCGCCAGCGCTCGGCCGTCTCGCCGAGGACGGCCGCACCGATCGGCTCGAGCGGCATCGCCGCGCTGATGCGGGCCACGACATCGGCCGACGGCAGCACCTCGTCCATGCGCCAGCCGTTGGTCGCGCCGACATCCATGTACTCGATGAAGCGCAGCACCACGCCGCTGCCCTTGAAGTGGCGCGCCATCGGGACGACCTGGTCGTCGTTCGTGCCGCGCTTGACGACCATGTTGACCTTGATCGGGCCGAGGCCGGCACGCCGCGCCGCCTCGATGCCCGCCAGCACGTCGGCGACCGGAAAGTCGGCGTCGTTCATGCGGCGGAAGATCGCGTCGTCGAGCGCATCCAGGCTCACGGTGATCCGGTTCAGGCCGGCGTCTTTCAAGGCCTGAGCCTTGCGCGCCAGCAGCGAACCGTTGGTCGTCAGCGTCAGTTCCAGGGGCTCGCCGTCAGGCGTGCGCAGCGCCGCGAGCATCCCGATCAGCACCTCGACGTTCTTGCGCAGCAGTGGTTCGCCACCGGTCAGGCGGATCTTGCGCACACCATGCGCGGCGAAAAGCCGTGCGGTGCGGGTGATCTCCTCGAAGCTCAGCAGTGACGAGTGCGGCAGAAAGTTGTAGTGCTTGTCGAAGACTTCCTTCGGCATGCAGTAGCTGCAGCGGAAGTTGCAGCGGTCGGTTACCGAGATGCGCAGATCGCGCAGCGGCCGCCCCAGCGAGTCGCCCAGCAACCCGTTCGGTGGCGTGAGCAGCGTCGGCACACGCGGCAAACTGGCCGCGTAGCGGTGATCGGCGAGGGGGATGACTTTGTCAGCGGCCATGGGCGAATTGTGCCTGCGGCCCCGAGGCCCTGTCGGCCCCGCGGTGGTCAGCGGGTCGCCGCCGCGGGCGCGAGGGTGCTTGCCGTGGTGCCGAGCAAGGTGGCGGCATCGACCGACGCCTGCTGCTCCTGCGCCGATTCGGCGCGGCGTGCGCCGGTGAATCGCTTGGCCCAGTAGGCGAAGCGCATGTCTTCGACGCGAACTTCACCGCCGGGTTTGGGGGCGTGGATGAACTTGCCGTCGCCGACGTAGATGCCGACGTGCGAGAACGTGCGCTTGAGCGTGTTGAAGAACACCAGGTCACCGGGCTGGAGCTGGTCGCGCTTGATCGCGGCGAGCCCTGGTGCCTTGGCCTGCTCGTCGGCGCGGCGCGGCAGCATGAGTCCCAGGCTGGTCTCGAAGACCTGGCGCGTGAAGCCGCTGCAGTCGAAGCCGCTGTCCGCCGTGTTGCCGCCCCGGCGGTAGCGCACGCCGAGGAAGTTCATTGCGGTGATGACCATGTCCGACGCCTTGTCCCGCACGCGTTCGACGAAGGCCGGTGACGACATGGGGCCGGCAACCGGGGCGGGCGCAATCAGGCCCTTGTCGACAAGGAAGTGGTTGACGGCATCGGCCGCCGAGGCCGCCGCCGCCGTGGGCGGAATCGGTGCGAAATCGGGCGCGGCAAGCGTCCCTGTGGCCCAGACGGTGAACAGCGAACCGGCGAGCAGGCGCACCGAAATGGATCGAATCGTCAGCATTGGGCGCAGGATAAAGAGGGCGCGGCCTCTAGTCAATCTGAAAATATCAAGCGTGACAAGAGGTTGGCGACGTTTTGTGATATGAGACTCAGCAGGGCGCGTCGGCAAGGCCGGTCTGCTGCCGCTGTCACGTCTTATCGTCGTGACGCGCGGTGGACTGAAGGCCAAAGGGGCTTGACGACGCCGTCCCGATCGCTTTTCGGGTGCGCGAGTTGATGCAGGGCAAGGCGAGGGGCGAAACGTCGTGAGAGCCTGCCCCATGACTGCAAGGACCACGCAAGTTCGGGGTTCTACGATGCGGCCGCCGCCACACGATGAGAGCCCTGACATGAGCCCAGCAGAGACAAGCCGCTACGCCGATTTTCATCGCCGCTCGATCGTCGATCGCGACGCCTTCTGGACCGAGCAGGCGGCGATGATCGACTGGCAGCAGCCCTTCACGACGGTCTGCGATCACTCCCGACCGCCATTCGCGAAGTGGTTCGTCGGCGGCACGACCAATCTGTGCCACAACGCCGTCGATCGGCACCTGGCGGACCGCGCCGACCAGAACGCGCTGATCTGGGTGTCGACCGAGACCGACCAGGAGCGTGTCTACAGCTTCCGCAAGTTGCACGCCGAGGTCCAGCGCATGGCGGCGATCCTGCTCGCGCTCGGCGTGGGTCAGGGCGACCGCGTGCTGATCTACATGCCGATGATCGCCGAGGCCGCGTTCGCGATGCTCGCGTGTGCGCGCATCGGTGCGATCCACAGCGTCGTGTTCGGCGGCTTCGCGAGCGGCAGCCTAGCCAGCCGCATCGATGATGCCCAACCGCGCGTGATCATCAGTGCCGACGCGGGCAGTCGGTCGGGCAAGGTGATTCCGTACAAGCCTTTGCTCGATGAGGCGATCCGCCTGTGTACGCATAAGCCCTCGAAGGTGCTGATGATCGACCGCGGGCTCGCGCCGATCGAGCGCACGGCCGGTCGCGATGAAGACTACGCGGCCCTGCGCGAGGTGCATCGGGACGCCGTCGTTCCCTGCGTCTGGCTCGAGTCCACGACGCCCAGCTACACGCTCTACACCAGCGGCACCACCGGCAAGCCCAAGGGGGTGCAACGCGACACCGGCGGCTACTGCGTCGCGCTGGCCGCGAGCATGAAGCACATCTTCTGCGGTGCACCCGGCGAGACCTACTTCTGCACCAGCGACATCGGCTGGGTCGTCGGCCACAGCTACATCATCTACGGGCCGCTGATCGGTGGCATGGCCACGATCATGTACGAAGGCCTGCCGACGCGGCCCGACGCCGGCATCTGGTGGCAGCTGGTCGAGAAGTACCGCGTCAGTGTGATGTTCAGCGCGCCGACCGCGGTGCGCGTGCTGAAGAAGCAAGACCCGGCGTACCTTCAGTCCCGCGACCTGAGTTCGCTGAAGGCGCTGTTCCTCGCCGGCGAGCCGCTGGACGAGCCCACGGCCACCTGGATCTCGGGCGCGCTGGGCAAACCCATCATCGACAACTACTGGCAGACGGAGTCCGGCTGGCCGATCCTGACGATCGCCAACGGTGTCGAGAAGAAGCCCAGCAAGTTCGGCAGCCCCGGCGTGGCGATGTACGGCTACGACGTGAAGCTGATCAACGAGGCCAACGGCGAAGAGATCACCGCCCCCGGCGAGAAGGGCGTGCTCGCGATCGCGGGCCCGTTGCCGCCGGGTTGCATGCAGACCGTGTGGCGCGACGACGCGCGCTTCGTCAAGACCTACTGGAGCGACATCCCGAACCGCCAGATCTATAGCACCTTCGATTGGGCAGTTCGGGATGCCGACGGCTACTACTTCATCCTCGGTCGCACCGACGACGTGATCAACGTCGCGGGCCACCGCCTGGGCACGCGCGAGATCGAGGAGAGCATCTCGAGCCACGCGAACGTCGCCGAGGTCGCGGTCGTCGGTGTTGCCGACGCGCTGAAGGGGCAGGTCGCGATGGCCTTCGTGATCGCGAAGGACGCGAGCGCGCTGGGTGATGCGGCAGGCTGCATGAAGCTCGAAGGCGAGATCATGAAGACCGTCGACACCCAGCTCGGCGCACTCGCGCGCCCGGCCCGCGTGCACTTCGTGTCGCAGCTGCCGAAGACGCGCTCAGGCAAGATGCTGCGACGCGCGATCCAGGCGGTCTGCGAGCAACGCGACCCGGGCGACCTGACGACGATGGACGATCCGGCAGCGCTGCAGCAGATCAAGACGCTGGTCACCCCGGCCTGAACCTGACAGGAGCCTCGTGGACAATGGAGCGATGAACGCTCCCGCCGCGCCTGAACTCCCGCCCCTGGACGCTCGCGCCAGCGACCCCATCGCGATGGGCTGGATGCAGGGCTCGCCACCGCCGGTCGACAAGCAGGTGCGCTTCGACGACGGTGGCATGTACACCTTCCCGAAGCTGCGCTGGGCTTACTCGAACATCCGCCGCCTCGTGCCGACCACGCAGGTGGCGCGCGGCGACGGCGGCGTCGTGGTGCTGCCGCGCGCCGACCGCAACGACATCGACGGCGTGCGCTTCCAGCCCATCGGCCACGGCGACACGATGACCTGGGCGGAATCGCTCGCGGCAAACTACACCGACGGCATCGTCGTCCTGCATCGCGGATGCATCGTCCACGAGCGCTATTTCGGCGCGCTCGACGCGCGGCGCGCGCACATCGCGTGGTCGGTGACGAAGTCTTTCTTCGGCCTCATCGCGGCGTCGTTGATCGCCGAAGGCAAGCTCGACCCGCAGGCGCCCGTCGGCGCGTACGTGCCGGAGCTCGATGGCAGTGGCCTGGGCAATGCCACGGTCCGCCAGGTGCTGGACATGACGACATCGGTGCACTACTCCGAGGATTACACCGACCCCGAGGCCGGCATCTGGCTGCACGGTCGCGCCGGTGGCATCCTGCCGCGCACGCCAGAGCAGATCGGGCCGGCCAGTTTCTACGAGTTCCTGCAGACTTTGCGGCAGGACGGCTCCCACGGTCAGGCGTTTTCGTACCGGACCGTCAACACCGACGTGCTCGGCTGGGTGCTGCGGCGCGTCACCGGCATGCCGCTCGGCGAACTGCTCTCACAGCGCATCTGGTCAAAGCTCGGTGCGGAACAGGACGGCGACCTGATGGTCGACCCCAGCGGAACCGAGTTCGCCGGTGGTGGCTTCAGCTGTTGCCTGCGTGACCTCGCGCGATTCGGTGAACTCGTCCGCCAGGACGGCGCGTGGAACGGGCGTCAGGTCGTGCCGAAGGCGGCGATCCACGACGTTCGTCGCGGTGCGAGCCCGGCGCACTTCGCGAAGGCCGGCTACGTGACGCTGCCAGGCGCGAGCTACCGCAACATGTGGTGGATCACGCACAACGAACACGGCGCGTTCTGCGCGCGTGGCATCCACGGGCAGGGCATCTACATCGATCCGGCCGCCGAGATGGTGATCGCGCGGTTCGCGTCGCACCACATCGCCGGCAACATGGGCATCGACCCGACGACGCTGCCGGCGTATCACGCGCTCGCGAAGCACTTGATGGCGGGCTGAGCCCGCCACCTGGTCACAACACTTCGGAAGCGAAGTCCGCCAACCGCGAGCGTTCGCCGCGTGCGAGCGTCACGTGGCCCGAGTGCGGCCAGCCCTTGAAGCGGTCGACCGCGAACGTCAGGCCCGAACTGCCTTCGGTCAGGTACGGCGTGTCGATCTGCGCCAGGTTGCCCAGGCAGACGATCTTCGTGCCCGGCCCGGCGCGCGTGATCAGCGTCTTCATCTGCTTGGGGGTGAGGTTCTGCGCCTCGTCGATCAGCACGAACTTGTTCAGGAAGGTGCGCCCGCGCATGAAGTTCAGGCTCTTGATCTTGATCTTGCTGCGCACCAGGTCGTTGGTGGCGGCGCGGCCCCATTCGCCCGCCGCGCCGTCGGTCTTGGACAGCACCTCGAGGTTGTCGTCGAGCGCGCCCATCCAGGGGCTCATCTTTTCTTCTTCGGTGCCCGGCAGGAAGCCGATGTCTTCGCCGACCGGCACGGTCACGCGGGTGACGATGATTTCTGTGTAGCGGCGGTCGTCCATCACCTGGCTCAGGCCGGCGGCCAGCGTCATCAGCGTCTTGCCGGTGCCGGCGGTGCCGGTCAGGGTGATGAAGTCGCAGTCCGGGTCCATCAGCAGGTTCAGCGCGAAGTTCTGTTCTCGGTTGCGCGCGGTCACGCCCCACACCGCGTTCTTCTGGTGCGTGTACTCCTTCAGCGTGCGCAGCACCGCGGTCTTGCCGGTGATCTCGGTGACTTTCGCATACAGCGGCGCGGCGCCCGGCGCCTCGAGGAAGACGAACTGATTCACCAGCAGCACCGGCACCATCGGCCCGCTGATGCGGTAGTAGGTGAGGCCGCCTTGCTGCCAGCTCTCCATCGTCTTGCCGTGCTTGTCCCAGAAATCTGCGGGCAGTGCCAGCACGCCGGTGTAGAGCAGGTCACCGTCTTCCAGCGTCTTGTCGTTGAAGTAGTCCTCGGCAGGCAGGCCCAGCGCGCGGGCCTTGATGCGCATGTTGATGTCCTTGGACACCAGCACCACATCCCGCCCCGGTTGCTGCTCGCGCAGCGCCTGGACGACGCCCAGGATCTGGTTGTCGGCCTTGCCCTGCGGCAGGCCGGCCGGCAGCGTGACGTTGATCAGGTTGGTCTGGAAGAACAGCTTGCCGCCGGCTTCGCGGTGGCCGGTGCGCGCCAGCGGCAGGCCGTCGGACATGCCCGCGGCATCGCGGGTCGGCATCGTCGCGGCGAGGGCGTCGAGTTCGCGGCTGACCTGGCGCGCGTTGCGCGAGACCTCGGTCATGCCGCGCTTGTGGCCGTCGAGCTCCTCCAGCGTGATCATCGGCAGGTAGATGTCGTGTTCCTCGAAGCGGAACAGCGAGGTCGGGTCGTGCATCAGCACGTTGGTGTCGAGCACGAACAGCGTCGCCGGGCCGGTGCCGCGCGGCTTGCGGGCACGCGGCTCGGGCTGGGTCGGCTTGCGCAGCGGCGCAAACCCGGTGCTGGCGACCGGCTTCGGCGCTTCGGCAGGCTTGCGCGCGAGCGCGACCGGCGCGTCGTGCGCATCGTTGCGGAGATCGAGCAGGGCCGGGCCGGAAGGCTCGGCGGCGGCGCGGGTCTTGTTGGGGCGTTTACCGGGCTGCGGGGCCGCCTGGGATTCGAAGTCGGCGGCGGTCAGGAGGGAGGCTCGTTTGGCAGGCGGCTTGGGCAGTGGCATTGGCGGGTGTGCTCAGTGGTGCTGGAAAACAAAAAAGCCGCACAGTCGCCTGTGCGGCTTGTCTGGGATGCGAGGTTCGGAACGCTCGGGCATGAGCCCCATTATGCACAACCCCGGTGACCGGAATCACCCTGCTTTCTTGAGTGCCTTGACTTCCTTCAGCACCTCTTCGACGTGCCCGGCGACCTTCAGGCCGCGCCACTCGCCCATGAGCACGCCATGGGCGTCGATCAGGAAGGTGCTGCGCTCGATGCCCTTGACCTTCTTGCCGTACATGATCTTGTTCTTGACCACGCCGAACATGTGGCAGAGCTTCTCTTCGGTGTCGGCGATCAGCTCGAAGGGGAGTTCGAGGTTCTGCTTGAACTTGTCGTGCGAGGCCATGTTGTCGCGCGACACACCGAACACGACGGCGCCGGCCTTGGCGAACTCCTTGTGGTGATCGCGGAACTGCATCGCTTCGGTCGTGCAGCCGGGGGTGTTGTCCTTGGGGTAGAAATACAGAACGACGATCTTGCCGGCAAAGGCCGCGGGCGTGAACTTCACACCGCCGGTTGCGAGCGCTTCAAATTCCGGAAGGGGTTTGTGGAGTGCTGGCGTCATGGAGTATTCTGTTTGATTGCCCGGTGAAGGGCGTAGCCGTAGATTATAAACGCTGCGGGGTCTCGCCCCGCTTGGCGCTCAGCCGCGGCCAGGTGCAGGCGTGTGGGCTTCGAACAGCAGTGCCGCCACCACGGCGCGGCCCTCGGCCAATAGCACGTTGTAGGTGCGACAGGCCGCGGCCGTGTCCATCGTCTCGATGCCGATGCGGCGCGTGATCAGCGGCCGGGTCAGCGATGGGTGCGGGAAGCGGATGCGCGGCCCGCTGCCGAAGATCACGAGCTCCGGCGCCAGTGCGGCGATCGCCTCGAAATGGGCTTCGGTGAGCGCGTCGAAGCTCTCCACCGGCCAGCCGACGACACCACCCGCGGCGGGCACCAGCACGCTGCTGCGGTACTCGGCGCCGTTCACGATCACGCCATCGGGCCCATGGCGGGCGATCGCGTTCTGTCCCTCGATGCGGTCGGCTTGAAGCTTCATCGGGTAAATTCTAGGGTTCACTGCGCCTCGGAGCGAATTCTTGAAGCCCATCGTCAAATCGAACAAGCTCGCCAACGTGGCCTACGACATTCGCGGGCCCGTGCTGGACAAGGCGCGCGCGATGGAGGAAGAGGGTCACAAGATCATCAAGCTGAACATCGGAAACGTCGCCGCGTTCGGCCTGGAGCCGCCCGACGAGATCGTGCAGGACATGATCCGCAACCTGCCGCACTCGGCCGGCTACACCGACAGCAAGGGCCTGTTCGCGCCGCGCAAGGCGGTGGTGCATTACACGCAGCAGAAGAACGTGGCCGGCGTGACGATCGACGACGTGTACCTTGGCAACGGCGCTTCCGAGCTGATCGCGATCGGCATGAACGCGCTGCTCAACGACGGCGACGAAGTGCTGATCCCATCGCCCGACTATCCGCTGTACACGGCCGTGGTCGGCCTGGCCGGTGGCACGCCCGTGCACTACCGCTGCGACGAGGCCTCCGACTGGATGCCCGACATCGCCGACATGCGCGCGCGGATCACGCCGCGCACCAAGGCGCTGGTCGTGATCAACCCGAACAACCCGACCGGCGCGCTGTACCCCGAGAGCGTGTTGCGCGAGATCGTGCAGGTGGCGCGCGAACACCAGCTGATCGTGTTCGCCGACGAGATCTACGACAAGACGCTCTACGACGGCCACACCCACACCAGCATCGCCTCGCTCGCCGACGACGTGCTGTTCGTCACCGTCAACGGCCTGTCGAAGAACTACCGCTCCTGCGGCTACCGCGCGGGCTGGATGGTGGTCTCGGGCGAGAAGCGCCACGCCCGCGACTACATCGAGGGCCTGAACATGCTGGCCTCGCTGCGTCTGTGCGCTAACACACCGGGTCAGCTCGCGATCCAGACGGCACTCGGCGGCTACCAGAGCATCAACGACCTGGTCGCGCCGACCGGTCGGCTGTGCCGGCAGCGCGACCTCGCGTACAAGCTCCTCAGCGAGATCCCGGGCGTCAGCGTCGTGAAGCCGAAGGCCGCGCTGTACATGTTCCCGCGCCTGGACCCGAAGATCTACCCGATCGCCGACGATCAGCTGTTCGCGTACGAACTGCTGGCCGAACAGAAGGTGCTGATCGTTCAAGGCACCGGCTTCAACTGGAACGCGCCGGACCACTTCCGCGTCGTGTTCCTTCCGAACTCCGACGACCTCACCGAGGCGATCGGCCGCATCGCCAAGTTCCTCGACCACTACCGCAAGCGCTCCTCGCAATGAAACCGATCCAAGTGGGCCTGATGGGCCTGGGCACCGTGGGCAGTGGCGTGTTCGAGGTGCTGCGCCGCAATCAGGAAGAGATCAAGCGCCGCGCCGGCCGCGGCATCGTGCTGACGATGGTCTCGCGCCGGCAGGTCGAGGCGGCGCGTGCGCTCGTCGGCGACGCGGCGGTGGTCGTCGCCGACGCGCGCGAGATCATCGCCAACCCCGCGATCAGCATCGTCATCGAGCTGATCGGCGGCACCGGCATCGCGCGCGAGCTCGTGCTCGAGGCGATCCAAGCCGGCAAGCACGTGGTGACGGCGAACAAGGCCCTGCTCGCCGTGCACGGCACCGAGATCTTCGCGGCCGCGCGAGAGCACGGCGTGATGGTCGCGTTCGAAGCGGCCGTGGCCGGCGGCATCCCGATCATCAAGGCGCTGCGCGAGGGCCTGACCGCGAACCGCATCGAGTGGGTGGCGGGCATCATCAACGGCACGACGAACTTCATCCTCTCGGAGATGCGCGCCAAGGGCCTGGACTTCGCTGTCGTGCTCAAGGAAGCCCAGCGTCTGGGCTATGCCGAGGCCGACCCGACCTTTGACATCGAGGGCATCGACGCGGCGCACAAGGCCACGATCATGAGCGCGATCGCGTTCGGCATCCCGGTGCAGTTCGACAAGGCCTACGTCGAAGGCATCACCAAGCTCAACGGTGCCGACATCCGCTATGCCGAGCAGCTTGGCTACCGCATCAAGCTGCTGGGCATCACGAAGCGGCGCCCCGATGCCGGCGGGATCGAACTGCGGGTGCACCCGACGCTGGTGCCCGCCACGCGCCTGATCGCCAATGTGGAGGGCGCGATGAACGCGGTGATGGTGCAGGGCGACGCTGTCGGCGGCACGCTGCACTGCGGCAAGGGCGCGGGCGCCGAGCCCACCGCGTCGGCGGTGATCGCCGACCTCGTCGACATCACGCGGCTGCACACGGCCGACCCGGACCATCGCGTTCCGCACCTCGCGTTCCAGCCCGGCTCGCTGCACGACACGCGCATCCTGCCGATCGACGAGGTCATCACCTCGTTCTACCTGCGCCTGCAGGTTGCCGACCAGGCCGGCGTGCTCGCGCGCATCACCGGCATCCTGGCCGAGGGCAATATCTCGATCGATGCGCTGCTGCAGCGCGAATCGGCCGATGGCGAGGCGCAGACCGACGTGATCATCCTGACGCACGACACCGTCGAAGGCCGCATGAACACCGCGATCGCGCAGATGCAGGCGCTGCCGACCGTGCTCGCACCGATCGTGCGCATCCGCAAGGAAGAGCTGCGTTGAAGTACATCAGCACCCGCGGCGACGCGACGCGCCGTTCGTTCTCCGAGATCCTGCTCGAAGGCCTCGCACCGGACGGCGGCCTGTACCTGCCCGAACAGTACCCACAGGTCGACGCGGCCACGCTCGCGCGCTGGCGCACCTTGCCGTACCACGAGCTGGCGTTCGAGATCCTGTCGCTCTACATCGACGACATTCCTGCCGCCGATCTGCGCGCACTGGTCGCCCGGACGTACACGGAGCAGGTGTTCGGAACGAAGCAGATCGTGCCGCTGCGCCCGCTCGAGCCCGGCATCTTCCTCGAGGCGCTGTCGAACGGTCCGACGCTGGCGTTCAAGGACATCGCGATGCAGCTGCTCGGCAACCTGTTCGAGTACGAACTCGCCCGCCGCCAGCAGACGCTCAACATCCTCGGTGCCACGTCCGGTGACACCGGCAGCGCGGCCGAGTACGCGATGCGTGGCAAGGCCGGCGTCAATGTCTTCATGCTCTCGCCGTTCGGTCGCATGAGCCCGTTCCAGCAGGCGCAGATGTTCAGCCTGCAGGATGCGAACATCCACAACATCGCGATCCAGGGCGTGTTCGACGATTGCCAGGACATCGTCAAGGCCGTGTCGAACGATCTCGACTTCAAGCGCAAGCACCGCATCGGCACCGTCAACTCGATCAACTGGGCGCGGCTGGTCGCGCAGGTCGTGTACTACTTCGCCGGCTACTTCCAGGCGACCGCGGGTGGCAAGAGCACCAACGCCGAACAGGTGACCTTCGCCGTGCCCTCGGGCAACTTCGGCAACATCTGCGCCGGCCATGTGGCGCGCATGATGGGCCTGCCGATCCGCCAGCTGGTGCTCGCGACGAACGAGAACAACGTGCTCGACGAGTTCTTCCGCACCGGCACCTACCGAGTGCGCACGAGTTCCGAGACGCACGAGACCTCGAGCCCGTCGATGGACATCTCCAAGGCCTCGAACTTCGAGCGCTTCGTCTTCGATCTGCTCGGGCGCGACGCGGTGCGCACGCGCGAGCTGTTCCGCAGCGGCACGTTCACGATCACGCCGGACGAGTTCGCGCGCGTCGCCGGCTACGGTTTCGTCTCGGGCAGCAGCACGCACGCCGACCGGCTCGCGACGATCCGCGACACGCATGCGCGCTTCGGCACGATCGTCGATACGCACACGGCCGACGGCCTGAAGGTGGCGCGCGAGCACCTGACCCCGGAGGTGCCGACCATCGTGCTCGAGACCGCCTTGCCGGCCAAGTTCGCCGAGACCATCGTCGAAGCGATCGGCCGTGAACCCGACCGCCCGGCCGCGATGCGCGGCATCGAGGCGCTGCCCAAGCGCTGCGAGGTGATGCCCGCCGACACCGCGCGCGTCAAGGCCTTCATCGAGACCCATGGCTGAACTGCTCACGCTCGACGACGCGCTGGGCCGTCTGCTCGGTGCGGTGACACCGCTGGCGGATGTCGAGTCGCTGTCGACCTTCGACGCGCTCGGCCGCGTGCTGCGGCACGACGTCCGTTCGGCGCTGGATGTGCCGCCGCAGGACAACACGTCGATGGATGGCTACGCGCTGCGCAGCGCCGATGTGCCCAGCGCCGGCGTGGTGCTGCCGGTGACGCAGCGCATCCCGGCCGGTGTCGTCGGCCAGCCGCTGCAGCCCGGCAGTGCGGCGCGGATCTTCACGGGCGCGCAGGTGCCTCCCGGCGCCGATGCAGTGGTGATGCAGGAACAGTGCGAGGCCATCGACGGCGCCGTGCGTGTCAACGCCGTGCCCAGCGCCGGGCAGTGGATCCGCCGCCGCGGCGAGGACGTGCGCAGCGACAGCGTCGTGCTTCCGGCCGGCACCCGCCTGACGCCGCAGGCGCTCGGGCTGGCTGCCACGGTCGGCGCGGCCGCACTTCAAGTCACGCGCCGCCCGCGTGTCGCGGTGTTCTCGACCGGCGACGAACTCGCGATGCCCGGCGAGCCGCTGAAGCCGGGCGCGATCTACAACTCCAACCGCTTCACGCTGCGCGCGGCGATCCAGGCGATGGGCTGCGAGTGCACCGATCTCGGCATCGTGCCCGACCAACTCGACGCCACACGCGACGCGCTGCGCCGCGCGGCACAGGGCAACGACCTGATCGTCACGTCGGGGGGTGTGTCGGTCGGCGAGGAAGACCACCTGCGGCCCGCCGTGCAGGCCGACGGCCGCATCGAGCTGTGGCAGATCGCGATCAAGCCGGGCAAGCCGCTGGCGTTCGGCGCGGTGCGTCGCCCGGACGGTTCGAGCGCGCACATCGTGGGCTTGCCGGGCAACCCGGTGTCGAGCTTCATCACCTTCCTGCTCTTCATCCGGCCGTTGCTGCTGCGGCTGCAGGGCGCATCGATGCTCGATGTGCGGCGCAGCGCCCTGCGGGCGGATTTCGATTGGCCCAAGGCCGACAAGCGGCGCGAGTTCCTGCGCGTGCGCCGCAACGAGACGGGCGGGCTCGACCTGTTCCCGAATCAGAGCTCCGGCGTGCTGACCTCGGCCGTGTGGGGCGACGGCGTGGTCGACAACCCGGGCGGCCAGGTGATCCGCCGCGGTGACGTGGTGCAGTTCGTCTCGTTCGCGGAATGGCTGGCGTGAAGCTCAAGCTGCGCTACTTCGCGTCGATCCGCGAGTCGCTCGGTGCCGGCGAGAGCATCGACGTGGCCGAGGGCACGACGGTCAGCGCCGTGCGCGACCTGCTGATCGCCCGTGGTGGCGCCCACGCCTTGGCGCTGGCTCGCGGTCGGGCGCTGCGCTGCGCGCTCGACCAGGTGCTGTGCGACGAGACGCGTGCCGTGGCGGACGGCAGCGAACTGGCGTTCTTCCCGCCCGTTACCGGCGGCTAGGATGAACGCCCCACGCGTCACGGTGCAGACCGCCGACTTCGACCTCGGCGCCGAAGTCGCCGCGCTGAGGGCCGGCGACGCCAGCGTCGGCGCGGTGGCCGCCTTCATCGGCACCGTGCGCGACCGCAACGACGGGCAGGGCGTCAGCGCGATGGAGCTCGAGCACTACCCGGGCATGACCGAGCGCGCGATCGAGGCAATGATCGACCAGGCGCAGCAGCGCTTCCAGATTAGCGCCGCGCGCGTCATCCATCGCGTCGGGCTGCTGCAGCCGCAGGACCAGATCATGATGGTCGCGGTCACGTCGGCGCACCGCGGCGAGGCCTTCCAGGCCTGCGAATTCCTGATGGACTACCTGAAGACGCAGGCGCCGTTCTGGAAGAAGGAACAGACGCCGGAGGGCGCACGCTGGGTCGATGCGCGCAGCAGCGACGATGCGGCGATCGCCCGCTGGGGCATCGCGTCGACGAACGCCGACAACGGGAGCGGAGCGTGAGTTCGGGGCTGCCCTGGCTGCAGATCCTCGCGATCTCGGTTGGCGCCGCGCTCGGCGCGATCGCGCGCTGGGGCGCCGGGCTCTGGCTCAACGCGCGCTGGGTCGGCTTCCCGCTCGGCACCTTGCTCGTCAATTGCGTGGGGGGGCTATTGATTGGCATGGCCCTGTTCTGGTTCGAGCGCACGCCGAACGAACTGATGCGCCTGCTCATCGTCACCGGCTTTCTTGGCGGGCTCACGACCTTCTCGTCGTTCTCGGCCGAGTCGCTGCTGCTGCTCCAGCGCGGCGCGCTGGGCATGGCCGCGGCGCACACGCTGGCGCACCTGCTCGGGTCGCTGGCGAGTGCGGCGCTCGGATTCACGCTGCTGCGACTGCTGCTTGATTGAGCGCAAGGTCGGGGCGCCTCCCCGGCTTGAATATCGGTGATCTTCCCCCCATGTCCGTCGCAATCGGAGGATCTTTCCCATGCGAATCGACAAACTCACCACCAAGTTCCAGGAAGCCCTGGCCGACGCGCAGAGCCTGGCCGTCACGCGCGACAACCCGTACATCGAGCCGGTGCACCTGTTGCTCGCGATGCTGGCCCAGGCCGACGGCCCCAAGGCCCTGCTCGACCGCGCCGGCGCGAACACGGCCGCGTTGCGCACGGGGCTCGACACGCTGCTGACCGGACTGCCGCAGGTGCAGGGCAGCGGCCAGGTCGTGCAGCCCGGGCGCGACCTCGCGTCGCTGCTGCAGTCGGCCGAGAAGGAGGCGAGCAAACGCGGTGATCAGTTCGTCGCGAGCGAGATGTTTCTGCTGGCCGTGAGCGAGGCCAAGTCGGACCTCGGCGGCATCGTGCGCGGTCACGGCCTGACGCGCAAGGCGCTCGAGGCAGCGATCGAGGCGGTGCGCGGCGGCCAGTCGGTCGACAACGCCGAAGCCGAAGGCCAGCGCGAGGCGCTCAAGAAGTACACGATCGACCTGACCGAGCGCGCCCGCAACGGCAAGCTCGACCCGGTGATCGGCCGCGACGACGAGATCCGCCGAGCGATCCAGGTGCTGTCGCGCCGGACCAAGAACAACCCGGTGCTGATCGGCGAGCCGGGTGTGGGCAAGACGGCCATCGTCGAAGGGCTGGCGCAGCGCATCGTTGCTGGCGAGGTGCCCGACTCGCTGAAGAGCAAGCGGGTACTGGTGCTCGACATGGCGCTGCTGCTGGCGGGTGCGAAGTTCCGCGGCGAGTTCGAGGAGCGGCTCAAGGGCGTGCTGAAGGAAGTCGCGCAGGACGAGGGCCAGACCATCGTCTTCATCGACGAGTTGCACACCATGGTCGGGGCCGGCAAGGCCGAGGGCGCCATCGATGCCGGCAACATGCTGAAGCCCGCGCTGGCGCGCGGCGAGTTGCACTGCATCGGCGCGACCACGCTGAACGAGTACCGCAAGTACATCGAGAAGGACGCGGCGCTGGAGCGGCGCTTCCAGAAGATCCTCGTCGGCGAGCCGACCGTGGAGGCGACGATCGCGATCCTGCGCGGGCTGCAGGAGAAGTACGAGATCCACCACGGTGTGGAGATCACCGACCCCGCGATCGTGGCTGCGGCCGAGCTGAGCCACCGCTACATCACCGACCGATTCCTGCCCGACAAGGCGATCGACCTGATCGACGAGGCCGCAGCCAAGGTCAAGATCGAGATCGACTCCAAGCCCGAGGTGATGGACAAGCTCGACCGCCGGCTGATCCAGCTGCAGATCGAGCGCGAGGCCGTCAAGCGCGAGAAGGACGAAGCCTCGCAGAAGCGGCTCGGGCTGATCGAGGTCGAGATCACCAAGCTGCAACGCGAAGCCGCCGATCTGGACGAGATCTGGAAGGCCGAGAAGGCTGCCGCGCAGGGCTCGGCGCACGTCAAGGAAGAGATCGATCGCATCCGCACGCAGATCGAGGAGTTCAAGCGCAAGGGCGATTTCAACAAGGTCGCGGAGCTGCAATACGGCAAGTTGCCCGAGCTCGAGAAGACGCTGAAGGACGCCCAGGCGAAGGAGACGAAGAAGGGCGCCGACAGCAAAGGCAAGGGCAAGCCACAGTTGCTGCGCACGATGGTCGGCACCGAAGAGATCGCCGAGGTCGTGGCGCGCGCGACCGGCATCCCGGTGTCCAAGCTGATGCAGGGCGAGCGCGACAAGCTGCTGCAGATGGAAGCGAAGCTGCACGAGCGCGTGATCGGGCAGGACGAGGCCATCACGGCCGTGTCCGACGCGATCCGCCGTTCGCGGTCGGGCCTGTCCGATCCGAACCGGCCGACCGGCTCGTTCCTGTTCCTGGGGCCGACCGGCGTCGGCAAGACCGAACTGTGCAAGGCGCTCGCCGGCTTCCTCTTCGACAGCGAGGATCACCTCATCCGCCTCGACATGAGCGAGTTCATGGAGAAGCATTCGGTCGCGCGCATGATCGGCGCGCCGCCGGGCTACGTCGGCTACGACGAAGGCGGCTACCTGACGGAGGCCGTCCGGCGCAAGCCCTACAGCGTGCTGCTGCTCGACGAGGTCGAGAAGGCGCATCCGGACGTCTTCAACGTGCTGCTGCAGGTGCTCGACGACGGTCGTCTGACCGACGGGCAAGGTCGCACCGTCGACTTCAAGAACACGGTGATCGTGATGACGAGCAACCTGGGCTCGCACCAGATCATGCAGATGGCCGGCCAGAGCAGCGAGGCGATCCGCGAGGCGGTTTGGGCCGAGGTCAAGCAGCACTTCCGCCCGGAGTTCCTGAACCGCATCGACGAGGCGGTGGTGTTCCATGCGCTCGACGCGAAGAACATCGAGGCGATCGCGAAGATCCAGCTGAAGGTGCTGGAAGCGCGCCTCGAGAAGATGGACATGAAGCTGGTCGTTTCACCGAGCGCGCTGGCCGAACTGGCGAAGGCCGGCTTCGACCCGGTGTTCGGCGCGCGCCCGCTGAAGCGCGAGATCCAGCGGCGCATCGAGAATCCGGTGGCCAAGCTGATCCTCGAAGGGCGCTTCGGCCCGAAGGACGTGATCCCGGTCGACTTCGAAGGCGACGGGTTCGCCTTCGAGCGTGTGGTGCACTAAGCCGGCTTGGCGGCCGACTCGAACAGCGAGTCCATGCGCTGAACCTGGAGCCGCGCCAGCGTCAAGTTGGCGTGGGTCTTGTCGAGTGCCGCGTGGAGTGCCAGGCCTGGATGGCCGGGCACGGCGCGCAGCAGCAGATGGTGCGAGCCGAGCGTGATCGCGGCCTCGGGCAGCACATGGCCCAGGCCCAGCGTGCGGCTGCTCGCGCTCATGCCGGCGAGCAGCGCCTTGCCGTGCATCGCCATATCGGAAGCACCCGGGCTCGCGCCGGCGTGGGTGACTTCCAGGCCGCTGTTCACGTCGAACACACAGCAGCTCACCATGCCCGGCAGTTCGCTGAGCTGGTGGACGTAGCGGTCGAGCAGGCTGCGCTGCGGCGCGGCGGCGCGGGTGGCCGGGGAGTCGATCGTCGGCATCGGGCGCATGGCCCGCGTGTCCACGCTGCGTGGCACTTCGGGGACTGTCGCAGGCGTCACCGGTGCCGTGGCGGCACGCGGCGCGCGGCGTGCGGCCGCGCCGGGGGAGTTGGGTGAGCGGCGGTCCAGCGTCGTACCTTCGCGCAACCGTGCCCAGGTGCCATTGATGAATCCCCACGCATCGGCGGGGCGCACCACTTGCGGCGTCGTGCGCACGGTCACGCCCGTGCCGCGCCCCATCTCGGCACCCTGTGCTGCAAGCGCGCTGCCAGCGGCCAGCGGCAGCAGCAGCAACTGGCGATTGGGCCAAGGGCCGCTCAACATCGCGTCGCGAAGTGGTTTGAACACGCTGGCGATCGAATGCGGCGGAAGATCACCGACCATCATCACGCCCAGGCGGCTGAAGCCGAGCAGCGTGCGCGCCAGGCCCTGGCGTGCGAGGGTGTCGGCATCGACCTCGGTCGAGTACATGCGCAGCGGCGTGTTGTCGGGCGTCGGCAGATCGACGAACTCGAGCGTCGCCAGCGGCGTGCCATAGCCTTGGCGCCGAACGATGAGCTTCTGCACGGACCGAGAACTCGCCGCGGCGATGCCCGCGAGAAGGCGACGCGAGGACGATGTGGACACATCGTGCACCGCAATGAATTCAGGATGGAGGTGCTCGAACTGCTGCTGCAGCGCCAGTGCCGGATCGCACGACACGAAGAGCTCGTGCTCGGTGGGCGAGATCTGCCGGCCGATGGGCGGTTTCTCGGCCACCGCATTGTCGTCGCTGGCCATGATCTGTGTCGCCAGCGAGGTCTGTGCACGCGTCGCTTGCCACGCATCGGGGGCTGGCGCAGCCGGGGAGTGGCCGAAGCCGGAGCCGCTGGAGCTGTTCATCGCTTCAAGTCCCGTTGCAGGCCTCGTCAGGCCAGTTGTAACCCAGTGTAGGCTTGCGACGCAGGCCCTGCGGCATTGTTTCCGTGAACAAGGCCCGGGGATATCCCCAACGCATGCGAGGCGTTGCGCAGCGGATTGCAGGCTGTGGGAGATCGCACAATACGGCATGCCCGCCCGCCGCCAGTCCTCTTCACCGCGCTGATGGCCGGGATACCGTCCGACGCCGTCGCGAGCAACCGCTGGCGCACCTGCCTGCGCCTCACGGCCTGGTTGCTGATGATCGGGTTCCTCGTCACCTTCGGCGTCGCGTTCTTCGCACGTGAACTCAGCTTCGGACTGTTCGGGTGGCCGTTCAGCTTCTGGGTCGCGTCGCAAGGGGCCCTCGTGGTCTACCTCGCGCTCGTGTGCATCTACGCGGTGTCGATGCACAAGCTGGACGTGGCCACCGATGTGGCCGAGGATGAGTGACGTGACCGAAGCTGGCGCCACCGGGTTCAAGCGCAGACTGGATCGAATCTACCTGCGCTACACGCTCGGCTTCGTCGCATTCGTCGGGCTCATCGCAGTGCTCGAGCAGCTGGGGCTGTCCAGACGCTGGATCGGCGTGATCTTCCTGCTGGCCACCGTGGCGCTGTATGCGGTGATCGGCATCGTCAGCCGCACCACCGATGCGACCGAGTACTACGTGGCCGGGCGCCGTGTGCCGGCGATGTACAACGGCATGGCCACGGCTGCCGACTGGATGTCCGCCGCGTCGTTCATCGGGCTGGCGGGCACGCTCTATCTGCAAGGCTATGGCGGCCTGGCCTATGTGATGGGCTGGACCGGTGGCTATGTGCTGGTGGCGTTGTTGCTCGCGCCGTACCTGCGCAAGTTCGGCCAGTTCACGATCCCGGACTTCCTTGCCGAACGCTTCGGTGGCGGCGCGCCGCGGCTGCTCGGTCTGCTGGCGGCGATCCTGTGCTCGTTCATCTATCTCGTGGCGCAGATCTACGGCGTCGGCCTGATCACGACGCAGCTCACGGGCGTGGACTTCGTGCTCGGCATCTTTCTCGGCCTTGGCGGCGTGCTGATGTGCTCGTTCCTGGGGGGCATGCGCGCCGTCACCTGGACGCAGGTGGCGCAGTACATCATCCTCGTGATCGCGTACCTCGTGCCGGTCGTCTGGCTGTCGGTCAAGCAGACCGGGATCCCGATACCGCAGATCGCCGCCGGCCAGCAGATCGCGCGCGTCGCCGACCGGGAGACGCTGCTGCTCAGCGACCCCACCGAGATCGAGGTCCGCTCGCTGTTCAAGGCCCGTGCCGACGATTACGAGCACAAGCTGGCGGACGTGCCCGCCGCGCTCGTCCACGATCGCCTGGACGCGCAGCGGCGCAGCCGCGAACTGAAGGCCGCGAACGCGCCGTTGCGCGAGATCCAGTCCGCGGACAAGGTGCTGGCGGCGCTGCCTCGCAGCGAAGCCGCCGCCCGTGACGAATGGACCCGCGAGGTGGCGAACAACCGTGCGCGCGCCCAGCCACTGGCCGGCATGCCGCCGCATGCGCAGCAGTTCGCCGGCGACCCCGACGGCACGCCGGCACAGCGGCGCACGTTCGAGGAGTCGCGGCGCAACTTCATCGCCCTCGTGTTTTGTCTGATGGTCGGGACCGCGGCGCTGCCGCACATCCTGATGCGCAGCTACACGACACCGTCGGTGCGGCAGGCGCGCGAATCCGTCGCCTGGACGCTGTTCTTCATCCTGCTGCTCTACCTGACCGCGCCGACGCTCGCGGTGCTCGTGAAGTACGAAGTCTTCAACGGGCTCGTCGGGCTGCCGTTCGACCGATTGCCGGCCTGGGTGGCCGCGTGGTCCCGCGTCGACCCGTCGCTGGTGTCGGTGGTGGACATCAACCACGACGGCATCCTGCAGCTGGGCGAGATCCGCATCGGCAGCGATCTGGTCGTGCTCGCCACCCCCGAGATCGCCGGCTTGCCGTACGTGATTTCTGGCATGGTGGCGGCGGGTGGCCTGGCCGCGGCACTGTCGACCGCGGATGGCCTGTTGCTCACGATCTCGAACGCGCTGTCGCACGACCTGTACTTCAAGATGATCGGCGGCAGCGATGCGTCGACCACACGCCGGGTGACGATCTCGAAGGTCCTGTTGCTGGTCGCCGCGCTGACCGCAGCCGGTGTCGCAGCGCAGCGACCCGCGGACATCCTGTTTCTCGTCACGGCAGCGTTCTCGATCGCCGCGTCGGCCTTCTTCCCGGCGCTGGTGCTCGGCATCTTCTGGAGCCGGGCCAACAAGTGGGGCGCGCTGAGCGGGATGACGTGCGGGCTGGTCGTGACGATCTACTACCTGGTCCGCAACGAAACGTGGCTGCGCAGCGTGTTCCATGTCACGGCGCCGATCGACCTGTGGTGGGGCATCCTGCCGATCTCCGCCGGTGCCTTCGGGGTGCCTCTGGGATTCGCGGTGTGCGTGGTGGTCAGCCTCTTGACGCCCGCGCCCGGGGCAGTGACACGTCGCTTCGTCCGGAACCTGCGCCACCCTGGTCAGCCCGGTTGACTCGGGGTATACTCGCGGGCTTGCCTTGCCACACCTGGGTATGACGCTTCGGGGTGGCTGTCATCACCGCAGACCTTTGCTGGTCTGCGGAAACCACAAGGAGTTCAAATGCGTCACTATGAAATCGTTCTGCTGATCCATCCGGATCAAAGCGAACAGGTTCCGGCCATGCTGGAACGCTACAAGGGTGTGGTCACCGCCGGCGGCGGCAAGGTCCACCGCGTGGAAGACTGGGGGCGTCGCCAGATGGCCTACATGATCCAGAAACTCGCGAAGACCCACTACCTCTGCCTCAATATCGAGTGCAGCAAGGAAGTGCTGGCCGAACTCGAAACGGGCTTCCGCTTCAACGACGCCGTCATCCGGCACCTCACGGTGCTGCAGGACGAAGCCGTGACCGCGCCGTCCGTGATGATGAAGATGGTCGAGCGCGAAGATTCGCGCAAGTCGTCGCCTCCGCCGGAACGTGGTGATCGAGGCGATCGCCCGGAACGCCAGGAGCGTCCGCCCCAGGAGGCTTCGGCCTGACGATGCGATTGCCGTTGCCTTCACCGCAGCGCTGAATGAACCGTCTGGTTCTGACGGCGCAACTGGTGGAGCGAGGCGCGTTGCGATACACCCCGGCCGGTTTGCCGGCCCTCGATTTGAGCCTGAAGCACGAATCGGAGGCCACTCAAGATGGCCAGACCCGCAAGGTCTGGTTCGAGATCAAGGCCAGAGCCATCGGGGAAATCACTCAGCGCGTCGCGAAGATCGAGATGGGAAGCACACACGGCTTTGCCGGCTTCCTGGGCTCACAGCGCAACGGCCGAGGAATCGTCTTCCATGTCACCGAGCTGGACTGATCACAGACCCCAAGCTCACTGTTCGATTTTGATTTAGAACGAGGTATCAACTATGCCCCCGCCACGTGGTAAAGGCCGGTTCTCGAAGGACCGCAAACCCAAGCGCAACACCCAATCGCTGCTGTTCCGTCGCAAGCGGTTCTGCCGCTTCACGGTCACCGGCGTCAAGCAGATCGATTACAAGGATATCGACACGCTGCGCGACTTCATCGGTGAGAACGGCAAGATCACGCCCGCCCGCCTGACTGGCACGCGCGCGTTCTTCCAGCGCCAGCTGACGACGTGCATCAAGCGCGCCCGTTTCCTGGCGATGCTGCCGTACAGCGACCAGCACAAGGTCTGAGGAGCAATCACATGCAAATCATCCTGCTGGAAAAAGTCGCCAACCTCGGCGACCTCGGCGATGTCGTCAAGGTCAAGGACGGCTACGCACGCAACTTCCTGATCCCGCAACGCTCGGCTCGCCGCGCGACCGAATCGGCGATCAAGGAGTTCGAACTCAAGCGTGCCGAGCTCGAGAAAGCCGCCGCCGAAAAGCTCGCTACCGCTGCCGCCCTGGGCGAGAAGATGAGCGGCCGCACGGTCCACATCACGCAGAAGGCGGGCGTCGATGGTCGGCTGTTCGGGTCGGTGACCAACGCCGACATCGCCGACGCGCTGACGCGCATCGACTTCAAGATCGCGAAGGCGCAAGTTCGCATGCCCAACGGTCCGCTGAAGACCGTCGGCGAGCACACCGTGACGGTGGCGCCGCACACTGACGTGGTCGTCGAAGTGAAGGTTGTCGTCCTCGGCGAAACCGACTGACGCGCACTCGCGCTCTCAGACAAGGGTCGGCATTGCCGGCCCTTCTTTTTTGGCGCGGAAGTTTCCCCGCCATTTCCCCTGAATATCCACAGGGTTGCGCACAGCCGTGCGCCGAACCCCGACCTATCATTCCGCGATGTCGACCATCTTCCTGCCCACCGAGTACTCCCCGCCCATGTCGCACCCCGACGACGAGGTTGCGAAGCTGCGGATACCGCCGCACTCGGTCGAGGCCGAGCAGAGCGTGCTCGGCGGCCTGCTGCTGGACAACAGCGCCTGGGATCGGGCCGGCGATCTGCTGACAGACAGCGACTTCTATCGCTACGAGCATCGCCACATCTACGCGGCCATCGGTGCGCTCGTCAGCGCGACCAAGCCGGCCGACGTGATCACCGTGTTCGAGCAGTTGCAGAGCCTGGGCAAGGCCGACGAATGCGGCGGGCTCGTGTACCTGAATGCGCTGGCGCAGAGCGTGCCGAGTGCGGCCAACATGCGGCGCTATGCCGAGATCGTCCGCGAGCGTGCCGTGCTCCGCAAGCTCGTCGCCGCGAGCGACGAGATCGCCACCAGCGCGTTCAACCCGCAGGGCCGCGCGGTCTCGGAGATCCTCGACGAGGCCGAGGGCAAGATCTTCCGCATCGGCGAAGAGGGTTCGAAGTCGCAGCAGGGCTTCCAGAGCATGGACTCGCTGGTTGTCGCGCTGCTCGACCGTGTCACAGAACTGCACGAGAACGGCGCCGAGGACGTGACCGGCGTTCGCACCGGCTACTTCGATCTGGACCGCATGACCTCCGGCTTCCAGCCCGGCGACCTGATCGTTCTCGCGGCGCGGCCGTCGATGGGCAAGACCGCGTTCGCACTGAACATTGCGGAGCACGTTGCGGTGTCCGAGGGCCTGCCGGTCGTCGTGTTCTCGATGGAAATGGGCGCCGCGCAACTGGCCCTGCGCCTGGTCGGCTCCCTCGGCCGCATCGACCAGAGCAACCTGCGCACCGGCCGCCTGAAGGATGACGAATGGGGTCGCCTGTCGGAGGCGGTCGAGAAGCTCGGCGCCGTCAGCATGTTCATCGACGAGAGCTCGGCGCTCACGCCCAGCGAGGTGCGCGCCCGCGCGCGGCGCCAGGCGCGCCAATGCGGCCAGCTCGGAATGATCGTGGTCGACTACCTGCAACTGATGAGCGGGAGTGCCGGCACCAGCGAAGAGAACCGCGCGACCGTGATCGGCGAGATCTCTCGGGGGCTGAAGTCGCTCGCCAAGGAGCTGAAGTGCCCGGTGATCGCGCTGTCGCAGCTCAACCGAAGCGTCGAGACACGGCCCGACAAGCGCCCGATGATGAGCGACCTGCGCGAGTCCGGTGCCATCGAGCAGGACGCCGACGTGATCATGTTCATCTACCGCGACGACTACTACACCAAGGCCGAGAGCAAGGAGCCCGGCATCGCCGAGATCATCATCGGCAAGCAGCGCAACGGGCCGACCGGCACGGTCAAGCTGTTCTTCAACAAGCCGCTGACCAAGTTCGACAACCTCGCGCCCGGCAGTTCAGGCAGCGACTACTGAAGTGACTCATCGCAGAGCTGTCGTGACGATGCTGATCGTCACGCTGATGTGGAGCATTGCCGGCGTCGTCACCCGCCACCTCGAAGCGGCACGCAGTTTCGAGGTGACGTTCTGGCGCAGTGCGTTCACCGTCATCGCGCTCGCGATCGGGCTGCCGCTGCTGCGCGGGCCGTCGGTGCTGATGCGTTCGCTGCGCGACGGCGGTCGCACGTTGTGGCTTTCGGGCGTCTGCTGGTGCGTGATGTTCACCGCATTCATGGTCGCGATCACGCTGACGACCGTCGCGAACGTGCTGGTGACCATGTCGATCGCCCCCTTGCTGACCGCGCTGATCGCACGGGTCGTCCTCGGTCACCGGCTCGCCGCGCGTACCTGGGCCGCGATCGTGATCGCGGGCATCGGCATCGCGTGGATGTATGCGCGCGAGGTGAGCACCGCCGACCCGCGCCATCTGATCGGCACGGTCGTCGCGCTGGCAGTGCCAATCGCCGCGGCGATCAACTGGGCCGTGATCCAGCACACCCGCCATGCCGCCGATCTCGACCTGTTGCCCGCGGTGTTGATCGGCGCGCTGTTGTCGGCCCTGCTGACGCTGCCGTTCTCGCTGCCGTTCGCGGCCAGTGCGCACGATCTCGGTCTGCTCGCGTTGCTGGGTGTAGTGCAGCTCGCCATTCCCTGCCTGATGTCGGTCGCCGCGGCACGCCATCTGAGCGCCCCCGAAGCATCGCTGCTCGCCTTGCTCGAGGTCGTGTTCGGCGTGGCCTGGGCCTGGCTCGGTGCGGGCGAGGCGCCGGCTGCGCATGTGCTGGGTGGCGGCGCACTGGTGTTGCTCGCGCTCGCAGGCAACGAGGCGATGGCCCTTGGCGGCAGGAGCGGCGGCAGGGCTTCCCCCTAAGGCCGGCTCGTGGCCGCACCGTAGCATCGGCGCATGCACCAATTGCCCGGGCTCGACGCCAGCTTCCTGCACCTCGAAACCGCGCAGATGCCGATGCACGTCGGTGCGCTGCACAACTTCGAGCTGCCCCCCGACTACCACGGCGACTTCGTTGCCGACATGCGCCATCACATGGCCGGCAGGCTGCCGCTTGCGCCCGCGCTGCGACAGAAGCTCGCGACGATGCCGCTCAACTTCGCGAACCCGGTGTGGATCGACGCGGAGCCCGATCTCGAACAGCACGTCGTCGAGATCAAGCTGCCGAGAGCGCGCCCGGGCGGCGATCAGGCCGAGCTCGAACGCCAGGTCGGCCGGCTGCATCCGGTGCTGCTGCAGCGCGATCGCCCGCTGTGGAAGTTCCACGTCTTCACGGGCCTGCGCGACGGCCCGCACGGCGAGAAGCGCTATGCGATGTACACGCAGCTGCACCACGCTGCCGTCGACGGCCAGGCCGCAGTCGCGCTCGCGCACGCCATCCTCGACCTGAGCCCGGCGCCGCGCGAGATCGCGTCTGCGCCGGCCGGTAGGGCGCGCCGGCCGCTCGGCATGGCCGACATGCTCCGCGGTGCGCTCGCGAACCAGTTCGACCTGGTGGTGAACGCCGTCAAGGCGATCCCGTCGGCCGTGGGCGTGCTGTCGCAGATGGCCGCGCAGAAGGCCGGCGACAGTGCGGGCGGCACCGCGCGCGCGATGGTGTCGCGGCTGAAGGGCGAGGGCACGCGCGGCAAGAGCGTCAGCAACCTCGCGCTGGCCCCGCGGACGCGATTGAACGCGACGGTCTCCGACCGGCGCGCCTTCGCCTCGATCAGCCTGCCGCTTGCCGCGCTGAACGCGACGCGCCGCAAGCACAGGGCCAGCCTCAACGACGCAGTGCTGATGATCTGCAGCGGCGCGCTGCGGCGCCACTTCCTGAAGCACGGCCCGCTGCCGCGCAA
>JBDTVC010000038.1:0-26896 GCA_040007475.1 Burkholderiales bacterium
GCAGCGCGCAGTCGCGCACGCTGCGCGCCATCGGGCCGGCGGTGTCCTGGCTGTGTGCGATCGGCACGATGCCGGCGCCGCCGATCAGGCCGACCGTGGGTTTCAGACCCACCAGGCCACAGATCGACGCCGGGCTGAGGATCGAGCCATCGGTCTCGCTGCCGACCGCCGCGGCGCACAGGCTCGCCGCCGCGGCGGCGGCCGAGCCCGAGCTCGACCCCGAGGTGTTGCGATCGAGCGCATACGGGTTGCGCGTCAGCCCGCCGCGCGCGCTCCAGCCGCTGGTGCTCGTGGTGCTGCGGATGTTTGCCCACTCGCTCAGGTTGGTCTTGCCCAGGATCACGGCGCCGGCGGCGCGCAGACGCTTCACGACGGCGGCGTCGTCCGGCGGCCGGCTGCCGAAGAGTCCGAGCGAGCCTGCCGTTGTCTCCATGCGGTCGTGCGTCGCGATGTTGTCCTTGATCAGGATCGGCAGGCCGTGCAGCGGGCTGCGCGGGCCTTTGGACTTGAGCTCGTCGTCGAGTGCCTGCGCGATCGCCGGTGCGTCCGGGTTGAGCTCGATCACGCTGGCCAGCTTCGGGCCTGCACGATCGATGCGCAGGATGCGCTCGGTGTAGGCCGCAACGAGTCGGCGTGCGCTCGTGCGGCCCGCGGTCATGTCGGCTTGCAGGTCCGCGAGGCTGCGTTCCTCGACGGAGACGGTCTTCATCATGGGTGTCCTGGCGCCTGCGGCGCGCGGCAGCAGCAGCGCAGCACCCGCGGCGAGCACGGCACGGCGGTCGGTGGTCATGAAGCTTCCGGAGTCGTGGGATGGGCGCCGCGCTCCTGCGCGACAGACGGGGTGCAGCTCCGCGTGGCAGCATAGCCGACCGACCGTTTGAGCGGCAGCAGGAGGCACGATGACCGGGCAATTCACGGGGACCAGCGCGGTGCAGGAGCGCCACCGATTCGACGAGGCGGCACTCGACGCGTGGCTGCGGGCGCGCGTGGCAGGCTATGCGGGGCCGTTGCGCGTCGAGCAGTTCAAGGGCGGGCAGTCGAACCCGACCTTCCTGCTGATCACCCCCGCACAAACCTATGTGCTGCGTCGCAAGCCGCCCGGCAAGCTGCTGCCTTCGGCGCATGCGGTCGATCGCGAATACCGCGTGATGAGCGCACTCGGCTGCACCGATGTGCCGGTACCCAAGACCCACGCCCTGTGCGAGGACGAGAGCGTCATCGGTACCGCGTTCTACGTGATGGAGCATGTGCAGGGCCGCATCCTGTGGGATCCGTCGCTGCCCGACATGACACCGGCCGAGCGTGCGGCCATCTTCGACAGCATGAACACGGTGATCGCCGCGATGCACCGCGTCGACCTCGCGCGCGTCGGCCTGGCCGACTTCGGCAAGCCTGGCAACTTCTTCGTGCGCCAGATCGGCCGCTGGACCACGCAATACCGCGCCTCCGAGACCGAGCGAATCGAGGCGATGGACCGGCTGATCGAGTGGCTGCCGCAGAACATCCCGCCGGGCGACGCGACCGCACTGGTGCATGGTGACTATCGTCTCGACAACCTCGTCTTCCACCCGACCGAGCCGCGCGTGGTGGCCGTGCTCGACTGGGAGCTCTCCACGCTCGGCCACCCGATGGCCGACTTCGCTTATCACACGCTGGTGTGGGAGACGGCGGCCAGCACCGGGCGCGGTCTGTCCGGGCTGGACCTGGCCGCGCTCGGGATCCCGAGCGCGCAGGTCTACATGGAGCGCTACTGCCAGCGCACCGGCATGACCGCGCCGGGCCGCGGCGAATGGGACTTCTACATCGCCTACAACCTGTTTCGCGGCGCCGCGATCTCGCAGGGCATCCTGCGGCGCGCGCTGGACGGTTCGGCGAGCAGCCCCCACGCCCTCGAGGCCGGCAGCAAGGCGCGGTCGGTGGCCGAGGCCGGCTGGGCGCGCGTGACGGCGGGCACCGGGCAAACCCCCAACTGAAGCGGCCCCCGGCCACGCGATAGTCACGAGAACATTGGAGACCTGCTGTGGCCGAACATCCCTGGATCAAGTCCTACCCCGAAGGTGTTCGCTGGGACGCCGAGCTGCCATTGATGCCCGTGCAGCAATTGCTCGACGACGCGGTGCGCCGCTGGCCCGAGAACCCGGCGATCGAGTTCATGGGCCGCACGCTGACCTACCGTGAACTCGGCGATCTCGTGAACCGCGCGGCCAAGGGCTTTCAGGACCTCGGCGTCGGCCCCGGCGTGCATGTCGGCCTCTTCATGCCGAACACGCCGCACTATCCGATCGCGTTCTTCGGCGTGCTGAAGGCCGGTGGCATCGTCGTGAACTACTCGCCGCTCGACGCCGAGCGTGTGCTCGCGCACAAGATCGAAGACAGCGAGACCGATTTGCTCGTCACGCTCGACCTGGCGGCTCTCTATCCGCAGATGGGCCGCATGCTGGGCACGACAAGGTTGAAGAAGCTCATCGTCGGCAACCTTGCCGACTTCGCCGCGCAGCCGGCGGCCGTGCGCGCCCACCTGCACGGTGCCGGCCAGCTCGCGCCGGTGACGCTGGACGAGCGCAACGTCTCGTTCGAGCAGTTGCTCGCCACCGACGGGCAGTACCAGGCGCATGCGCTGGGCGACCTGACGCAGGCGATCGTCGTGCTGCAGTACACCGGCGGCACGACCGGTCTGCCCAAGGGCGCGATGCTGACCCACGCGAACCTGACCGCCGCGTGCGCGCAGTACCTGCAGACGAGCCAAGGCACGCCGCTTGTGCTGACCGAAGGCGTCGAGCGCGCGCTCGTCGTGCTGCCGCTGTTCCACATCTACGCGCTGACGGTCAACCTGCTCTACGGCATCCGCCTCGGCGCATTGCTGGTGCTGCACCCGCGCTTCGATCTCGATGCCACGATCAACGATCTGATCACGAAGAAGATCACGCTGTTCTGCGGCGTGCCGACGATGTACATGGCGATGGCCAGCCACCCGCGGGTGAAGGCCGGTGAGCTGCGTTCGCTGCAGTTCTGCGGCTCGGGCGGCGCGCCGCTGCCGGTCGAGGTGGCACAACGCTTCTTTGACCTCACCGGCGCGCAGCTGTGCGAAGGCTGGGGCATGACCGAGACCTCGCCGACCGGCACCTTCACGCCCGCGCACGGCATGCGCAAGGCGGGTTCGTGCGGCATGCCGATCCCGAACATCGAGCTCAAGTTCGAGAGCCTCACCGAACCCGGCAAGGAGGCCGCACCGGGCGAACCCGGCGAGCTGTGCATCCGCGGCCCGAACGTGATGAAGGGCTACTGGAAGAATCCGGAAGCCACCGCGAAGTCGATGACGCAGGACGGCTTCTTCCGCAGCGGTGATGTGGCGCGGATGGACGAGGACGGCTTCGTCTTCATCGTCGACCGCACCAAGGACATGCTGCTGTGCGGCGGCTACAACGTCTACCCGCGCGTGATCGAGGAGGCGATCTACGAGCATCCGTCGGTCGAGGAGGTGTGCGTGATCGGCATCCCCGACGAGTACCGCGGCCAGTCGCCCAAGGCCTTCATCAAGCTGAAGAAGGACGCGCCGGCGTTGACGCTCGACGAACTGAAGGCTTTCCTGAAGGATCGCATCGGCAAGCACGAGATGGTGCAGGCGATGGAACTGCGCGCCGAGCTGCCCAAGACGGCGGTGGGCAAGCTGTCCAAGAAGGAACTGGTCGACGAAGAAGAGCGCAAACGCGCAGCAACGACAGGCCCCGCCTGAAGGAGACGACGATGATTCACCTCAGCGGCATCGATGCCTCCTTCCTGCATATTGAGACCCCCGAGATGCCGATGCACGTGGGCAGCCTGCAGATCGCCGACCTGCCCGAGGGCTACGCCGGCGACTACTACGAAGACGTGAAGCGCTGGATGGCCACACGCATGCACCTGGCTTCGGTGTTCCAGCGCAAGCTCGCGCTGATGCCCTTCGACCTGGCCAACCCGGTGTGGGTCGACGACGAAGACGTCGATCTCGACTACCACGTGCGCCACGTGATCTTGCCGCGCCCGGGCACGCTGGAGCAGCTCGAAAAATACGTCGCGCGGCTGCATTCGAGCCTGCTCGACCGCAGCCGGCCGCTCTGGGAAATCTACGTGATCGAAGGCCTGAACACCGGCCAGGTCGCGATCTACAACAAGATGCACCACGCTGCGATCGACGGGCAGGCGGGCGTGGCGATCACGAAGGCGCTACTGAGCCCGTCGGCGATACCCGCGCCGATCAAGCCACCGCGGCCGCGCCTGCGCACCAACCAGTACCAGCTCGGCGTGGCCGAACTGGCCGGTGCGGCAGTGAGCAATGCGGTGACGCAGTACGTGAAGCTGTTCAAGTCATTGCCGGCGGTCGGCCGCGCGCTCGGCAGCGTGTTCTACCCACGCTCGGAGACCGACGGCAAGCGCCGCCTCACGTTGCCCGACGGCCTGAGGCTCGCGCCGCGCACGCCGCTGAACGTGGCGATCACGAACCAGCGCGCGTTCGCTGCGCGCTCGCTGCCGCTCGCCGAGATCAAGGCGATGGCGAAGAAGAGCGGCGCCAGCCTGAACGACATCGTGATGGCGATCTGTGCCGGCGCGCTCAAGCGCTACCTCGCCGACTACGATTGCACGCCGGACAAGCCGCTCGTCGCCGGCGTGCCGGTGTCGCTGCGTGAAGCCGGCAACACCGATCCGAACAACCAGGTGTCGATGATGATGGTGAGCCTGGCCACGAACATCGAGGACCCGCTGGAGCGGCTGAAGGCGATCAACGCGTCGGCCAACGTCGGCAAGAAATTGCAGGGCAGCGTGAAGGGCGCGATGCCGACGGACTTCCCGTCGCTGGGCGTGCCGTGGTTGATGTCGGGGTTGGTGTCGCTCTACGGTCGCTCGCGGCTGGCCAATCGCGTGCCGCCGATCGTCAACGTCGCGATCTCGAACGTGCCCGGGCCGCAGTTCCCGCTGTACTTCGCGGGCGCCAAGCTGGCGAGCTTCTACCCCGTGTCGATCCCCGGGCACGGCATTGCGCTGAACATGACGGTGCAGAGCTACAACGGCCTGCTCGAAGTCGGCCTCACCGCCTGCCGCCGCGCGATGCCCGATGTGGTCGACCTCGCGAACTATGTGGTCGAGGAGCATCAGGTACTGCGTGCCCTGATCGCCGCGTTGCCGGCGGTCGATGTGCCTGCTGTCGTGGCTGCGCCCCAACCGGTGGCGAAGAAGCGCGCGACGGCGAAGAAGGCGCCGGCGCGCCGACCGGCGGTGCCCAAGGCACCGGTAGTCGCGGCCAAGCGCAGGCGTCAATCCACGACCGTGGCGGCGCGCGCGGCATGACGACGTCGCCAGCCGCGAAGAAGCGCAAGCCTGCGAGCAAGGCGATCGCGAAGCGCAGGCCCGTCCAGGTGCTGCTGCCGATCGAGGAGGCGCCGAGCAAAGGCCTGCTCACCCTCGCGCGCGACCTGCGCTCGTGGACCGATTTCGTGCTGGGCATCGCCAACACGGCAGCGGATCTGTCGTTCCGCGTCGCGTCGTCGCGCCTGACCAAACCCTCGCACAAGGCTGCGGTCGAGAAGGCGGGCAACCTGTTCCGCGACCTGCGCGTGGGGGCGGGGCTGACGCTGAACGACCTCGGCAGCGCGATCAATCTGAAGGACGTGACCTTGCTCGAGCAGGTCGAGGGCGGCAAGGTCGGACTGCCGTTCGAGATCATCCTCCGGCTGGCCGGCGTGCTCGGCCGCAACGACCCGATCCCGGTCGTGATGAAGCTGACGCGCACCTACAACCCCAAGCTGTGGGCGACGCTGGAGGGCCTGGGCGTCGGGCGTCTGGCCGTGCAGGCAGGTCGGGAGCGCGAGTTCGCGAATATCTACCGGGGCAGCGATGCGGCGCGGCAGCTGAGCGACGAGGAGTTCGCCGCGGCGTTGAAGTTCGTGCGCGCCTCCTTCGAGGCGGCGCTGGTGTTCCGCACCGAGACGGCGAAGGCGTCGGCGTCCGGCAAGTGACAGCGTCGCAGGGTCGCGGCGGGTAAAGTGGTCGCATGGCCCGACCCTTGATCGCCCTGGACGCCGATGGTGTGCTGCTCGACTTCCACCTCGGCTACGCGTCTGCCTGGCAGCGCGCGTTCGGCCACGCGCCGGCCGAGCGTGACCCGCTCGCGTACTGGCCGATGGACCGCTGGCAGGTCGAGCGGCTTGGCGCGGCTCAGCGGCTGCAGTTCCGGGCCGCGTTCGACGAACATTTCTGGGCCACCGTCCCGGCGATCGACGGCGCGATCGGTGCGTGTCACCGGCTGAACGATGCGGGCTTCGAGCTGGTCTGCGTCTCGGCGCTCGAGCGCGAGTTCGAGGCCGCGCGGTTGCGCAATCTGCGCGACCTGGGCTTCCCGATCGAACGCGTGATCGCGACCGGCAACGCGACCGGCGAGCGCAGCCCGAAGGCCGACACGATCGAGGCGCTCCGACCGGTGGCGTTCGTCGACGACTACATCCCGTACATGCGTGGAGTGCCCGACCATGTCCACACCGCGTTGGTGACCCGCGCGCCCAACGGCAGCCCGAACACGGGGCCGGAACTGTCGCTGGCGAAGTCGGTGCATGACGATCTCGTCGGCTTCGCCGACCATTGGCTGGCGCGCTGAGAGTTCAGTGCGGCAGCGGGGGAGTCGGCCGCGCGTCCGGGTCCTCGAGATCGGGTTCGGCTGCGACGCTGTAGCCCTCGCTTGCCCAGGCGCCGAAGTCGTTGTTCTTGCAGCGCGCGCTGCAGAACGGGCGAAACGCGTTGTCGGGCGAGTACACGCTGGGCCCGCCGCAGCCCGGGCAGCGGATCACGCGCGGGGCGTTCCCACCGGAGCTCATGCGCACAGGGTCAGTTCGAAGCTCGTGTCCACCGGGTTCGGCTTGAGCCGGCCTTCGGCGTCCTGCCGCATCAGGCGCACGGACACCATCAGTCGGTGGCCGCTGATCTCGGGCACGATGTCTTCGGCCTCGTCGAGCCGCACACGCATCAGCAGGTAGGTGCGACCGGCCGACAGGCTCTGCTGATACTGGCCGCCCGGTGCAACCACCTTGTGAGGCACGCCCGAGTCACGCAGCAGGCCCAGAAGCACCTGGAGCGCCTCGGCCAGCGGCATCATCGGCGAGACCCACTGAACGAGGTCGGCACGGCGGCGTTGCGGCGGCAGCTTCTGCCATGCGTAGTAGGCGGGCAGGTCGAATTCGCAGGTGCCGCCGGGGATGCTGATGCGGCTGCGGATGCTCATCAGCCACTCGTTGTTGACCAGCGCCGCGCCGGCCTTGCCCTGCAGTTGGTTCAAACCGTTGAACGCGTGATCGATGCGGCCGATCACGTCGTCGAGCGCGCCCTCGGAGATCGACGGGTTGCCTCGGTAGCTGCCGAACTGCTGCTTGTGCTTCTCGAGGTCTTTCAGCAGATCGGACTTCAGGTCGGCGCGCGACGCGACATCCATGATCTCGAACAGCGTCGAGAGCGCGAAGTGGTGATCGACGGGCGCGTCGCGGGCGATCAACTGGCCGAGCCGGTCGAACAGGTGTTCGAGCCGCAGCATCGTGCGGATGCTCTCGTTGAACGGGTACTCGTAGAGGATCAAGGTGCGTGGTCCTGCGAGGGCAAG
The DNA here is from genome assembly GCA_040007475.1 of Burkholderiales bacterium. Classification (GTDB taxonomy): domain Bacteria; phylum Pseudomonadota; class Gammaproteobacteria; order Burkholderiales; family Burkholderiaceae_C; genus LMDS01. Next base: position 7,619 of record JBDTVC010000038.1, read on the forward strand.
GCTTGCCGAAGGAAGGCCGATTGTTTCACACGCTCCCGCTAACCCAGTGTCGCCAGATGTCAGCGACCTCTTGGGCCAGCGCCTCGAGCGTGAGGCCGTCGTTGAAGATCACGGCGTCGGCGCTGGCGCGCCGTTGCACTCGCGTGGCCTGACTGTCGAGCACGGCCTGTGCGGCTTGCGGCGTCCATCCCGAGCGTTGCACGACGCGCTCGATCTGCGTGCTTTCGTGGCAATCGACCACCAGCACCTTGTCGACCTTGGCGCGCCAGCGACCCCCCGATTCGACCAACAGGGGCACATCGAACACGAGTGCCGGCGCAGCCTGCGCGGCGTTCGCCTGGCGCTCGGTCTCGAGGCCGATCAGCGGGTGCAGGATCGCCTCGAGGCGGCGCTTGGCGTTGGGGTCGGTGAACACGAGGTCGCGCATGCGTGCGCGGTCCAGTGCGCCGTCATCGCCGATCAGATCGGCGCCGAAGTCGCGCGTGATTGCGGCGATTGCGGCGCCGCCGGGCAGCGTGAGCTGGCGGGCGATGAGGTCCGTGTCGATGACCACGGCGCCGCGTTGTGCCAGCAGCTTGCCGACCGTGCTCTTGCCGCTGCCGATGCCGCCGGTCAGGCCGATCCGACCCGTCAGACCGATGGCATCCACAGGCGCGTCAGTTGCTCGCCGAAGAACAGCGCGGCGATGCCACCGCCGGCCAGGTACGGACCGAACGGGATCGGCACATCGCGGTCGTGCTGGCGGAAGACAACCAGAGCGATGCCCACGACCGCGCCCACTGCCGACGACAGCAGGATGATCGACGGGATCAGCTGCCAGCCCAGCCACGCGCCGAGCGCGGCGAGCAGTTTGAAATCGCCGGCGCCCATGCCCTCCTTGCCGCGAATCAGCCGGTAGGCGTGGAACACGAGCCACAAGGACAGATAGCCTGCGACCGCTCCGCCAACCGACGCGCTCAGCGTGATCGGCAGCCACCCCAGCGCAGCCGAGACGATGCCTGCCCACATCAGCGGCAGGGTCAGGTCATCGGGCAGGTATTGCGTATCGAGGTCGATCAGCGCGAGTGCGATCAGCGTCGCGACGAGGCCGCACCACAGCAGCACTTCGGGGCGCGGGCCGACGTGCCAGCCGCATGCCGCGAACAGGAGCGCTGTCGAGACCTCGACGGCCGGGTACCGCGCGGAGATCGGCGTCTTGCAGGCCGAGCACTTGCCGCCCAGGCGCAGATAGCTCAACAGTGGGATGTTCTCGTGCCAGGCGATCTGGTGACCGCAGGAGGGGCAACGCGAGCGAGGCGTCGACAGCGTGATCGGCGGCGGTGTCTCGATCTGCACGCCGAGCAACTCGGCGCTGTCGATGCGCCAGCCGCGATCCATCATCAGCGGAAGACGATGGATCACGACGTTCAGGAAGCTGCCGATGCACAGGCCGAACGCGGCAAGCACGAACGGCGACAGTAAGACCTCGAGGGTCTGTGCGTCCATCGACACCGGGAACTAGACGACCTGGCCGAGCTTGAAGATCGGGAGGTACATCGACACCACGATGCCGCCGATGAGCGTGCCCAGGATCACGATGATGAACGGCTCCATCAGGCTGGACAGACCCTTCACGGCTTCGTCCACTTCGTCCTCGTAGAACTCCGCTGCCTTGCCCAGCATCTGGTCGAGCGACCCGGACTCTTCGCCGATCGCGCACATCTGGATCACCATGGTGGGGAATACGCCGGTGGTCTGCATCGACGTGGTGAGCGCCGAGCCAGTCGAAACGTCCTTCTGGATCTGTTCGGTCGCCTCGGCGAACACGGCGTTGCCCGAGGCGCCACCGACCGAGTCGAGCGCTTCGACCAGTGGCACGCCGGCCGCGAACATCGTCGACAGCGTGCGCGTCCAGCGCGCGACCGCCGACTTGTTCACCAGGTCACCGAACACCGGCACGCGCAGCAGCAGGCGGTCCATGACCTTCTGCATCTTTAGCGAGCGCTTCCATGACTCGAGGAAGAAGTACGTGCCGCCGCCGAGGATGCCGAAAATCAGGTACCAGTAGTTCACGAAGAACTTCGACATCGCGATCACGACCAGCGTCGGCGCCGGCAGATCGGCGCCGAAGGACTTGAACACGTCTTCAAAGGCCGGGATCACGAAGATCATGATCACCGCGAGAACGACGAACGCGACCACCAACACCGCGACCGGGTAGATCAGCGCCGACTTGATCTTGTTCTTGATCGCCATCGTCTTTTCCTGGTAGATCGCCAGGCGGTCGAGCAGCGTTTCAAGAATACCGCCGGCTTCACCGGCTTCCACGAGGTTGCAGTACAGCGCATCGAAGTACAGCGGGTGCTTGCGGAAGGCAGCCGACAGGCTGGTACCGGTCTCGACATCGCTGCGGATGTCGGTCAGCAGCCGCGTCATCTTCGGGTTCGTGCTGCCACGTGCGACGATGTCGAACGACTGGATCAGCGGCACGCCAGCACGCATCATCGTGGAAAGCTGGCGCGTGAAGACCGCGATGTCCTTTTGCTTGATCGCCCTGCCGCCGCTCATGCGGCGCTTCTTCACCTTGCTGACGAGAATGCCCTGACGACGCAGACTGGCGCCGACCACCGCTTCGCCGCCGGCGCGCATCTCGCCGCGGACGATCTTGCCGTTCTTGTCCTTGCCTTCCCACTCGAAGACGATCTCTTTGACGCGCTTCGCGGCAGTAGCTGTTGCAGTGGCCATGTTGCCTCTCGAGGATGTGCTCCCCGTCCCGTTGTTTGTAGTGCGTTAAAGGTTGCTCAGGCTCGACTCATTCATTCGTCACAGCGATCACTTCTTCGAGTGTCGTGACGCCTGCGCGCACCTTGACCAGGCCCGACTGCCGCAAGTCGCGCACGCCTTCGCGCTGCGCCTGCTGGGCGATGTCCATCGAGGTCCCGGACGAAAGGATGATGCGCTGGATGTCTTCGGTGATCGGCATGACCTGGTAGATGCCGACGCGCCCTTTGTATCCGTGGTTGCACGACTGGCAGCCCACGGCACGGTAAGGCCGCCAGGTGCCATCCAGATCAGCCTCGGTGAAGCCTGCCTTGAGCATGGCCTCGCGGGGGTAGTCAGCTTGAGACTTGCACGTTTCGCACAGCTTGCGGGCCAGGCGCTGCGCGGTGATCAGCAGCACGCTCGATGCAATGTTGAACGGCGCCACACCCATGTTGAGCAGGCGCGTCAGCGTCGTCGGCGCGTCGTTCGTGTGCAGCGTCGACATGACCATGTGGCCGGTCTGCGCCGCCTTGATCGCGATGTCGGCGGTCTCGAGGTCGCGGATTTCGCCGACCATGATGATGTCCGGATCCTGGCGCAGGAACGACTTTAGCGCTGCGGAAAACGTGAGTCCGGCCTTGTCGTTCACGTTGACCTGGTTCACGCCGGGCAGGTTGATTTCGGCGGGATCCTCGACGGTCGAGATGTTCACGCCGGGCTGGTTCAGGATGTTCAGGCAGGTGTACAGCGACACGGTCTTGCCGCTGCCGGTTGGGCCGGTCACGAGCACCATGCCGTAAGGGCGCTGAATGATCTTGAGGAGGCGGTCCTTCTCGATCTTCTCGTAGCCCAGCGCCTCGATGCCCACTTTCGCGCTCGACGGATCGAGAATCCGGATCACGATCTTCTCGCCGAACAATGTGGGCAGCGTGCTGACCCGGAAATCGATTGCCTTGGAGCCGAACTTCAGCTTCATGCGACCGTCTTGCGGGACGCGCTTCTCGGCGATGTCCAGCCGTGAAATCACCTTGATGCGCGACGACAGCTTGTCCTTGATCGCGATGGGCGGCTGCGTGATTTCTCGCAGTTCGCCGTCGATGCGGAAGCGCACCCGGTAGTGGTATTCGTAGGGCTCGAAGTGCAGGTCGGACGCGCGCGCGTTGATCGCATCGATCAGCATCTTCTGCAGGAAACGAACGACCGGCGCGTCTTCGACATCCGACGTCTGTTCGTTGCTTTCCTGGGGCGTCGTGACGTCGTCGGTGACGTCGAACTCGAACTCGCCCGAGGCCATCGACTCGAGCGTCTCGCTGGCGCTGGCGCCGCTGGCTTCGAGTATCTTGGCCAGCTTGTCGTGCTCGACGATCACCCACTCGGGAGACAGCTGCGTGGCGAACTTGATGCGCTCGACCGCTTCCTGGTCGGTCGGATCGGCGCCGCCGATGAATAGGCGACTGCCTCGCTTTCCGAGCACGACGATCTGATACTGCGCGGCGAGCTTGCCCTCGATCACGTTGCGGGGCAGGCGCTGCAGATCGACGGCGTCCAGGTCCAGCAACGGCAGGGCCAAGGCGCTCGACAGCGTGTGTGCCAAGTCGATGGGTGACACCGCACCGGCGGCAATCACCGCCGACACGAAGCTGCTGCGCTTGTCCTTCGAGGTGCGAACGAGGTCCTCCGCGACCTTCGCGTTCAACTTGCCCGCGTGAACGAGCACGCGGGCAACGCCCGATAGCGATGACTGCGGAGCTTCTGCCAATGTGTCCACGATTCGCTGATTCAATCCAAGTGGGGCCAACAGAACATGATCACGTAAACGTCAGTCACTGTATAGGTTCGCCGCGCCGCCCGAAGCCAACAATTCACGCACGTCCCGGTCGAAATGAAACTGATTGCACGCGCCCAGGGCATCGGGCGTCGGCGGATCGCTCGAAACAGAAAAGAACTTTGCAGAATCAACAGATTAGCACGCGTTGTGCAAGAAGGGGATTCAGATCGGTCGGGATGCGGGTTTCCCGCCACGCGAGGCGATGCCGACGGCTCGACCGGCGCGAACCATTCATCTGCATTGAACAACGGAATTTGGTCGGGGTGAGAGGATTCGAACCTCCGGCCTCTACGTCCCGAACGTAGCGCTCTACCAGGCTAAGCTACACCCCGATCTGGCCCTGCCATCACGGCAGGATCGGCGCCGAGCCACTCACATCGAGCGGTCGACTGATCGAAAACACAATTCTAGCAGAGCTTCCCGGTAGGGCGACTCGGGCAGCACGCGCAGCGCCTTCGATGCTTTGTCTGCTTCGGCGCGGGCGGCCTCGCGTGTCGCGACGATGGCGCCGGTGTGACGCACGATTTCGACGATCTCCGGCAGCCGTGCGACCTCGCCGTGCTGGATGGCATGACGGATGAGGTCACGCTCGGCAGCGCTGCCGCGTTCCATGGCATGCAGCAGGGGCAGGGTCGGCTTGCCTTCGCGGAGATCGTCGCCCACGTTCTTGCCCAACTGCTCGGTCGCACCTTCGTAGTCGAGCAGATCGTCGATCAACTGGAAGGCCGTGCCCAGAGAGCGCCCATAGTCGGCGCAGCACTCCTCGACATCCGGGCCCACCTCGGCAAGCACCGCACCGATACGGGCGCTCGCCTCGAACAGTTTCGCGGTCTTGAACCGGATCACGCGCAGGTAGTCGTCCACCGACAGGTCGGGGTCGTGCATGTTCATCAACTGCAGCACCTCGCCTTCGGCGATCACGTTGGTGGCGTCGGCCAGCACCTCAAGCACGCGCATGCGGTTCACCGACACCATCATCTGAAAGGCGCGCGAATAGACGAAATCGCCGACCAGCACGCTCGCTGCGTTGCCGAACAGCGCGTTGGCCGTCTGACGCCCTCGGCGCAGAGCCGATTCGTCGACGACATCATCGTGCAGCAGCGTGGCCGTATGGATGAATTCGACCGTTGCCGCCAGCTCGAAACGCTCGCGCCCGGCGAAGCCCAGCGCGCTCGAGAACAGCAGCACCAACATCGGGCGGATGCGCTTGCCGCCGGCACTGATGATGTAGTGGGCGATCTGGTTGACCATTGCCACGTCGGACGCCAGGCGGCGCTGGATCACGGCGTCCACCTCGCGCATGTCGGCCGACATCAACTCGACAGCGCTGGGCACGGAGGCATCGACACGAACGGATGTGGGCGGGGATGAAGGCTGCACGCTGGGCTCGGCTGGGATCGGTCGATTATAGAAAGTGGCTTTGGGGCAAGCCGGGTCGGTTGCAGCAAAGTCCTTGCATGCTAGAATCACAGGCTCTGCGAGTTTTGCAGGGCTCTGGTGCGTGGCGAAGGCCGGGCGCCGGGGAATTCAATTGAAAGGGCTGATATGTACGCGGTCATAAAAACCGGCGGCAAACAATACAAGGTTGCTGCAGGCGAAAAGATCAAAATAGAACAGATTGCTGCGGATGTTGGCCAAGAGATCACGATCGACCAGGTGTTGGCCATTGGCGCCGGCACCGACCTGAAGGTCGGGACTCCCTTGGTAACGGGCGCAAGCGTGGTGGCTACCGTGTTGGCACATGGCCGGCATGACAAGGTGCGCATCTTCAAGATGCGTCGCCGCAAGCACTACCAGAAGCGGCAAGGCCATCGCCAGAACTACACCGAGATCCAAATCGGTGCGGTGAACGCTTAACAAGGAGCAGACTCATGGCACAGAAAAAGGGCGGTGGTTCCACACGGAACGGCCGCGACTCTCAACCCAAGATGCTCGGCGTGAAGGTGTTCGGCGGCCAGAAGATTCCGGCCGGTTCGATCATCGTGCGCCAGCGCGGGACCAAGTTCCATGCCGGCACCAATGTCGGCATCGGCAAGGACCACACGCTGTTCGCACTGGTCGACGGCCAGGTGAGCTACGCCGTCAAGGGCCCGCGCAACCGCCAGACGGTCTTCGTCACGGCGATCTGATCGCAGCCACCGCACGAGCGGTGCACCATAGACGAAGCCCCGGCGACCCCGGGGCTTCGTTTTTTCAGGGGCTGGTCTACCATTCCCGCTTCACATGATCGACACCCATGAAATTCGTTGACGAAGCCACCATCGACGTCGTCGCCGGCGATGGCGGCAACGGCTGCATGAGCTTTCGCCGCGAGAAGTTCCTGCCCTTCGGCGGCCCGAACGGCGGCGATGGCGGTCGCGGTGGCAGCGTCTTCGCGGTGGGTGATCGCAACCTCAACACGCTGATCGACTTTCGCTACGCGCGCCGCCATGAAGGCCGCCGTGGCGAGAACGGGCGCGGTTCCGACCAGTACGGTGCGGCCTCCGAAGACATCGTGCTGCGCATGCCGATGGGCACCGTGATCACCGACACCGAGACGAATAAAGTCATCGCCGAGCTGCTGGTGCCGGACGAGAAGGTGCTGATCGTCAAGGGTGGCGACGGCGGCTTCGGCAACCTGCACTTCAAGACCAGCACGAACCGCGCGCCGCGCCAGAAGACGCCCGGCTGGCCAGGTGAGCAGAAGAAGCTGCGGCTGGAGCTGAAGGTGCTGGCCGACGTGGGGCTGCTGGGCATGCCCAACGCCGGCAAGTCATCGTTGATCACCGCGATCTCGAACGCGCGACCGAAGATTGCCGACTATCCGTTCACGACGCTGCACCCCAACCTCGGCGTCGTGCGCGTCGCGCCGGAGCAGAGCTTTGTCGTGGCCGACATTCCTGGCCTAATCGAAGGTGCGTCCGAAGGCGCGGGCCTCGGCCACCTGTTCCTGCGCCACCTGCAGCGCACGCACTTGCTGCTGCACCTCGTGGACTTCGCGCCGTTCGATGACAGCGTCGACCCGGTTGCGCAGGCCAAGGCCATCGTCGGCGAGCTGAAGAAGTACGACCAGGCGCTGCACGAGAAGCCGCGTTGGCTGGTGCTGAACAAGATGGACATGGTGCCGGTCGAAGAGCGCGAGGCCCGGGTCAAGGACTTCGTGAAGCGCTTCAAGTGGAAGGGCCCGGTGTTCCAGATCTCGGCGTTGACGCGCGAGGGTTGCGAGCCGCTCATTCACGCGATCTACAAGCACGTGTCGAAGCTGAAGAACGTCGTGCCGGACGATCCCGATCCCCGCTTCGTCGACGTGAGCGCGCCATGAGCATGGCGATGCGCGAGGCCCGCCGCATCGTCGTCAAGGTCGGCTCCAGCCTGGTGACGAACGAAGGGCGCGGAGTCGACGCCGAGGCGGTCGGCAACTGGTGCCAGCAGATGGCCGCGCTCGCGGCCGAGGGCCGCGAAGTCGTGATGGTGTCCAGCGGCGCGGTGGCCGAGGGCATGAAGCGGCTGGGCTGGACGGTGCGGCCCAAGGAAGTGCACGAGCTCCAGGCCGCCGCAGCGGTCGGGCAGATGGGTTTGGCGCAGATCTACGAATCCAAGCTGCGAGAGCATGGCATGGGCAGTGCCCAGGTACTGCTGACGCACGCCGACCTGGCCGATCGCGAGCGCTACCTGAACGCGCGCTCCACCTTGCTGACGCTGCTCTCGCACAAGGTCATCCCGGTCATCAACGAGAACGACACCGTCGTCAACGACGAAATCAAGTTCGGCGACAACGACACGCTCGGTGCGCTGGTGGCGAACCTGGTCGATGCAGACGCACTGGTCATCCTGACCGACCAGCGCGGGTTGTACTCGGCCGACCCGCGCAAGGACCCGAACGCGCGCTTCATCGACGAGGCGCGCGCTGGTTCACCCGAGCTCGAACTGATGGCCGGAGGTGCCGGCTCCAGCATCGGCCGCGGTGGCATGTTGACGAAGATCCTCGCGGCCAAGCGCGCCGCGGGCAGCGGCGCGAGCACGGTGATCGCCTACGGTCGCGAGCCGCAGGTGCTGGTCCGGCTCGTGGCCGGCGAATCGATCGGCACTGCGCTGATCGCTTCCACGCAGAAGCTGGCGGCGCGCAAGCAGTGGATGGCCGACCACCTGCAACTCCGCGGCGCGGTCATCGTCGATGATGGCGCAGCGCGCAAGGTTCGCGACGAGGGCAAGAGCTTGCTGCCGATCGGCATGACCGAGGTGCAAGGCGAGTTCCATCGCGGCGACGTGATCGCGGTGCGCAGCCTCGCCGGTGTCGAGCTGGCCCGCGGCCTGGCGAACTACGGCAGCAGCGAGGCGCGGCTGATCGCGCGCAGGCCGTCGAGCGAGTTCGAGAAGCTGCTCGGGTTCACGGCCGAGGCGGAGATGATCCACCGCGACAACATGGTGCTTGCCTAGTCCGGGAGCTTGTCGGGCACCGTCGGCTCGCCCATCACTTGCGTGGTCGGGCCATCGTCGTGATGGCCCATGCCGTCGTCTCGGTGGTGCGGTCGCATCCCCGAGCGCAAATAGCGGTTGTGATGCGTGCCACGCGGCAGGAAGCGCGCGAGCTCGGTCAGCGCCATCTGGTACACGTCGCGCTTGAACTCGATCACGAGTTCAAGCGGCACCCAGTACTCGTTCCAGCGCCAGGCATCGAACTCGGGGTGGTCGGTCGCGCGCAGATTCATGTCGCTGTCGCGACCCACGAGCTGCAACAGGAACCAGATCTGCTTCTGCCCACGGTAGTGGCCGCGCGCATCACGGCGAATGAAGTGATCCGGCACCTCGTATCGCAACCAGTCGCGCGTGCGCGCGACGATGCGAACATGGTCAGGCACGAGGCCGACTTCTTCGTGCAGCTCGCGGTACATCGCCTGCTCGGGCGTCTCGCCGTACTTGATGCCCCCTTGCGGGAACTGCCAGGAGTGGGTGCGGATGCGCTTGCCCCAGAACACCTGGTTTCTCTGGTTGAGCAGGACGATGCCGACGTTGGGTCTGAACCCTTCACGGTCGAGCATAATCAACCCCAATTCATTCGTTGAATTCATTATTACACCGGCGTGACGGGATTCAACCCCTTGGGTTTCCCGCAACTCTCGCAGAGCCCCTGCCGGTGCCGCGCGCAGCCGCACATCCATCTCGATCACCGCATGAAAGCCACGCAGTTCTTCATCTCCACCCTCAAGGAAGCCCCGGCCGACGCTGAAGTGATGAGCCACAAGCTCATGATGCGCGCCGGCTTCATCAAGCGCCTGGGCGCGGGCATCTACAACTACATGCCGATGGGGCTGCGCGTGATCCGCAAGGTCGAGACCATCATCCGCGAGGAGATGAACCGCGCCGGCGCGGTCGAACTGCTGATGCCGGTGGTGCAACCGGCCGAGCTGTGGCAGGAGACCGGCCGCTTCCAGAAGTACGGCGCCGAATTGCTTCGGTTGAAGGACCGCCACGACCGCGACTTCGTGATCCAGCCGACGAGCGAAGAGGTCATCACCGACATCGCGCGGCAAGAGCTGCGCAGCTACCGCATGCTGCCGCGCAATTTCTATCACATTCAGACCAAGTTCCGCGACGAGCGCCGGCCGCGTTTCGGCGTGATGCGCGGGCGCGAGTTCACGATGAAGGACGCGTACTCGTTCGACCGTGACGTCGCGGCCGCGAGCAAGAGCTACGACCAGATGTTCGCGGCCTACGCGCGCATCTTCGAGCGCATGGGGCTGACCTTCCGCGCCGTCGCCGCCGACAACGGCTCGATCGGCGGTGTGCGCTCGCACGAGTTCCAGGTCATCGCCGACACCGGCGAAGACGCGATCATCTATTGCCCGACCTCCGACTACGCGGCCAACATCGAGATGGCCGAAGCCGTCGCGCCGGCCGCGCCCCGCGCCGCGCCGGCCGCCACGCTCGTGAAGACGCCGACGCCTGGCAAGAGCACCTGCGAGGATGTTGCGGCGCTGCTCGGCGTTCCGCTCCAGCACACGGTCAAGTCGCTCGTTCTGGCGACCGACGAAACCAACGACGCCGGCGATGTGCTGAAGACCACCGTGTGGTTGCTGCTCGTGCGCGGCGACCACTCGCTCAACGAGATCAAGGCGGGCAAGGTCGAGGGCCTCACCAAGGGCTTCCGTTTCGCCACCGGCGCTGAGATCGATGCGCACTTCGGTTGCAAGCCGGGCTACCTCGGCCTGATCAACCTGAAGCAGCCCGTCAAGGTCATCGCCGACCGCACGGTCGCGCAGATGAGCGATTTCATCTGCGGCGCGAACGAGCTCGACTTCCACTACACCGGCGTCAACTGGGGCCGCGATGTGCCCGAACCCGATCTGGTGGCCGACATCCGAAACGTACTGACCGGCGATCCGTCGCCCGACGGCAAGGGCGTGCTCGCAATCCAGCGTGGCATCGAGGTCGGGCACGTGTTCCTGCTCGGCTCGTACTACAGCGAGAAGATGAACGCGACCTACCTCGACGAGAACGGCAAGCCGCAGCTGATGCAGATGGGCTGCTACGGCATCGGCGTGACGCGCATCCTCGGCGCGGCGATCGAGCAGAATTTCGACGAGCGCGGCATCGTCTGGCCGACCGCGATCGCGCCGTTCACGATCGTGATCTGCCCGATCGGCTACGACCGCTCGGCGGATGTGAAGGCTGCCGCTGATCGACTCCACGATGATCTGCAGACGGCCGGCATCGACGTGATGCTCGACGACCGCGGCGAGCGTCCGGGCGCGATGTTCGCCGACTGGGAGCTGATCGGCGTGCCGCACCGGGTCGTGATCTCCGATCGCGGCCTGAAAGAGGGCAAGGTCGAGTACCAGGGCCGCCGCGACGCGCAGGCCACGACCCTCGCGAGTGCCGAACTGCTGCCTTCGCTGAAGGCCAAGCTGGCCGCATGACGCTGCGCCGCCGCGCGGTGCTGACGGCCGCAGCCGCGGCGCTGGTGCCGTCGTTCGAAGTGCGCGCGGGCGCGCAGGCCGAGGAGCCTCTGGCCGATTCGGTGCGTCTGGCACTCGCCGCCGCGGTCAGCGACAGTGCACCGCCGAAGCCGAGCTTCGACACCATGGACGAGCGCCTGGTCTACCTGCGCTGGCTCGGCGAGATGAGCCAACGCCTGCGCAAGCGCGAGACCGAGCACATCCGTCGCGTCGAGTTCCTCGAGACCGCATGGTACGAAAGCAAGCGCGCGGGGATCGAGACCTCGCTGCTGCTCGGCCTGATCCAGGTCGAGAGCGGCTTTCGCCGCTATGCCGTCAGCGTGGCCGGCGCGCGCGGCTACACGCAGGTGATGCCGTTCTGGGCCCGGCTGATCGGCGACGGTGACCCCGGGCGTCTGTTTCACATGCAGGCCAACCTGCGCTTCGGCTGCACGATCCTGCGCCACTACCTCACGATTGAGCGCGGCGACATGTACATGGCGCTGGGCCGGTACAACGGCAGCCGTGGTCGGCCGGAGTATCCGAACGCGGTGTTCGCGTCGCAGCGCCAGTGGGTCTACAAGCCGACCGCGGCCTGACGAATCACAGACCTGTCCAGGCCTTCGGCGCCGCGCCGGCCACGCCGATCAGATTGAGCACGCGTTCGATGGTGTCGTCGACCATCTCGGCGATCGACTGCGGCCGGTGATAGAACGCCGGCAGCGGCGGGAAGATCACGCCACCCATCTCGGTGACCAGCGTCATGTTGCGCAGGTGCGCGAGGTTGAACGGCGTCTCGCGCACCATCAGCACGAGGCGGCGGCGTTCCTTGAGCGTCACGTCGGCGGCGCGGGTCAGCAGGTTGTCCGACAAGCCGTGCGCGATGGCCGCGAGCGTGCGCATCGAGCAGGGTGCGACGACCATCGCGTCAGAGCGGAACGAGCCGCTGGCGATCGCGGCACCGATGTCGGCCGGGCTGTAGGCATGATCGGCGAGCGCCTCGAGCGCGCTGCGGTCCAGCCCGAGTTCATGATGGGCGTTGAGCACGCCGGCCGGGCTCAGCACCAGGTGGGTCTCGGCACCGGCCACCTTCAGCCGGTTCAACAGCCGCAGCGCATAGACCGCGCCGGTCGCGCCGGTGATGCCGACGACGACACGCGGTCGCGTGGAATGCGTCAAGCGGTGAGCAGAGGTTGCAGTTCGCCGGCCTGGTACATCTCCATCATGATGTCCGAGCCGCCGACGAATTCACCGTTCACGTAGAGCTGCGGGATCGTCGGCCACTGCGCGTAGTCCTTGATGCCCTGGCGGATGCCGTCGTCCTCGAGCACATTGACGGTGGTCAGGTCGTTCACGCCACAGGCCTTGAGCACCTGCACCGCGCGGCCCGAAAACCCGCACTGCGGGAACTGGGCTGTGCCCTTCATGAACAGCACCACGCGGTTGGATTTGACGAGGCTGTCGATGCGTTGTTGAACGTCGCTCATAAGAAACTCACCGGAAAATTGCGCACAGCCGCCGTTATACGGCAAACCGCCCCGGGTAGACTGCCAGCGCCCATGAAACCACCCATCCGAGTCGCCCTCTTCGGCGAATGCATGATCGAGCTCCAAGGTGAGGCGTTCGGCACCATGCGCCAGACGTTCGGCGGAGACACGCTCAACACCGCTGTTTACCTCGCCCGTTGCGGCGCGCCGCTGGGCGTGCACGCGACCTATGCCACCGGGCTGGGCGACGACCGGTACAGCGATGAGATGCAGCGCCGCTGGCAACTCGAAGGCGTTGGCACCGAACTCGTCCGGCGCGTGCCCGGCCGCGTGCCCGGCCTGTACACGATCTCGGTCGACGAGCACGGCGAACGCACCTTCACCTACTGGCGCGACAGCAGCGCGGCACGCTGCTACTTCGATGTGCCCGATACGCCGCTCGAGCAGGCCGCCGACGCGCTCGACGCGCTGTACTTCAGCGGCATCAGCCTGGCGATCCTGACGGCGGCGGCCCGCGAGCGCCTGTTCGAGGTCGCACGGCGCGTGCGCGCCCGCGGCGGCCGGGTGATCTTCGACAACAACTACCGGCCCCGGCTGTGGGCTGACGCGGCCGCAGCCCAGGCGGCGTATCGCGAGGCGCTGGACTTGTCGAACGTCGCACTCGCGACGCTCGACGACGAGCAGCTGTTGCATGGCGACGCGTCGCTCGATGCGAGCCGAGCACGCAGCCTCGCCGCGCCCTGCGACGAGGTCGTCATCAAGCAAGGCGGGGCACCGGTGCTCGTGCGGCTGGCGGGCCGCGCCCCGGTCGAGGTGCCGGTCCAGCGCGTCGAACGCGTGGTGGACACGACCGCGGCGGGCGACTCGTTCGCCGGTGCCTACCTGGCTGCGCGCCTCTCGGGCGCAGATGCCGTCACCGCCGCCGCGGCCGGCTCCCGCCTGGCTGCGCAAGTGATCCAGCACCGCGGCGCGATCATCGCGCCCGAACTGCTCGCGATCTGATCAGAAGGCGTACGAGACGCCGAGTTGCACCAGCGGTGCGAGCCGCATCTCGCGGATCGCATCGTCCAGGCTCTGGCTTCGGATCACCTTCACGCCGCCGGGCGACTGGGCCACCAGCCCGAGGTCGGCGCTGAAGCTCCAGCCGCTGCGCGCCGACGCGCCCGTGTAGCCGACGCCGAGGTAGGGCAGCGTGGCGTTGTCGACCGCCGCGTCGCCGATGTTGGGCGCAGTGCCTTGCCCGAACAGCCGGCTGCCGATGCTGAAGGCGCTCCCGGCAGACAGGCTGGGCTGACCGATGGCCAGCGACGAGCGCGGACCGAAGATCAAGCCGCTGGTGGCGCGAAACCCGCCGACGCCGCCCAGGCTGGCGAGCGACCGGGCGAAGTAGTAGTCGCCCATCAGGTTGGCGTTGCTGACCCGGCTGACGTCGAGGCCCGGGCGTCCGCCGGAGGGGCTCGTGCCCAGTGACAGCCGGCCTTGCCAACGCGCCCACGGGAGTTGATCGGGATTGACCGACAGGCTCTCGCCGTCGAGGGCCTGTGCCGGAGCGGCGATGGCGCCGAGGGCGGCAGCGAGGATCCACAGGGTCTTGCGCATCGCAGGCTCCTTCCAGGACAACAAGGTGCAGAGCGGGCATCGGTCAGCAGACCGGCGCCGTGATTTCATGCTACGCCGAACGTGAAGATTCGTGTGTGACGTCGCGTGTAACCGGGCGTCCGGGGTCCGGCAGTCGTGGCGTGCGTCACACGCCGAGCGCCGTCAGCGCCGAGCGCCGGTGCAACGCGGCTGGCCGCCGAGGTCGCGGCGGGTCTCGATCTCGGTAAATCCGCGCTCGCGCAGCAAGTCGTGCGCGGCGTCGGCCTGGTCGTAGCCGTGTTCGAGCAACAACCAGGCGCCGTCGGTCATGTGCGCCGCCGCACCGCCGATGATCTCGCGCAGGGCGCCCAAGCCGTCGCCGCCGGGCGTCAGGGCCAGCGTGGGCTCGTGCGTCAGCGCGGCGAGGTGGGGGTCGCCGCCGGCGATGTACGGAGGGTTGCTCAGGATCAGGTCGAAGCATTCGTCGCCGAGTGCAAACCACCACGAGCCTTGCGCGAACGTCACGTCGAGTGCGAGGCGCTGCGCGTTGGCGCGGGCCACGTCGAGTGCGGAAAGGCTCGCGTCAGTCGCCAGCACCGTCGCGTCGGTGCGCGCGTGCTTGACCGCGAGTGCGATCGCACCGCTGCCGGTGCCGAGGTCGACCACGCGCGGCATCGCGATGCCGGCCAGCCGTTCGAGCGCCCAATCCACCAGCAGCTCGGTGTCCGGCCGTGGCACGAGCACGTTCGCATCGACCTTGAGCAGCAGGCCATGGAACTCCTTCTCGCCGAGCAGATACGCCAGCGGTTCGCCGGCCACGCGCCGCGCGAACGCAGTGTGGATCGCCGCGGCCTGTCGCGCGTCGAGCGCATCGTCGTCGTGCGCGATCACCCAGCTGCGCGATCGCCCAAGTTGCCACGCCAGGATCAGTTGCGCGTCGAGCCGGTCGACGCCGAGCGCGCGGGCTTGGGCCAGCGCCTGTGCCACGGTCGCCATCACGATTCGCCGCTCTCCAGCGCGGCCAGTTGCTCGGCCGCCTGCGCCGCCTGCAGCGCGGCGGTCACGTCGTCGAGATCGCCATCCAGGATGGCCTGCAGCTTGTACAGCGTCAGGTTGATGCGGTGGTCGGTGAACCGGCCCTGCGGGAAGTTGTAGGTGCGGATCCGGTCGCTGCGGTCGCCACTGCCGATCAGGCCCTTGCGCGTCGCGGCTTCCTTCGCCGCGCGTTCGTTGCGGTCCTTGTCGCGCAGCCGCGCGGTCAGCACCGACATCGCCTTGGCCTTGTTGCGATGCTGCGAGCGGTCGTCCTGGCATTCGGCGACGATGCCGGTCGGCAGGTGCGTGATGCGGATCGCGCTGTCGGTCTTGTTGACGTGCTGGCCACCGGCACCGCTGGCTCTGAACGTGTCGATACGCAGGTCGGCCGGGTTCAGCGTCACCTCCTCGGCTTCGTCAGGTTCGGGCAGTACCGCGACGGTGCAGGCGCTGGTGTGGATGCGGCCCTGCGTCTCGGTCACCGGCACGCGCTGCACGCGGTGGCCGCCGCTCTCGAACTTCAGCCTTGCATACACGTCGTCGCCCTGGATGCGGATCACGACTTCCTTGTAGCCGCCGAGGTCGCTGCTGCTTTCGCTCATCAGCTCGGACTTCCAGCCGCGGCGCTCGCAGTGCCGCAGGTACATCCGCGCGAGGTCGGCGGCGAACAAGGCCGACTCGTCGCCGCCGGTGCCGGCGCGGATTTCGAGGAACGCGTTGCGTGCGTCGTCAGGGTCGCGCGGCAGCAGGGCGGTCTGCAGTTCGAGGTGCAGGCGTTCGACATCGGCCTGGGCTTCGGCGATCTCCTGCTTTGCCATTTCGGCCATGTCGGGCTCATCGAGCATGTCGTTGGCATCGAGCAGATCGCGCTCGCGCTGCTCGAAGCGCCGAAACTTCTCGACCAGGCCGGTGATCTCCGAATGCTCGCGTGTCAGCTCGCGAAAGCGCTTCATGTCGCGTGCGATGCCCGGGTCGCCCAGCGTTTCGTCGAGCTCGTTCAGGCGCAGCGCGAGGCGCTCGAATTGCTGGCGGAGAGAGTCTTTCATGGGGGGAACACCAACGGATGGATCAGCGAGGGCGCATTCAGACGGCGCCGCGGACGATGCGGGATCGTCGCTACGACTGATCGTCGGCCGGCAGCCGCGTGCTCTGGCGCAGGAACAGACGCGACACCGTCTGCGCCAACTGCGCGCGGTGTTCGCCGTCGGCCGCGTGCAGTTCGGCCAGCGTGCCGTGCAGCATCTTCTGCGTGAGGCCGCGCGACAGCGCTTCCAGCACCGCGTCCACGTTCTCGCCCTTCGCCAGCAGCTTGCGGGCACGCGCGATCTCGGTCGCGCGCCAGTCGTCGGCCTGCGTGTGCAGGGCCTGGATCAGCGGCACCGAGCCGCGCTGCGCGAGCCAGTGCACGAAGCTCTGCACGCCGGTCTCGATGATGGCCTCGGCCTGCGCGACGGCGGCCTGGCGCTTCTCGCTGCCGGTCTGCACCAGCGCGGCGAGGTCGTCGACGGTGTAGAGGTAGACGTCTGACAGCCGCGCCACCTCGGGCTCGATGTCGCGCGGCACTGCGAGGTCGACCATGAACATCGGCCGCTTGCGGCGCGCCTTCAGCGCCCGCTCGACCGCGCCCAGGCCGATGATTGGCAGCGAGCTCGCGGTGCACGAGATCACGATGTCGAACTCGGCGAGCCGTGCGGGCAGATCGGCCAGGCGCACGGCCTCGGCGCCGAATCGGCCGGCGAGCTTCTCGCCGCGCTCCAGTGTGCGGTTCGCGACCGCCATCGCCTTCGGCGTGCGCGCGGCGAAGTGCGTCGCGACCAGCTCGATCATCTCGCCGGCACCGACGAACAGCACCTTGGTCTGCGCCAGATCCTCGAACAGCTGCGACGCGAGCCGCACCGCGGCCGCGGCCATGCTGATCGAATGCGCGCCGATCTCGGTCGCGCTGCGTACTTCCTTCGCGACCGCGAACGAGCGCTGGAACATCTGGTGCAGCGTGCCACCCAGCGTGCCGGCGGTTTCGGCCTCGCGCACCGCCTGCTTCAGCTGGCCGAGGATCTGGGGTTCGCCCAGCACCATCGAATCGAGCCCGCTGGCGACACGGAACGCGTGCCGCGCAGCGGCGCCACCTTCGAGCACATACGCGTGCTCGCGCAGGGTGCTGCCGCTGACGCCGCCGATGCCGGCGAGCCAGTCGACGGCCGGCGAGACGAGGCCTGAATTCGCGCCGACGTACAGCTCGGTGCGGTTGCAGGTCGAGACGAGCGCGACCTCGCTGGATCGCGCCAACCGCTCACGAAACGCATGCAACGTGGGCGCCAATTGCTCAGGCGTGAACGCGAACCGCCCGCGCAGATCGACCGGCGCGGTGGTGTGGTTCAGGCCCAGGGCGAAGACGCTCATGTTTTGAATTATAAAATCTGCGGGCTTCCAGCGCTGTTGCGCTTCATCAAGAGACGTCAGGAGACGACCGTGGGTCCCTTGGATGCCTTCTGGCACCTGCTGAACCTGTTCGGCCCGGCGATCGGCCTGGCCTTGATCACGCCATCGCTGGCCAAGCTGCTATGGCGGCGTGAACTCAAGAGCGTGGGCTGGCTGCGGCTGGCCGGCTTCGTATTGGCCGGCTGCGCCGCGGTGACGCTCGCCGGCCTCGTCGTCTTCGGCCACGACGGCAAGATGCTGACCTACGCCGCGATGGTCGCCGTGTGTGCGCTGGCGCTGTGGTGGTCCGGGTTCGTCTCCAGATCCCGCTGAACGACCTCGCCGCGCAGCGAGTGCGTGTTCACGGCGGTGATGCGCACGTCGATCATCTGCCCCTTCAGCCGTGACGCGCCCTTGAAATTGACCATGCGGTTGCACTCGGTGCGCCCGGTCATCTCGGCGGTGTCCTTGCGCGAGGGGCCTTCGACCAGCACCCGCTGCACCGTGCCGAGCCGCGAATCGCTGATCGCCTTCGCGCTGTCGGTGATGGCCTTCTGCAGCACGTGCAGACGCTTGAGTTTGTCGATCTGCGGCGTGTCGTCGGCCAGGGCTGCAGCCGGCGTGCCCGGGCGCGGGCTGAACACGAAGCTGAAGCTGTCGTCGAAGCCGATGTCGGTGATCAGCTTCATCATCGCGGCGAAGTCGGCCTCGGTCTCGCCGGGGAAGCCGACGATGAAGTCGCTGGACATGCTGATGCCGGGGCGCACCGCGCGCAGCTTGCGCACCGTGCTCTTGTATTCCATCGCGGTGTAGCCGCGCTTCATCGCCATCAGGATGCGGTCGCTGCCGTGCTGCACCGGCAGGTGCAGGTGGCTCACGAGTTGCGGCACGCGGGCGTAGACGTCGATCAGCCGCTGCGTGAACTCGTTCGGGTGGCTGGTCGTGTAGCGGATGCGCGCGATGCCGGGGATGCGCGCGACGGCCTCGATCAGCAGCGCGAAGTCGGCGATGTCTGCGGTACGGCCCATCGCACCTCGGTAGGCGTTGACGTTCTGGCCGAGCAGCGTCACCTCCTTCACGCCCTGCGCGGCCAGGCCGGCAACTTCGGCGAGCACGTCGTCGAACGGCCGCGAGACCTCTTCACCGCGCGTGTACGGCACGACGCAATAGCTGCAGTACTTCGAACAGCCTTCCATGATCGACACGAACGCGCTCGCGCCGTCGACCCGCGCCGGCGGCAGGTGGTCGAACTTCTCGATCTCGGGGAAGCTGATGT
>JBDTVC010000039.1:0-26704 GCA_040007475.1 Burkholderiales bacterium
TCGGGCCGGTGTGGTCGAGCAGCTGGCCGAGCTCGTCGACCGAGTTGCAGACGTCCGCGCGCAGCATGTTCTCGCCGAAGAACTGATGGAACATCCGCCCGACCGGGCTCTTCAGGAACGCGACGCCGCCCGAGTGGCCCGGGCAGTGCCACGAGTAGGAGCCGTCCTGTGCGTAGTCGACCAGCGCCTTGAAGAACGGCGGCGCGAGGCCATCCATGTAGCTCTTGGCCTCGCGGATGATGTGGCGCGCCACGAACTCCGGCGTGTCCTCGAACATGTGGATGAAGCCGTGCAGCTCGCGGAGGATGTCGTTCGGCAGGTGCTGCGAGGTGCGCGTCTCGCCGTACAGGTAGATCGGCACCTCGGAATTCTTGAAGCGCACCTCCTCGATGAACTTGCGCAGGTTCAGCACCGCGGGGTCGAGCTCGGGGCCGGACGTGAACTCCTCGTCGTCGATCGACAGGATGAATGCGCTGGCGCGGCTCTGCTGCTGCGCGAACTGGCTCAGGTCGCCGTAGCTCGTGGCGCCGAGCACCTCGAAGCCCTCCTTCTCGATCGCCGCCGCGAGCGCGCGGATGCCCAGACCCGAGGTGTTCTCGGAGCGGAAGTCCTCGTCGATGATGACGATCGGGAAGTTGAAACGCAGCATGGGCAGGCCTCGGTGCGGTGGGCACAAGAGCAGGAAAAGCGCGAAGTGTAGGGCCAGTCGATGACGGGCCTACACTGCCGCCGGACACGATCGAAGAGGAGTCGACATGGATTTGCCCGTACCCACGCTGTGGTGGATCGCCGCTGGCGCGGCCGTCGCGGTGGAGCTGGCGACCGGCACGTTCTACCTGCTGATGGTGGCGCTCGGGCTCGCGGCCGGCGCCTCGGCCGCGCATCTCGGGCTGGCCGTGGCCGCGCAGGTCGTCGTCGCGGCACTCGTCGGCGGCGGCGCGACGGCCGTCTGGCACTGGCGGCGGTTCAGGCAGCCACAGTCGGCGCCCTCGCGCGAGAACCGCGACGTGAACCTCGACATCGGCGAGCGCGTGAACGTGCCCGCGTGGGTCGACGACGGCACTGCGCGGGTGAACTACCGCGGCTCGGCCTGGACAGCACGCGCCGCACCCGGCGCCCCGCCGCGATCCGGTGAACATCGGATCGTCGCCGTCGAAGGGAACTGGCTCGTGCTCGAGCCCATCAGCAAGCCTTAGCTCCTCTGAAAGCACCCCATGGAATTCGCGCTCGTCATCGCGGTCATCGCCGCCCTGTTCATCATCCGCACGATCAAGATCGTTCCGCAGCAGCATGCCTGGGTGGTCGAGAAGCTCGGCAAGTACGACCGCACGCTCACGCCGGGCCTCAAGTTCGTCGTGCCCTTCATCGAGCGCGTGGCCTACAAGCACTCGTTGAAGGAAGTGCCGCTCGACGTGCCCAGCCAGGTCTGCATCACGAAGGACAACACCCAGCTGCAGGTCGACGGCATCATCTACTTCCAGGTCACCGATCCGATGCGCGCGAGCTACGGCTCGAGCAACTACATCTCGGCGATCACGCAGCTCGCGCAGACGCTGCTGCGCTCGGTGATCGGCAAAATGGAACTGGACAAGACCTTCGAGGAGCGTGACCACATCAACCTGTCAGTGGTCGCGTCGCTCGACGAAGCCGCGAGCAACTGGGGCGTGAAAGTGCTGCGCTACGAGATCAAGGACCTGACGCCGCCGGCGGCGATCCTGCATTCGATGCAGGCGCAGATCACTGCGGAGCGCGAGAAGCGCGCGCTGATTGCCGCCAGTGAGGGCCGCAAGCAGGAGCAGATCAACATCGCCACCGGCGAGCGCGAGGCCTTCATCGCGCGCTCCGAGGGCCAGCGCCAGGCCGAGATCAACAAGGCCCAGGGCGAGGCGGCGGCGATCATCGCGGTGGCCGATGCCACAGCCGACGCGATCCGCAAGATCGCCGAGGCGATCCGCTCGCCGGGCGGCGAGCAAGCCGTGCAGCTGAAGGTTGCCGAGAAGGCCGTCGAGGCCTACGCGCAGCTTGCGCAGAAGAACAACACGATGATCGTTCCCGGCAACATGAGCGAGGTGTCGGCACTGATCGGCACCGCGATGGCGCTGATGAAGGCGCCACTCGCGCCTCCCGCTGCGCGCTGATGCGCGAGGGCTCGCGGCCTGCGCCGTAGGCTAAACTCGCGGGCTTCGGAGAGGTGGATGAGCGGTTTAAGTCGCACGCCTGGAAAGCGTGTGGGGGCTAATAACCCCCCGCGGGTTCGAATCCCGCCCTCTCCGCCAGACGCCCGGCCGCTCAGGCCGTCGTCAACTGCCCGCGGCTCAGACGCTCGGCGGGCGATTCTTCATCCACGTTGACCAGGCGCGCACCCAAGCGCTGGACCGCCAGCGCTCGCTCGACGGCGGCGAGGTCGTTGGAGATGCGACCGATCCGGCCGGTGCGGCCGAGATTCCACAACGGCTCGGCGTAGGCCGCCTCTAGGTCGCTGCGCAGCCGCGCGTACTTTCCGGTCAGTTGGTTGCTGGTCATTTCCGTCACGCTTTCCTCTCAACGTGGCGCAAGTGTCCGGCCGCTCTTTCGCGCGGCCAATCCGTCATTTGGGGGGGTGTTGCGCGCCTGTCAATTGCCGGTACAGCGCCATGTACTTCTGCGCCGCCCCGCCCCAGGAAAAGTCCTGCGCCATGGCGCGCAGCATCAGCTGCTTCCAGCGCGCCGGCTCGGTGTAGGCAGAGATCGCTCGCTGGATCACGGTGTCGAGTGCCACGGGCGTCGCGGCCTCGAACGAGAAGCCCGTCGCGCGGTCGGCCCTCAGGGCCTCGTCGCTGGCGTCGACGACCGTGTCGGCCAGACCGCCCACGCGGCGCACCACCGGCAGCGTGCCGTAGCGCAGGCCGTAGAGCTGCGTCAGCCCGCAGGGCTCGAAACGCGACGGCACGAGGATCGCATCTGCGCCGGCGATGAGCCGGTGGGCCAGGGCCTCGTCGTAACCGATGCGCACCGCCACCGCGCCGGGATGCGCGGCGGCCGCGGCGACGAACGCCGCCTCGAGCGCCGGGTCGCCCGAGCCCTGCAAAGCCAATTGCCCACCATGACGCAGCAGCCCGGGCAAGGCACCGAGCAGCAGATCCAGCCCCTTCTGGGAGGTCAGGCGGCTCACCAGCCCGAACAGCGGCGCGTCAGCCTTCGGCACCAGGCCGAGCTCGGCCTGCAGCGCCCGCTTGCAGTTGGCCTTGCCATCGAGCCGCGTGGCGGAGTAGCGCACGGGCAGGCTCGCATCGGTGGCCGGGTCCCACACGCTGCCGTCGACACCGTTGAGCACACCGCTCACGTCGCCGCCGCGGCCGCGGATCACGCCGTCCAGACCGAAGCCGAACTCGTGCGTGGCGATCTCCTTTGCGTAGGTCGGGCTCACGGTCGTCACGCGCTGCGCGAACTTCAGGCCGGCCTTCATGAACGACAGTTGCTGGTGGTATTCGAGGCCGCTGGACGCCATGAAGCGCGACGGCAGGCCCAGCATCGCAAAGTCGCCGCTGGGGAACAGCCCCTGGTACGCGAGGTTGTGCACCGTGAACACGGTCGCTACGCGTGTCGGCGGGTGGGCGGCCACGTAGGCGCAGCTCATGGCCGCGTGCCAGTCGTGGGCGTGCAGCACCTCCGGCGTCCAGGCCAGGTCGAGCTCGCCGGCCGCCAACTGCGCCCCGACCCAGCCGAGCAGGGCGAAGCGCTGCACGTTGTCGGCCCACTCGCTGCCATCGCTCGACTGATAGGGGCTCCCCGGGCGCCGGTAGCGATACGGCGCGTCGACGATGTAGACCGGCACCTTGCTGTACGGCATCTGACCCAGCCGCAGCGTGACGCGGGCCGCGCCGAAACAGGGCCCGATCTCGCAGACGATCTTCTGGTGAAGCACGGCATCGACGATCGCCGGCAGGCCCGGCAGCAGCAAGCGCACATCGGCGCCCGCCTTGATGAGCGCCTGGGGCAATGCACCCAGCACATCGGCCAGGCCCCCCGTCTTGACGAGCGGAAAGATCTCGGCCCCGACATGCAGGACCCTCATGTCCGGAGCTTGTCGAGCATGCCCCGGGTGACCAGCGTGATGCCGTTCTCCGAGCGCAGGAAGCGCTTGGTGTCGAGCTCGACGTCCTCGCCGATGACCATGTCGTCGGGGATCACGACGCCGCGGTCGATCACGCAGCGCGTCAGCCGCGCGCGGCGGCCGACCTGCGAGTCCGGCAGCAGCACCGACCAGCTCACGACCGAGTGCGAATGCACGCGCACGCTCGAGAACAGCACCGACCGGTGCACCGACCCCGAGACGATGCAACCGCCCGAGACGACGGACTCGATCGCCATGCCGCGCCGGTCCGGCTGGTCGTGCACGAACTTGGCTGGCGGCAGCTGCGCCTGGTGGGTCCAGATCGGCCAGCGGGTGTCGTAGAGGTTGAGTTTCGGGTCGGTCGCGGTGAGGTCGATGTTGGCATCCCAGTAGGCGTCGACCGTGCCGACATCGCGCCAGTAGGGCTCTTCGTTGCGTCGCGTGCCGACCGCGCTGAGATCGAACGGATGCGCCGCCGCATTGCCGTTTCTGACCGCGCGCGGGATGATGTCCTTGCCGAAATCGTGCGTCGAGGTCGGGTCGTGGATGTCGCGCTCCAGCTCCTTGTAGAGGAAGCGCGCGTTGAAGATGTAGATGCCCATGCTCGCCAGCGAGCGCGTCGGATCGCCCGGCATCGTCGGTGGCTCGGCCGGCTTCTCGACGAAGTCGGTGATCATGTGCTTCGCGTCGACCGCCATCACGCCGAATGCGGTGGCTTCGGCGCGCGGCACGGCGATGCAGCCGACCGTGCAGTCCTTTCCCTTGGCCACGTGGTCGGCCAGCATCAGTGCGTAGTTCATCTTGTAGATGTGGTCACCGGCCAGCACGACGATGTAGTCGGCGCCGTAGCTCGCGAGGATGTCCTGGTTCTGGTAGACCGCGTCGGCCGTGCCGCGGTACCAGCTCTCGTCATCGGTGCGCTGCTGCGCCGGCAGCAGGTCGACGAATTCGTTCATCTCGGTCTTCAGAAAGCCCCAGCCGCGCTGCACGTGCCGCAACAGGCTGTGCGACTTGTACTGCGTGATCACGCCGATGCGGCGGATGCCGGAGTTCAGGCAATTCGACAGCGCGAAATCGACGATCCGGAACTTGCCGCCGAAGTAGACGGCCGGCTTCGCTCGGCTGTCGGTCAGGCTCTTCAGGCGGCTGCCGCGCCCGCCCGCCAGTACCAGCGCAACGGCTCGTTTGGGCAGGTCCAGACTGAGGGCGAGTTCATCGGGTGTCATTAAAGTCTCCTACGGTATCCGTTCAGGGGCGCCAGCCAAGTCTGAGGGCATTTGCATCGACGCAGTATCCGTGTTCTACCCCAATCCGCGCCCACTGCGACGCCGGGCGTGGGCGCAAAAATTGCGTGGGTTGGCGATCGACAGGGTCGCGGCCGATGCGACACTGAACGCGCGCATCACTATCAGATGACAAAGGAACTCCGAGTGAACCTCCAATCCACCCCTTCGAACAAGAGCGTCGCCGGCGGCATCGAGACGCAACTGCTCGACACGGTCGGCGTGGCACCCGCCGATGCGTCGCCGAACGACCTGATGCAGGCCGTTTCGCAGGTCGCCCGGCAACGCCTGTCGCAGCGCTGGGTGCAGACCCAGGCCGAACAGCGCGCGAACAAGGCTAGGCGCGTGTACTACCTGTCGATGGAGTTCCTCATCGGCCGCACGCTCGGCAACGCGCTGGCCGCGCTCGACCTGCGCGGCGATGCCGCGGCAGCGATGAACGCCCACGCGCAGCGCCTCGAAGACGTCGCCGACCAGGAGAAGGACGCCGCACTCGGCAACGGCGGCCTCGGCCGGCTGGCGGCGTGTTTCCTCGACTCGATGGCCACGCTCGGCCTGCCCTCGTTCGGCTACGGCATCCGCTACGAATACGGCATGTTCGCGCAGGAGATCAAGCACGGCGCGCAGATCGAGCACCCGGACCCGTGGCTCGAAGACGGCACCGCATGGGAGTTCCCCCGTGCCGCCCTGACCTATCCGGTGCACTTCGGCGGCTGGGTCGAGCACAGCGGTGAAGGTGCGAGCGCCCGCGCGCTGTGGCGCCCGAACGCCGAGGTCGCGGCCAAGGCCTACGACATGGTGATCCCCGGCCACGGCACCACCAAGGTCAGCACGCTGCGCCTCTGGAAAGCCGCGGCGCCGGCCCACATCGACCTGAATGCGTTCAACACCGGCGACTATGCCCGCGCCGCGAGTGCGAAGAACGAGTACGAGAACATCTCGTGGGTGCTGTACCCGAACGACAGCACGCCCGCCGGTCGCGAGCTGCGGCTGCGCCAGGAATACTTCTTCGTCGCCGCGTCGATGCAGGACCTGATCGCGCGCCACCTCGACGAACACGGCACGCTCGCGAACCTGTCCGAGAAGGTCGCGATCCACCTGAACGACACCCACCCCGCCATCGGCGTGGCCGAGCTGATGCGGCTGCTGTGCGACGTGCACGCGATGCCCTGGGCGCAGGCCTGGGGCCTGTGTGGCAAGGTCTTCTCGTACACCAACCACACGCTGATGCCCGAGGCGCTCGAGACCTGGCCGGTCGCGCTGATGCAGCACGTGCTGCCGCGGCATCTGGAGATCATCTTCCGCATCAACGCCGAGTTGATGGAGTTCGCCGCGACCAAGCGCCCGGGTGACATCGGCTTCATGTCGCGCCTGTCGCTGATCGACGAAGGCGGCGAGCGCCGCGTGCGAATGGCCAACCTGTCGATCGTCGGCAGCCACAAGGTCAACGGCGTCTCGGCGCTGCACTCCGACCTGCTAGTACAGACCATCTTCAAGGACTTCGCCGAGCTCTGGCCCGACCGCTTCACCAACATGACCAACGGCGTGACGCCGCGGCGCTGGCTCTCGCAGGCCAACCCCGGCCTCGCGGCGCTGCTGGACCGTACGCTCGGCGCGCGCTGGCGCCTCGATCTGGATCAGTTGAAGGAGCTGCACAAGGTCAAGACGAGCGCAGCGTTCCGCAACGAGTTCACCACCGTCAAGCGCGCCAACAAAGACCGCCTGGCCGCGCTGATCGAGCGCCGCACCGGCGTGATCGTCGACCCGGCCAGCCTGTTCGACGTGCAGGTCAAGCGCATCCACGAATACAAGCGCCAGCTGCTCAACGTGCTGCACGCGGTGACGCGCTACCAGGCGATCCTCGCGAACCCGCAGGGCTTGAATGGCGAAGCCTGGGTGCCGCGCACGATCATCTTCGCGGGCAAGGCGGCCTCGAGCTACGCGATGGCGAAGAACATCATTCGGCTGATCCACGACGTCGGCACGGTCGTCAACAACGACCCGCGCATCGGCAACAAGCTGAAGATCGTGTTCATCCCGAACTACGGCGTGTCGGTGGCCGAGGTCATCATGCCCGGCGCCGACCTCTCGGAGCAGATCTCCACCGCCGGCACCGAGGCCTCGGGCACCGGCAACATGAAGCTGGCACTGAACGGCGCGCTGACGATCGGCACCGACGACGGCGCGAACATCGAGATCCGGCAGAACGTCGGCGACGACAACATCTTCATCTTCGGCCTGAAGACACCCGAGGTGATGTCGCTGAAGCAGACCGGCTACCAGCCGATGCGCATCTACGAGAGCCTGCCTGCGCTGAAGGCCGTGCTCGACGCGATCTCGGGTGGCGCGTTCTCGCCCGAGGAGCCGGGGCGCTACCGCGGGCTCGTCGATTCATTGCTCTGGGGCGGCGACCACTACCTGCTGCTGGCCGACTACGAGTCGTATGTGGCTGCGCAATTGCGCGTCGACGCGCTGTACCGCGAGCCGGCACAGTGGGCCGAACGCGCGATCGCCAACGTGGCCGGCATGGGCGTGTTCTCGAGCGACCGCACGATCGGCGAGTACGCCCGGCAGATCTGGCACATCGAGCCCGAAACGCGCGCCTGATCCGCGCGTGCGGGGCTTGGTACCATGCCCCGGACTCCACTCCCCGGTGCCCATGAGCCCATGATCAAGGATCGCGACATCGAGCTCATCCGCCAGGCGGCGCATGGTGACCCCTTCGCGGTGCTCGGCGTGCTCGCCGACGCGCAGGGCACGCTGTGGATGCGCGCGATGCTGCCGACGGCGACCCACGTCACCGTGCTCGACGCCGGCAGCGGCGAGCAGCTCGGCACACTGGCGCAGCGGCATGCCGACGGCTTCTTCGAAGGGCCGCTCACCAGCGCCGAGGCGTCGAACTATCGGCTGCAGGTGCGCTGGTCCGATGGCAGCTCGACCATCGTCGACGACCCGTACCGCTTCCCGCCGGTGCTCGGCGAGCTCGATGTCTGGCTGCTCGGCGAGGGCTCGCACCTGCGCCCGTTCGAGGCGCTCGGCGCCGCGCAGCGCGTGATGCTCGGCGTGGCCGGCACCAGTTTCGCGGTGTGGGCACCGAATGCGACGCAGGTCAGTGTCGTCGGCGACTTCAACCTCTGGGATGCGCGCCGCCACCCGATGCGCCTGCGGCGCGAGTGCGGCGTGTGGGAGATCTTCGTCCCGGCGGTGGCTGTCGGAGCGCGCTACAAGTACCAGCTGCGTGGTGGCCAGGGCCAGGTGCTGCCGCAGAAGGCGGACCCGTACGCCCTGCAATCCGAGCTTCGCCCGGCGACTGCGAGCGTCGTCGCCCGCATGCCCGCGGTCGCGCCGAAGTCCGACGAGCGCCAGCGCGCGAATGCGCTCGATTCGCCGGTCAGCATCTACGAGGTACATCTCGGGTCATGGCGCCGCAAGCCCGATCCGGGGAGCCCACACGGGCAGTTTCTCAACTGGGACGAACTCGCCCACACGCTCGTGCCGTACGCGCGCGAGATGGGCTTCACCCACCTCGAATTGCTGCCGGTCAGCGAGTACCCGTTCGACGGCTCGTGGGGCTACCAGCCGATCGGCCTGTACGCACCGACCGCCCGCTTCGGCGAGGCCGCAGGCTTCCGGCGCTTCGTCGATCGCTGTCACGCCGAGGGGCTGGGGCTGCTGATCGACTGGGTGCCGGCGCACTTCCCGACCGACGCCCACGGCCTCGGCCAGTTCGACGGCACGGCGCTGTACGAGTATGCCGACCCGCGTGAAGGGTTCCATCAGGACTGGAGCACGCTGATCTACAACTTCGGCCGCACCGAAGTCCGCAACTTCATGGTCGCCAACGCGCTGTACTGGCTCGAGCGATTCAATGTCGACGGCCTGCGCGTCGACGCGGTTGCGTCGATGCTGTACCGCGACTACAGCCGCAAGGCCGGCGAATGGGTGCCCAACCAGCACGGCGGGCGCGAGAACCTCGAGGCGATCGCGTTCCTGCGCCGCATGAACGAGGTCGTCGGCACCGAGCGGCCGCAGGCCGTGACGGTGGCCGAGGAGTCAACCGCCTTCCCCGGCGTGTCACGGCCGCCCTGGGTCGGCGGCCTGGGCTTTCACTACAAGTGGAACATGGGCTGGATGAACGACACGCTGAGCTACATGAAGCGCGACCCGATCCACCGCCAGCATCACCAGGGCGAGATGACCTTCAGCCTCGTCTATGCGTTCAACGAGAACTTCGTGCTGCCGATCTCTCACGACGAGGTCGTGCACGGCAAGGGCTCGATGCTGAACAAGATGCCCGGCGACCGCTGGCAGAAGTTCGCGAACCTTCGCGCGTACTACGGCTACATGTTCGGCCACCCGGGCAAGAAACTGCTGTTCATGGGCTGCGAGTTCGCGCAGGAGCGCGAATGGAACCACGACCAGAGCCTGGACTGGCATCTGCTCGACGACCCCTCCCCCGCCAATCTGCACGACGGCGTGCACAAGCTGCTGCGCGACCTGAACACGCTCTACCGCGCCACGCCGGCGCTTTACGAGCGCGACTTCGTCCCCGAAGGCTTCGAGTGGATCGACCACCAGGACGCGGAGCGCTCGGTGCTGAGCTTCGTGCGGCGTGGCGCCAATGGCGATCGCCAGATCATCGTCGTCTGCAACTTCACGCCCACGGTGCACCGCGGCTACCGCCTCGGCGTGCCGGCCATCGGCGCCTGGCGCGAGTGCCTGAACACCGACTCGATGCACTACGGTGGCAGCAACGTCGGCACGCCGCTGGGCGTGGCGACGAGCGAGAACGTCGCCTGCCATGGCCGTGCCCAATCCATCGTCATCGATCTGCCCCCGCTGGCCACCGTGATGTTCGAATGGACGGCGCCCTGAGCGTCGGCCGGCCCTGGCCGATGGGGGTGCACTGGGATGGCAGCGGCGTCAACATCGCGGTCTTCTCGGTCCACGCGCAGGCGATCGACCTGTGCGTGTTCGACGCCACCGGAACGCACGAGACCGCGCGGCTGAGATTGCCAGGGCACACCGGTGACGTCTGGCATGGTCGCCTCGAAGGCGCCGCCCCCGGCCTCGTCTATGGCCTGCGTGCGGACGGCCCGTGGCGCCCCGACAAGGGCCATCGCTTCAACCCGCACAAGCTGCTGCTCGACCCGTGGGCGCGCGAGATCGTCGGCCGCTTCGCGTGGGCCGACGAGCACTTCGGCGCCGACCGCACGCACCCACGGCAGATGGACACCCGCGACAACGCGGCGACCGCGCTGAAGGCACGCGTCACCCATGACACGGTCGACTGGGCCGACGACCGCGCGCCGCACACGCCGCTGGCCGACACGGTGCTCTACGAGATGCACGTCAAGGGCTTCTCGCGCCTGAACCCGGGCGTGCCCGAGCGCCTGCGCGGCACCTACGCCGGGCTTGGCCACGACGCCTCGATCGCGCATCTGAAGCGGCTCGGCGTCACCGCGGTGAGCCTGCTGCCCGTGCACTACCGCATCGACGAGGAACGCCTCGTCGGCATGGGCCTGAGCAACTACTGGGGCTACAACACGATCGGCTTCTTCTGTCCGGACCCGAACCTCAGCAGCGCGCCGCTCGATGCCGCCGCGACGCGTGGCGAGTTCCGCGCGATGGTGCGCGCGCTGCACGCCGCCGGCATCGAGGTCATCCTCGACGTGGTCTTCAATCACACGGCCGAGAGCGATGCCGCCGGCCCGACCGTCAGCTTCCGCGGCCTGGACAACGCCACCTACTACCGGCTGCCCGCGGATGCGCCGCACGAGTACATCAACGACACCGGTTGCGGCAACACCGTCGACCTGCGCCACACGCACGTGCTGCAGCTCGTGATGGACAGCCTGCGCTACTGGGCCACCGACATGCACGTCGACGGCTATCGCTTCGACCTGGCCACCGTGCTCGGCCGCGACGACGATGGGTTCAACCCGCGCGCTGCATTCTTCGCGGCGGTCGCGCAAGATCCCGTGCTGTCGCGCGTGAAGATGATCGCCGAGCCGTGGGACATTGGTCCGGGCGGCTACCAGGTCGGTGCCTTCCCGAAGGGCTGGTCCGAGTGGAACGACAAGTTCCGCGACGACATGCGCAGCTTCTGGACGCGCCGCCCGAGCACGCGCGGTGCGTTCGCGCGGCGGCTGTGCGCGTCATCCGACATCTACCAGGCCGGCGGGCGCGCGCCAGCCGACTCGATCAACTACACCATCTCGCACGACGGCTTCACGCTGCGCGACCTGTTGAGCTACAACGAGCGGCACAACGAGACCAACGGTGAGAGCAACCGCGACGGCACCGGCAACAACCTGAGCTTCAACGGCGGCGTCGAAGGGCCGAGCGCCGACCCGGTGGTCGCCTTGCTGCGCGCGCGCCTGGCGCGGGCCGTGCTCGCCACGACGCTGCTCGCACAGGGCACGCCGATGCTGAGTGCCGGTGACGAGCTCGGCCACACGCAGGGCGGCAACAACAACCCGTACTGCCAGGACAGCCCGGTCACGTGGATCGCCTGGTCGAGCGCCGACGACGAGCTGATCGAGTTCACCGCACGCGTGCTCGCATTGCGGCGCGCGGCGCTGCCCTTCGACAACCACTGGTACAGCGGCCTGACCGACCCGCTCGGGCTACACGACCTGGCCTGGCTCTCGCGCGCCGGTGAACCCCTGCAGCCCGACGCCTGGAGCGACACGAGCGACCGCGTGCTGGGATGCCTGATCGGCGAGCCCGGCCGCGCCGCGGCGCCGCTGCTGCTGCTGGTGAACGCGCAAGCCGACGACGCGCGCTTCATGCTGCCGGCCGGCGTGTGGCAGGTGCTGCTCGATTCTACGCACCCGACCGGCCGCGGCAGCTGGCACGGCCAGGGCGAGGTCGAACTGCTGCTGCCGGCAGGCAGTCTGATGCTGCTCGCAGCGGCAGGGGCAAGTATCAAAGTGTAGCGAAGCGAGGCCAACAAACGAACAAGGGGCGCCAGAGGCGCCCCTTGTCACAGTAGCGGAGCGCCCTGTTATCGAACCACGGCGATCTGGTCGCGCTTGTCACCCTTGTAGGTGTACAGCGTCAGCGCGCCGTTCTTCACGTCGCCCTTCTCGTCGAACGAGATCGTGCCAGTCACGCCCTTGTAGCCTTCGGTCTTGGCCAGCACCGGCAGGTAGACCTTCGGGTCCGACGAACCGGCCTTGACCATCGCGGCCACGAGCACGTTCATCGCGTCGTAGACGTACGGCGCATAGACCTGCACTTCGATGCCGAACTTCTTCTTGTAGTCTTCGCGGAACTTGTCCATGCCCGCCTTTTGCGTGCCTTCGACACCACCGGCTTCAGCGCAGACCACCTGGCCGTCGGCCATCGCGCCACCGGCCAGCTTGGGCAGTTCGCCCGAGCAGATGCCGTCGCCGCCCATGAACTTGGCGGTGATGCCGAGCTGCTTCATCTGGCGGATCATCGGGCCTGCGACGGCGTCCATGCCGCCGAAGAACACCACGTCAGGCTTCTTGGCCTTGATCTGGGTCAGGATGGCAGTGAAGTCGGTCGCGTTGGCGGTCGTGAATTGCGCTTCGGCAATCGCACCACCCGAGGCCTTGACGGCCTTGGTGAACTCTTCGGCGACGCCCTGACCATAGGCCGTGCGGTCGTCGATCACGGCAATCGACTTGCCCTTCAGTTCCTTGACCGCATAGCGGCCCAGGGTGCCGCCCAGGTGCACGTCGTCAGCCACGACGCGGAACGTGGTCTTGAAGCCTTGACGCGTGAACTTCGGGTTGGTCGCCGAGGGCGAGATCTGCGGGATGCCGGCATCGCTGTAGATCTTCGAAGCCGGGATCGAGGTGCCCGAGTTCAGGTGGCCGATCACGCCGACGACCTTGGAGTCGACCAGCTTCTGGGCCACTGCAGTGCCTTGCTTCGGGTCCCCTGCGTCGTCTTCGGGAACCAGCTCGAACTTGACCTTCTTGCCGCCGATCGTCGTGCCCTTGGCATTCAGGTCGTCGATCGCCATCTTGGCGCCGTTCTCGTTGTCCTTGCCCAGGTGGGCAATGCCACCGCTGGTCGGGCCGACGTGGCCGATCTTGACGACCATGTCCTGCGCGTACGCCGCGCCGCCGAACATCACCACAGCAGCTGCGACGATCGTGTTCAGTCTGATTTGCATGCAAAACCTCCGGATGGAATGAGAGTAATAGTTGAGTGTTATCAACGGGCGACACCATACCCCAAAAGCAATCCGCCTCACCTAGTGAATGCTCGGATCACAAGGGTTGCTACTCAGAAGCAAACCCTCGGGGGTGAGCCCACAACGCGCCGACTAGCGGCTGCGATGACGTGTCATCTCCTGCGCCACGGCGCGGGCCACCACATCACGCAAGGTCGATGCCAGCTCGCCGCGGGCCTCGCGGACGACGGCGTCGGTGGCGCGCGTGAGGATCGGCGCGAGAACTTCGCGCAGCCGGTACTCCAGCATCAGATCGACCTGGTGCTGCACGTCGGCGAGCACCAGCTCGATCATCTGCTCGTCCGTCAGCGACGGCCCGATGGCGGGCGACGGCCCGACTGGTGGAGCCGGCATCGGCGAGCCCTCGAGAGGGAGCGCCTCTGCAGCCGGCTCGAAGGGCACGGGCATCGTATCGCCCGCGGGCCATGCGACCACTTCGGTCAGCGTCGGAACGCCCTCGGGCGGTTGCCAGTTGGACCCGCTCACGCGCCCACCTCGTGTCGCTCGATCGCGTAGCCGCGCGCCGCGTAGTGCCGCCAGCGCTCGCGCGCCGCCGCCCGGTCCGCCGCGTCGGCGGTGACGATCTCGATCAGGCGGCTGAAGCTCTCGAAGCCCGCCGGCGCGCCGTCGTGCAGGTTCACCAGCACATCGTGGTGCCCCGCCTGCGCCACGTCCGCGACCAGCCACACCGGCGTGGTGCGCAGTCGTGGTGCCAGCGCCTGACCGGGGCGCGCCATCACGTGCGGCAGGAACTCCATCGGATCGAACTCCCAAAGTGCACGGTCGAGTTGCGCGAGCAGCGGCGGCTCGCCCGTCACGACCACCTTGGCGCCCTTGCTCAGCGCCTTGCGCAGCAGCCGGCAGGTGTATCCCGTCCGGTCCGGCACGTTGAAATGGAAGCTGATTTCAGTCATGCCGTCATGAACGGATCAGCCGAGTTGCGCGAGCACGAAGTGCGTCAGCAACGGCACCGGTCGCCCGGTCGAGCCCTTGGCCGTACCAGACTTCCAGGCCGTGCCGGCGATGTCCAGGTGCGCCCACGGGTACTTGCCCGTGAAGCGCCGCAGGAACATCGCGGCGGTGATCGCGCCACCCGCGCGGCCGCCGATGTTGGCCATGTCGGCGAAGTTGCTCTTCAGGCCGTCGTCGTACTCCTCATCGAGCGGCATGCGCCAGCACGGATCGAGACCGGCCTGGCTCGCCGCGAGCATCTGGCCAGCGACCTTGTCGTCGGCGGTGAACAGGCCCGAGTGGTGATGCCCGAGGGCGACCACGCACGCGCCGGTCAGCGTCGCGACATCAACCACGACTGCGGGCTTGAAGCGTTCGGCATAGGTCAGCGCGTCGCACAGGATCAACCGGCCCTCGGCATCGGTGTTCAGGATCTCGATCGTCTGGCCCGACATGCTCTTGACCACATCGCCCGGCTTCACCGCGTTGCCGCTCGGCATGTTCTCGCACGACGGGATGATGACGACCAGGTTCAACTTCGGCTTCAGCTCGGCCACGGCGCGCAGCGTGCCCAGCACGCTCGCGGCGCCGCCCATGTCGAACTTCATCTCGTCCATCTCGGCGCCCGCCTTCAGCGAAATGCCGCCGGTGTCGAAGGTGATGCCCTTGCCGACCAGCACGATGGGCGCCTGCGACTTCGCGGCGCCGTCGTAGCGCGCGACGATGAAGCGGAGCGGTTCGTCGGAGCCTTGTGCGACCGACAGGAACGAGCCCATGCCGAGCTTCTCGCAGGCCTTGCGGTCGAGCACCTCGACCTTCAGGCCGTACTCCTTGCCGAGCTTCTTCGCCTGCTCGCCAAGGTAGGTCGGCGTGCAGTGGTTGGCCGGCCGATTGGCGCATTCGCGTGCGAGCGCGACACCGGCTGCGATGGCGTGGCCGCGCGCGATGCCCTGCTGCACGGCCTTCACGTCGGCCTTGCCGCACAGCAACGTCACCTTCGCGATCGCGCTCGACGCAGGCGCGCTGGGCTTGGTGTGGCGGTACACGTAGGTCGCCTCGCGCACCGCGGCGACGGCGGCCTCGGCTTGCGCGTCGGTCAGCGTCGAGGCGCCGGCGTGGCCGATGGCGACGTGCTTCGCGCCGAGGCCCTTGACATGAGCGATGCCACTGGCGACGGCGGCCTTGAAAGCCTTCGTGGTGGCGGCGCCGGCCACCGCGAACACCACCCGCGCGGCGCGGACGCCTACCGGGCGATGCAGATAGATGCTCTTGCCGGCCTTCAACGCGAGGTCGCCCTGGGCCAGCGCATCGCTCAGCGCAGCGGCGAGCGGCGCATCGAGCGCGGGGTCGACCGCATCGCCGGTGACGACGAGCACGAGTGCATCGCAGGTGAGCCCGGCCAAGGCCCCGGGGGAAGAAATCTGATGACGGAAGTCCATAATCCAAAGTCCTCTAGACAAGCCAACGATGTTATTCGATTCCACTTTGCGCCGAGAGCTGGCGCGCAACTTCGGCGCGACGCTGGTCGTGATCCTGACCATCGTGCTGACGATGTTCCTGATCCGCACGCTCGGCCAGGCCGCGGTCGGCCAGATCGCGCCGCAGGAGGTGGCGCTGTTCCTGGGCTACATCGCGCTCGGGCACCTGCCGACGATGCTCGCGCTGTCGCTGTTCGTCGCCGTCGTCGCCACGCTGTCGCGCATGTACCGCGACAGCGAGATGGCGATCTGGTTCTCCAGCGGCATCGGCCTCACGCGCTTCGTCGAGCCGGTGCTGCGCGTGAGCTGGCCGGTGCTGTTGGTGATCGGCGTGCTCGCTCTCTTCGTGTGGCCTTGGCAGAACCAGCGCAGCGCGGAGCTGAAGGAGCGCTTCGAGCGCCGCTCCGACCTGTCGCGTGTCGCGCCGGGCCAGTTTCAGACCTCGAGCGACGGCACGCGCGTGTTCTTCATCGAACGCGACACGGCCGACAGCCGCATGGGCCGCAACGTCTTCATCCTGAGCTCGCTGCCCGACTCCGAATCCGTGACCTCGGCGCGCAGCGGCAAGATCGAGACCGTCGGCGACGACCGCTACCTGCTGCTCGCGCGCGGCCAGCGCAACGACGAAAACCTGAAGAGCGGCGAGAAGACGCTGGCGCGCTTCGAGAGCTACCGCGTGCAGGCCGGCGAGCGGGTCCTGTCGAGCATGGACAACCTGCCGCCCAAGGCGCGCAGCAGCCTTGAGCTCGCTTACACGCCGACCCCGCGCAACCAGGGCCAGCTCGCGTGGCGGCTGGGCCTGCTGCTGGGGGCGGCGAACCTGACGCTGCTCGGCGTCGGCCTCTCGGCCTCGAACCCGCGCCGTGCGAGCAACTGGAACCTGCTGTTCGCGCTGCTCGCGTTCGTCATCTACTACAACGTCATCAACCTGACCGAGGCCTGGATCGCCGGCGGCAAGGCAACCATGGGCACGGCACTGCTCGTCGCGCACGGCGGCGCGTTCCTGATCGCGATCAGCCTCCTGTGGTGGCGCGAACAGGGCACCAGCCGCCTCGGGCTGCGGCGGCCGAGCCTCGCCGCATGAAGACGGTTCGCCGATTGTTCTATGCCGACATCGTGTCGGCGGTCGCGTTCGCGGCGCTCGCGTTCCTGTCGCTGTCGTTCTTCATCGACTTCATCGACCAGCTCGGCGACGTGGGCCAGGGCGGCTACACGATGCTGCTCGCGGCGGCCTATTCGCTGCTGCTGGTGCCCGGCCACTTCTACGAGGTCGCGCCGATCGCGGTGTTGATCGGCACGATCTACACGCTCTCGCGCATGGCGCAGTCGTCCGAGTACACGATCCTGCGCACCGGCGGGCTCGGACCGGGGCGCGCGTTGTCCTTGCTCGCCAGCCTGGGCCTGGCGTTCGGCGTGCTGACGTTCCTGGTTGGCGACTACCTCGCGCCGTTCAGCGAACGGCAAGCGAGCCAGCTGCAGGCCGTCTACAAGGGTGGCATGAAGCTCGGGCGCTCGGGCGCCTGGCTGAAGGACCACGCGAGCACGCCGGAGGGCGAGCGCAGCTACTCGATCAACGTCGGCTCCTCCGGGCCCAGGGCGTTGCTGCGCGACATCCGCATCTTCGAGTTCGACGCCGATGGCCGGCTGCTGCGCCGCATCGGCGCGGGCAGCGCGCAGGTCGAGGCGAACCAGACCTGGGCCTTGAAGGACGTGACGGTGACGCGCTGGGTCAGCGGCGATGGCAGCGCGGCTCAAACCCCCGAGGAGAACCTGCCGAAGCTCGAATGGCACAGCAACCTGTCTGCCCCGGTCGTGGCCGCAGCGGTGTCGCCGGTCAGCACGATGTCGACCATCGACCTGGCGCGCTACATCGTGCACCTGGCCGACAACGAGCAGGCCGCGCAGAGTCACCAGATCCAGTTCTGGAAGCGCGCGCTCTACCCGTTCGCCTGCCTCGTGATGGTCGGCCTCGCGCTGCCGTTCGCGTACCTGCACGCACGCGCGGGCGGCGTGAGCCTGAAGGTCTTCGGCGGCATCATGCTGGGCATCAGCTTCGTGCTGCTGAACAACGTCGCCGGCCACCTCGGGCTGTTGCGCGACTGGACGCCGTGGATGGTCGCGGCCGCGCCGAGTGCGCTGTACCTGCTGCTGTCGTTTGCGGCGTTCAGCTGGTTGGTGAGGTACCGATGAAGCGAGGACTGCTGCTGTTCGCCCACGGTGCGCGCGATCCGCGCTGGGCCGAGCCGTTCGAAGCCATCGCGGCCGGCGCCCGACTGCGCCAGCCGACCTGGATCGTGCAGCTCGCCTACCTCGAATTCATGTCGCCGACGCTGGCCGGCGCCGGCCACGCGCTGGTCACGGCCGGCTGCCAGCGCATCGATGTGATCCCGTTGTTTCTCGGCGCCGGCGGCCACGTGCGCAAGGACCTGCCAGCCCTGCTCGATGCGCTTCGCGCCGAACATCGACACGTGCAATGGCGGCTGCAGCGCGCGATCGGCGAGCAGCCGAGCGTGATCGACGCGATGGCCCACGCCGCCACCCACCACCTCAGCGACGAGCCCTTGCCATGAATCTGCATCAGTTCCGGTTCGTGCAAGAAGCGGTGCGGCGCGATCTCAACCTCACCGAGACGGCGAAGGCGCTGTTCACCTCGCAGCCCGGGATCTCCAAGGCCATCCTCGAGCTCGAGGCCGAGCTCGGCATCGACATCTTCGCGCGCCACGGCAAGCGGCTGCGCCGCGTCACCGAGCCGGGCCGCGAGGTGCTCAAGAGCATCGAGCTGATCATGCGCGAGGTCGGCAACCTGAAGCGCATTGGCGAGGAGTTCTCGATGCAAGACGCCGGCACGCTGTCGATCGCCACCACGCACAGCCAGGCGCGCTACTTCCTGCCCGAGCCGGTGGCGCAGCTGCGCAAGCGCTTCCCGAAAGTCAACATCAGCCTGCACCAGGGCTCGCCCGAGCAGGTTGCGCGCATGGTGATCGAAGAGGTCGCCGATCTGGGCCTCGCGACCGAGTCGCTGACCGGACGCGACGAGCTCGTCACCCTGCCCTGCTACGAATGGCGGCATGTGGTCGTGATGCCGACCGGGCACCCGCTCGCCCAGGTCGAGCGCATCTCGCTCGAGGATCTGGCAATGTGGCCGCTGGTCTCCTACCACCCGTCGTTCAGCGGGCGCACGCGCGTGGACCAGGCGTTCGCCACCCGCCACCTCAAGCCGAACATCGTGCTCGAGGCGATCGATGCCGACGTGATCAAGACCTACGTGCGCATCGGCCTGGGCGTGGGCATCGTCGCCGAACTCGCGGTGCGCGACGACCCACCGAACGGCGACCTGGTGTCGCGCCCCGTCGGCCACCTGTTTGGCAGCAACGTGACGCGCATCGCGTTCAAGCGCGGCGCCTACCTGCGCAACTTCGTCTATGCCTTCGCCGAAATGATGTCGGACCGCCTGAGCCGCAAGCTGATCGACAGCGCGATGGCCGGCGAAGCCGACGACTATCAACTCTGACCCCGACTCATGAGCAGCTTCCCCACGCCCGCCTTCACGACGCGACTGCCCAAGGTCGGCACGACCATCTTCACCGTCATGTCGGCGCTGGCCACGCAGCACGCCGCGGTCAACCTCGGCCAGGGCTTCCCCGATTTCGACTGCGACCCGCGCCTGCTCGATGCCGTGAACGACGCGATGCGCGCCGGCCTCAACCAGTACCCGCCGATGACCGGCGTGCCGGTGTTGCGCGAAGCGGTCGCCGCCAAAATCGCCGCGATGTACGGCCACGCGTACGACCCCGGCACCGAGATCACGATCACGGCCGGCGCCACGCAGGCGATCATCACGATCGTCCTGGCGATGGTGCACCCCGGCGACGAGGTGATCGTGCTCGACCCGTGCTACGACAGCTACGAGCCCAACATCGAACTGGCCGGCGGCGTGGCGGTGCATGTGCCGCTGACCCCCGGCACCTTCGAGCCGGACTTCGCGCTGATCAAGGCGGCCTTGAGCCCACGGACGCGCGCGATCATCGTCAACACGCCGCACAACCCGAGCGCCACCGTCTGGTCAGCCGCGCAGATGCAGCAGCTGACCGATCTTCTGCGCGGCACCGACGTGATCGTGATCGCCGACGAGGTCTACGAGCACATGGTGTTCGACGGCGCGCAGCACCAGAGCGTTGCGCGCATCCCCGAGCTTGCGCAGCGCAGCTTCATCGTCTCGAGCTTCGGCAAGACCTATCACGTGACGGGCTGGAAGGTCGGCTATGTCGCCGCACCGGCGCCGTTGATGGCAGAGTTCCGCAAGGTGCATCAGTTCAACGTGTTCACGGTGAACACGCCGATGCAGCACGGGCTGGCAGCGTTCATGCGCGACGCATCGAATCACCTCGGGCTGCCCGCGTTCTACCAGCGCAAGCGCGACCTCTTCCGCGCCGGTCTGGCGACGACGCGCCTGCGGCCCCTGACGACGACGGGCAGCTACTTCCAGTGCGTCGACTACTCCGCGGTCAGCGAGCTGCCCGAGGCCGAGTTCTGCCAGTGGCTGACGACCGAGATCGGCGTGGCCGCGATTCCGTTGTCGGCGTTCTACCAGGGTGGATTCGAGCAGCGCATCGCGCGCTTCTGCTTCGCGAAGAAGGACGAGACGCTCGAGCTCGCACTGGCGCGGCTCGCGAAGCTCTGAGACTCAGGGCTTCGGGTCGCCCGGCTTGTCCGACGGGAGCGGCTCGTTCAGGTCGAAGTCGATGAAGCCGGGCTCGACGGCCGCGCCCGGTGGGGGGACCGCATCCAGCGACACGTCCAGGTCCAGCGGCATCGTCATCATGTTGCCTGCACGAAAATCGTCAGGCTCTGCTGCGCTCGCCGACAAGCGCGCGATCGGCTCGGCGTCGGGATCGCCGTTCAGCGGCAGCAGGAGGTCCACATCGCCCGCGGGTGCTGCGCCGCCGTGCTCGGCCAGATCGCGCGCGATCGAATAGAGGAACAGCAACTCACGATACGCCGGCAGGTCGAAGGTCTCGTCGGACTTGTTGCGGCGGAACAGCGAGGCGTCCAGCGTCTCCATCACCCGTGACGGCGTAGCCCACAGGCCCTGCAGCTGAACGATGGTGGCGGGATAGTCGACCAGCGAGCGACCGTGCTGGAGGTCGGCCTCCCAGTCCGGCGCATAGGCGTTGAAGCGGCGGTTGAAACGGTCGCGGATGCGCTCGTAGGCCTCGTTCTCGCCGCGGCGGCGATAGATCTCGAGCAGCTTCAGGTAAGGCAGCGGGCTGATGCCGCCATCGCTGCGCACGTGGCTCATCAGCAGCTCGATGGCCGCTTCGTCCTGGCCGAGCACGATGAAGAACTCGGCCTGCTGTTCGAGGTCGATCAGCTCTTCGACCGAGAGCTCCCGCGCCGGCTCCGCCGCCGCGCCGGCCGGTGTCAGCGGACCGATCGTGAACGGCGGCGGCGCTTGCCCGACTGGCGCCTGTGTCAGCGGCGGCTCGTCGTCCTCGACCACCGTCGGGATGTTGAATGCGCCAGCCCCGGTGACCGGGTCGTCGAGCGGCTGCGGTGCGGACGCCAGCGTCCCGGCAACGCTCGCCCGGCCTGCGGCGCGTGCGTCACCGGCCGCTGCTGCACCGGGCGCCGTCCACCACTGGCCCGGCGAGCGACCACGCGACTGCCGCCACATCAGGCCGGCGACGGCGAGCGCGAGCAATGCCGACAGCCACGCCAGGCCGTAGACGAGGGGGTTCGCATAGCGTTCAGTCTCGGCCTGCTTCAACCGCGACTGCACGTTCGCGAGCGATTGCTGCGTGGCCTGCGAGTCTGCGCGAAGCTTGTTCAGCCCCTCTTCGAGCGCCTGGATCCGCTCGCGCTCCTTCGCCACCTGATCGGCCTGCTCCTTGGCCCGGGCGCTCGCCGACGCGGCTTCGGCGTTCGCGAGCGCAACTGCGGCGATGACGATTGGCGACGAGGCCGCCTCGGACGCTGCGCGCGCCATCGCGCTCGGCGCGCTCTCGAGCTTCAGCCGAGAGCCGCCTGGATTGGGCGCTGTCTTGGCGGGCTGCGGGCCCGGAAGCGGGCGGCGTGGTGGCGCGCTCCTGGCCACGGGCACTGCCGGACGGTCGCCGGCGTTGGGAGCCGGCACCACGCGCGGCGCCAGCGGCGAGGGGCGCGCCCGCTGCCTGGCCGCCGGTGCGCGCGGCGGCGCCGATGCAGCGTTCTCGCCCTGCACGATCGTGACGATGGGGGCGACCTGTGAATCGTTGCGCTGCGGTGGCAGTGTGTTCGGCGCGGCACCGGCCTGCGCGAGGTTGATCAGTGGCGGGTCGACGAACACGACAAAACGGCGCGTGATCTTCGCCTCACAACCCACCGTCACGCTGACCGTGACGACCGGCTCGTCGATCAGCGTCATCGTGCTCACCCGCACGCTGCGGTCGCCGGTGTCGCCCTCGAGCGTGGTGCGGATCTGGCCGGACTGCAGCTTGTTCTCGCCGGACTGCACCTCGGCCGACACGCACTCGCGGGCGAGCGATTCATCGGGCTCCAGGCGCAAGGCGGCGGCGAAGTTCAGCGGCTGCCCGAGCTGCGTGGCGTTGGTCACCTTCCCGAAGCCCACCGCGTGTACCGACGTTGCGGCAAACCAGAGCGCAGTGCCGATCGCTGTGAGGGTCGAAACTGCGCGCATGCGGAGGAAAGGTCTCTGGGAACGGAGCGTGGCTGAGGGTGCGTGGGACTCTAGCATGAAGACACATGCTGCCCCCCTCGGGATCGGCCCGAGCAGCGGGGCTTGAGTGGCGCAATCGGCACGGTTTGCCACTGCGAGATCTCGAAACCACAGGATCGGGCTGTCAGCCCGTGGCTGCGCCCTCCAGCGAGAGCATGAGCGCCCCTCAGGTGCGGAAGCTCGGGTCCATCCGGTCCAGCCGGCGCAGCAGGCCCGGCCATGTCAGCGCGCCGCCGCCGGCACCGTTGGTGGCCTGGCGCGCCTGCGCTGCAGCGCCGGCGATGATGCGCGGATCGATCTGCGTCAGCTCGCGGCTGCCCGCGAGCGCGCGAACCTGGATCGCGCACACCGTCTCGAACAGGTACATGGCCAGGAACGCATCGGGGATCGTGCGGCCGAGCGTCAGCAGCCCGTGATTGCGCAGCATCAGGAAGTTGTTGTCCGGCCCGAGATCGGCCACCAGACGGGGCTTCTCGTCGTCGCGCAAGGCGACGCCTTCGTAGTCGTGATAACTCAGGTTCGACAGCACGAAGATCGACTGCTGCGAGATCGGGAGCACGCCCTGCTTCTGCGCCGACACCGCCACGCCGTTCAGCGAGTGCACGTGCAGCACGCACTGCGCGTCGTGCCGTACCGCGTGGATCGCGCTATGGATCGTGAAGCCGGCCGGGTTCACGTCGTACGGCGAGTCGTCGAGCTTGTTGCCCGCGGTGTCGATCTTGACCAGGCTGGACGCGGTGATCTCGTCGAACATCAACCCGTACGGGTTGATCAGGAACTGGTTGTCCTGCCCCGGCACGCGGGCGCTGATGTGTGTGAAGACAAGGTCGTCCCACCGAAACGCCGCGACCAGCCGGTAGGCGGCGGCGAGGTCGACCCGGGCCTGCCATTCCTCGGGGCTGACCTGATCCTTGCGACTGGGGATTTCGAGCATCGAAGTGTTCATCGGTGTGTCTCCGTCTGTCATTCACAATAGGTCCGGACAGCCACATGATGCTGTCACATCAGCGACTCCCCATGAATACCCCCGTTCTTACAATCGCCGAACGCTCCAACATAGACGCCGGCTCTTGGTTTTCCCGCCTCTCATCTCCGTTGCGCGAAGCGATCCTGTCGCGCTCGGTGGTGCGGCGCCTGCCCGACGGCGCGATGATGTCCGCGCGCGGCGCCCCGGCCGACGAGTGGTGCGGCGTGGCCAGCGGCGCGGTGCGCGTGAGTTCCGTCTCGCTGTCCGGCAAGCAGGTCACGCTCACGTACGTGGAGCCCGGCACCTGGTTCGGCGACATCGCGCTGTTCGACGGCCTGCCCCGCACGCACGACTCCAACGCCCACGGCGAGACCACGCTGCTGGTCGTGCGCAAGGCCGACTTCAAGGAACTGCTCTCCCAGCACACCGAGTTGTACGAAGCACTGCTGCGGCTGAACTGCCGCCGCCTGCGCCTGATGTT
Organism: Burkholderiales bacterium; assembly: GCA_040007475.1. GTDB lineage: Bacteria > Pseudomonadota > Gammaproteobacteria > Burkholderiales > Burkholderiaceae_C > LMDS01. The sequence goes on from JBDTVC010000039.1 coordinate 24,181, forward strand.
CGACGCGGTCGAGGACCTGAACACCCGCCCGCTCGCGTCGCGCCTGGCCAAACAGATCCTGCTGCTGGCGCGCAGCTACGGCATCGCGCAGGGCGAGGAGATCCGCATCGGCCTGCAACTCGCGCAGGAAGACCTGGCGCAACTGCTCGGCGCCTCGCGCCAGCGTGTGAACCAGGAACTGAAGGCCTTCGAGCGCGACGGTGCGGTGCGCATCGAGCCGACGCGGCTCGTCGTGCTGTCCAAAGAAAAGCTGCTGGCGATCTCGAGCAAGTAGCCGTCCCGCAAGCCCACATCAAAGGTTGAGACATGGAAGCCCAAACCGGCACCAAGCCCGTTGCCGAATCGCACGCGTTCGACATCGCCACCCTGCAGTCCCATCTCGAGGCGCGGCTGCCCGGCTTCGAGGGGCCGCTGAGTGTCGAGCAGTTCAAGGGCGGCCAGTCGAACCCGACTTACAAGCTGATCACACCGAAGCGCGCGTACGTGATGCGCTCCAAGCCCGGCCCTGCGGCCAAGCTGCTCGCCTCGGCCCACGCGATCGACCGTGAGTTCACGGTGATGAGCGCGCTGCACGGCACCGACGTGCCGGTGCCCGAGATGTACCTGCTGTGCGAGGACGAATCGGTGATCGGCCGCGCGTTCTACGTCATGGAGTTCAAGGCCGGCCGCGTGATGTGGGACCAGACGATCCCGAGCGTCGACAACCCCATGCGCGCACGCATCTACGACGAGATGAACCGCGTGATCGCCGCGCTCCACAGCGTCGACGTGAACAAGGTGGGTCTGGCCAACTACGGCAAGCCGGGCAACTACTTCGAGCGCCAGATCGGCCGCTGGACCAAGCAGTACCTCGCGTCGATCACGCAGCCCATTCCCGAGATGGACAAGCTCATCGAATGGCTGCCGGCGCACATTCCGCCCAGCGCGCGCGACGAGTCGCAGGTCTCGATCGTGCACGGCGACTACCGGCTCGACAACGTGATGTTCGACGCCACCGAGCCGCGCGCGATCGCGGTGCTCGACTGGGAACTCTCGACCATCGGCCATCCGCTTGCCGACTTCAGCTACCACTGCATGTCGTGGCGCATCCCGCCCGGCCAGTTCCGCGGGCTGGGCGGCGTCGACATCGCCGCGCTCGGTATCCCCGACGAGAAGAGCTACGTGCGCCGCTACTGCGAGCGCACCGGCAGGATCGGGAAAGGAAAAGATGCCGACGCGGTGATGGCCGACTGGAACTTCTATCTCGCCTACAACATGTTCCGCCTTGCCGGCATCCTGCAAGGAATTGCGAAACGTGTCGAGATGGGGACAGCGTCGAGCGCGCAAGCGCGTCAAGCTGGGGCCGGTGCGAGACCGCTCGCCGAGATGGGCTGGAAGCTCGCTGAATTGGCGTGACCCTTCCGGCCTGACCGCTCACCCGTCCACCGAGGAGACAACGCCATGGATTTCGCCTACTCACCCCGCACCCTGGAGCTTCAGGCCAAACTGCTGAAGTTCATGGACGATCACGTCTACCCGGCCGAGGCCGCCTTTGAAGCCGAGATCGCCGCCAACACCGCCGCCGGCAAACGCTGGACGCCGCTGAAGACGATCGAGGCGCTCAAGCCCAAGGCGCGCGCGATCGGCCTGTGGAACCTGTTCCTGCCACCGACGGCCGGTGGCGAGGGCTCGGCGCACAACGGACGAGACTTCGGCCTGTCGAACAGCGACTACGCGCCGCTGGCCGAGATCATGGGGCGCGTGCCCTGGTGTTCCGAGGTCTTCAACTGCTCTGCGCCCGACACCGGCAACATGGAGACGATCGAGCGCTACGGCAAGGCCGAGCACAAGAGGCAGTGGCTCGAACCACTGCTCAACGGCGAGATCCGCAGCGCGTTCGCGATGACCGAGCCGGCCGTCGCCTCGAGCGACGCGACCAACATCGCCTCGCGCATCGAGCGTCAGGGCGACGACTACGTCATCAACGGCCGCAAGTGGTGGATCAGCGGCGCCGGCGACCCGCGCTGCCAGATCTACATCTTCATGGGCAAGACCGACCCGGAAGCGCCGCGCCATTCGCAGCAGTCGATGATCCTCGTGCCGGCCGACACCCAGGGCATCAAGGTGCTGCGGCCGCTGTCGGTGTTCGGCTACGACGACGCACCGCACGGCCACATGGAGATCACGTTCGACAACGTGCGTGTGCCGGCGAGCAACATCCTGCTGGGCGAAGGCCGCGGCTTCGAGATCGCGCAAGGCCGCCTCGGGCCGGGGCGCATCCACCACTGCATGCGCCTGATCGGCCTGGCCGAGCGTTCGCTCGAGCTGATGTGCAAGCGCGCGTCGTCACGCGTCGCCTTCGGCCGCTCGGTGGCCGAACAGGGCGTGACGCGCGAGCGCATCGCCGAAGCCCGCTGCCGCATCGACATGGCGCGGCTGCTGACGCTGAAGGCCGCGTGGATCATGGACGTGGCCGGCAACAAGGTCGCCAAGGCCGAGATCGCGATGATCAAGGTCGTGGCGCCGAGCATGGCGCTGCAGGTGA
>JBDTVC010000040.1:0-26392 GCA_040007475.1 Burkholderiales bacterium
GGGGAGTCGGTGCGAAGCGCCGACCGCCGAAGCGAAGCGCCGGAACCTGCCCGCATGCGCCTTTGCTCGCGCAGACGCTCGCACGCATGGCGGCCGTTCAAGGACCGCAACGGGCCGGCAGTAGCCATTCGACCGAATCGATGCAGTTTCATCTCAGCGAGGACCCTGCAGCGCGACATGTATGTCGGCGCGCACGCCGCGCGGCGTCTGGCTCGCCAGCGTGACCGTGGCGTCCGGCCCGAAGAACGCATGCAGGCGCTCCTGCAAGTTACCCAGGCCGGTGCCGGTGCCGGCCCCTTCGGACAATCCGACGCCGCTGTCGGTGACCCACAGGTGCAGGCCACCGTCGGGCTGCACGCGCGCACCGACCTCGATGCGCCCGCCCTCCGTGCCCGGATCGATACCGTGGCGGATCGCGTTCTCGACCAGCGTGAGCAGGCCCATCTGTGGGAACGCGACCGTGCGCAGCGAGGCATCGATGTCGATCGCAAAGCTCAGCCGGTCCGGCATGCGCATCAGCATCAGGTCGAGGTAGGCACGCACCAGCCGCTCCTCGTCGCCCAGCGTCGCGGCCCTCTGGTGCAGCTGCGGCATCGCGGCGCGCAGGTACGCGATCAGGCTGCGGAACACCGGCACGGCACGTGGCGAGCCGCTCTCGACAAGCTGCTGCACGTTGGCCAGCGTGTTGAGCAGGAAGTGCGGCTCGATCTGCGCGGCCAGCAGGTGCAGCCGCGCATCGGTCGCCTGGCGCTGCAGCGTCTCTCGTTCGAGCGCGAACTGCAGCGCTTCGGCGCGTGCCTGCGCGTCACGCTCGCGGTAGAGCGCACCGAGCGCGAACAGCGTGCCGATCAGCGCCGCGCTCAGCGTCACCAGGATGTAGCCGCGCACGTGCGGGCGCGAGCCCACGAACATCGAGAAGTCGCCGCCCACCGACAGCATCTGCACGACCAGCGGCGACAGCGCGGCCCCGAGCGCCACCGCAAGCACCTGCGCCACCCAGCGCGGCAGCAGCGTCTGGCGCCATGCCCCGGCGACCTTGAAGCCGAACAGCAGCACCATGCCGACGAACAGCGCCTCGCCGAGCACCTCGACGAACGGGTTCAGCGTGATCGGGTTCAGCCCGATCGCACCGACGATCGCGAGGGCCACGGTCAGCGCGAGCTGGCGCCGCGTGGGCACGAGGCGATTGCGGTCCCAGTGAGATGAGGGCGGCGCCGGGGAAGCGGTGGTCGTCATCGCGTCAAGTTAAGGCGCGCACCGCCGCCGGTCAATAGCGCTGCGCCCGTGTGACGGACGAAGCGCGGGTTTTGCGGCGTGGACTGCGGTCAGGGCAACACGCCGACCTTGCCGAACTGCCACAACAGGAAGCTGTAGATGTCGGCCTGCTTGCTGAAGCTCTGCGCCGCAGTGGCACCGATGCCGTGGCCCGCCTGCCCGTCGAGCCGCAGCAGGATGGGGCGACCGCTGCTCGTCGCCGCCTGCAGTCGCGCCGCGGTCTTGGCGCTGTGCCAGACGTCGACGCGCGGATCGTTCAGGCCGTGGATCAGCATCACGCCGGGGTAGGCCACGCCGTCCTCGATGTGGTGGTACGTGCTCATCTCGAGCAGCGCGGCGAACTCCTGCGGGTCCTTGACGGTGCCCTTCTCGGAGATGTTCGTGATGCCATTGGCCGAGAGCTCGGCGCGCACCATGTCCATCTCGCCGACATCGAAGATGGCCGCCGCGAACAGCGACGGCTCGGTCGTGACGCTGCGGCCGACGAAGATCCCGCCCGCGCTGGTGCCCCAGATGCCGAGTGTCTTGGGCGACGCGTACTTCGCATCGATCAGGTACTTCGCGCAGGCGATGCCGTCCTTCCAGGTGTTGGGCTTCGTGGCCTTGAAGCCGGCGCGGTGCCAGGCCTCGCCGTAGGCGCCGCTGCCACGGGGGTTGGCGTACGCGATCACGCCACCCTTCTCCAGCCACGCGAGGTTGCGTGAATCGAAGCCGGCCTCGATCGTGAGGCCGTAGGCCGCGTAGCCGATCAGCAGCGTCGGGTTGGTGCCGTCGAGCACCAGGCCCTTCCTGTGCAGGACCGCCAGCGGCACGCGTGCGCCGTCGTGGCTCGCTACGGTGAGCTCGGTGGCCAAGATTTCCGGCGCGCCGGCGGGCAGGGTCTGGCGGCGCAAGCCGGTGTCGCTGACGCGGCCCGTGGCATCGACGCGCATCACGCGCGAAGGTGTCGTCCAGGCGCTGGTGCTGAACATCACATCGGCCATCGCATGGGCCGGGTCGGGCACGGCGAAGGCGCTGCCGGCGATGCCCGGTGCCACATCCACCCCGGTGCGGCTCGTGCCGGCGTAGCGCAGCAGGCGCACGTTGAAGCCGCTGCGCACCTCCGCGAAGATCGCCGTGCGGCCAAGCGTCGCGCCGGTGAAGACGCCTTCGGCCGGCTCGGGCACTACGGTCACGGCGCGCCGCAGCTCGGGCCGCGCGAGATCCAGCGCCAGCAGCCGGCCACGCGGTGCGCCCGCGTGGGTCTGCAGGTACAGCACGTTGCGCCGCAGTTGCGCGTCGGTGATCTTGTCGTCGAACCCGGAGATGCGCTGCCACGCGATCTGGCCGCGCGCCAGCGCTGCGACCGGTGCCACGAACAGCTTGCCTTCGGGCACCGTGGTGTCGGTCGTGCGCGCGATCATGTAGCGGCTGCCCGGGTCGAACATCACGCCCGCCACATCGAGCCGGTCGAGCTTGAGCGCCGGGTTCACCAGCGGCCCGAACAGCGCGCGCGCCTCGCGCTCGGGCCGCCCGAGTTTCAGATGAAACACCGTGCTGTCGAGGAAAGTCTCGGTCTCGGGCGCGCCCGCCGGCAAAGCGCGCAGCTGGTTGTAGGTCAGGCTCTTGCTGTCCGGCGCCCAGCTCACGGCGTTCTCGCGGACGCGCGGGATCGGCGCGCCGATCAGCCGGCCGCTGGCGATGTCGAGCAGGACCAGCGATGCATCCTCCGAGCCGCCCGCCGAGACGCCGTAGGCCAGCGTCTTGCCGTCCCACGACGGCACGAAGTAGTTCAGCGCGTGCGGCACACCGCTGGCCTTGCCGAGTTCGGCCGGGTCGACGAGCACACGCTCGACGCCTTGCGGGCCGACACGCAGCACCAGCTTGAACTGCCCCTCGCCGACCTTGCGGCTGAGGTAGTAGACCCGGTCGCCGGGCATGCGGATCACGCCGCGCACGACATCGCCGGTGGCCTGCGCCAGTTCGCCGACACGCCGCTGCATCGCGTCGCGCCCTTCGATGCGGGCGAGCGTCTGCGCGGCGGCCTCGCCCTGGCCCTGCAACCAGCGGCGCGTCGATTCGCTCTTCAGGTCTTCGAGGCTTCGGTAGGGGTCCTTGACGGTCACGCCGTGGATCACGTCACGGACATCCTCGACGGGTGCGACTGGGGGCGCGGCCATCGCGACGGCCGCAACGGCAAGCAGCACCACGGCGGTGATCGACCGCGGGCGTGGGAGTGAACGTTGCATGGGCGTGATCCTGGTTCGATGCGGTCGCGGCCGCTCGCGCGGCGCACTTCATCTTAGCCGTGGCTCCGCGGGCGGCGCGCGCCGACCGCGCTGCGGCGTCCGTCCGGCATCCCGCATGCGGCGCATCATCCGGCGGTCACGGCCGTTCACGCAGGCGTGGGCGATCTGCAGCTGCGACTTCGGTGTCTGCGACATCGCGAAGTCCGACCTGCGTTACTCGCTTGCGGTGCGTTGGCGCTCAGCGGCGCACGCCGCGCCAGCCCGCATACGTCGCGACCAGCGACAGCACGGCGCAGCCCACGATCACCGCCGCGTAGCTGCCCTGCGCATCGAAGACCCGGCCCGCCACCCACGGCCCGGCCACGTTGCCGAGCGCCGCGCCGGTGTACAGCGCGCCAATCGTCGACGACACGGCGCGCGCACCGTACAGGTCCATGCACATCGCCGGCATCAGCGAGACGATGCCACCGTAGCTCAGGCCCATCCACAGCGCGAACACGGCCAGCGCCGGGTAGCCGCCGGCGGCCCACCAGAGCAGCATCGACGCGCCGAGCGAGGCCTGCATCAGCACCATCGTCAGCGGCCGGCCGACCCGGTCGGCCACCGCGCCGATTGCGAAGCGCCCGGTCAGGCTGCCGATGCCGATGAGGCCGACCAGCCCGACGGCCTGCGTGGCCGAGACACCGATGTCGCGCGCCGCCGCCGAGACGTGCGCGAACGGGATGAACATCGCCGGCGCGGCGCACACGCACATCAGGTAGAGCCATCGAAACGAGCGGCTGCGCAAGGCCTCGCCGAGCGACAGGCCCGGCACCGTGCCATCGGCGCGGCGCGCCGCGGCCGGCGCGCGCTGCAGCAGCAGCGTGACGCTCAGCCCGAGCAGCAGCACGCCCGCGGCCAGCGCCCACATCGCGCCGCGCCACTGCCATTGCCGGATCGCCGCCGCCGCGAGCAGCGGCACGACAAAGGTGCCCGCACCGATGCCCGCACTCGCGATGCCCGCGGCCAGCCCGCGGCGGCGCGTGAACCACGGTTGCACGCAGCCGATCGCTGGCGTGTAGACCAGCGCGATGCCCACACCGAGACCGACGCCGTAGGTCAGCGCGAGCTGCGTGATCGAGCTCGCCACGCTGCCCAGGCCCAGCGCCGCAGCGATGCACAACATGCCGGCGCTGGTGACGCGGCGCGGGCCGAAGCGGTCCGACAGCATCCCGCCGAAGGCGCCGAGCACGAAGTAGAGCAAGCCCGAGAGGCCGAACACCAGCGACACCTCGGCGCGCGTGGCCGCGAAGGCGGCCGTGAACGACTCGAAGAACGCGGCGAACGAATAGGCGACGCCGAAGATCACCGCCAGCGCGGTGAAGCTCGCCCACACGACGACCCAGCCGTAGCGGGGCTCCTGCTCGACCGGTGGCACCGTATTCACGGGGCCGATGCTATCGTGCCCTCGGTCGAATTCGCAGGCGCTCGTTCGTCGTTCCTGTGAGGCGCCCGATGACCGGCCGCCCGAAACTTGATAGAACGGAGAAGCTCATGTCCAGAGTGATCGTCAGCTGCATCGGCGTCTCGATCGACGGCTTCAGCGCCGGGCCGGATCAGAGCCTGGAGCACCCGCTCGGCGTCGGCGGCCCCGCGCTGATGGAATGGGCGTTCTCGACGCGCACTTTCCAGCAGATGCTTGGCGGCAGTGGTGGCGCGACCGGCGCCGACGACGACTTCGCCGTCCGCAGCTTCGCGAACATGGGCGCGTGGATTCTCGGTCGCAACATGTTCGGCCCGATCCGCGGCGCGTGGCCCGACGACGAATGGAAAGGCTGGTGGGGCCCGAACCCGCCGTACCACGTGCCGACCTTCGTGCTGACGCACCACCCACGCGAGGACCTCGTGATGGAGGGCGGCACGACCTTCCAGTTCGTCACCGACGGCATCCACGCAGCACTGGCGCGCGCGAAGCAGGCCGCTGGTGATCGCAACGTGCGCGTGGGCGGCGGCGTCGCGACGATCCGCCAGTTCGTGCGCGCGGACCTCGTCGACGAGATCCACCTCGCGCTCGGGTCGGCGCTGCTCGGCTCGGGCGAGGCGCTGCTCGCCGGTATCGACCTGCCGGCACTCGGCTTCGAGTGCACCGAACACGTCGGCACCGCACACGCGATGCACGTCGTGCTGACGAAGCGCGCGCCCGCGACGTGATACACCGGCGACCATCGCGATCCTTCATTGCTGCACCATGACCACGCCGATCGACCTGCGCTCCGACACCGTCACCCGCCCCACCGATGCGATGCGCGCCGCGATGGCCGCGGCCCCGGTCGGCGACGACCAGTACGGCGAAGACCCGACGACCAACCGGCTGCAGTCGCGCCTGGCCGAACTGCTCGGCAAGGAGGCGGCGCTGTGGCTGCCCACCGGGACGATGGCCAATCAGGTCGCGCTGCGCGTGCTGACGCGCCCGGGCGACGAGGTGATCGCGGCGCGCGAGTCGCACGCGGCCTGGCACGAGGCCGGCGGCGGCGCGGCCAATGCCGGCGTGCAGATCCACGAGATCGGGCAGCAAGGCGTGTTCACGGCCGACGAGATGCTGGCCGCGATCAAGCCGCGCAACTTCGCGATCTTCCCGGCCACCACGCTGGTCGAAGTGGAGAACACGCACAACCGCGCGGGCGGCGTGGTCGTGCCGCAGGCCGAGGTGCTGCGCATCTGCGCGGCGGCGCGCGAGCACGGCATCGCGAGCTTCCTCGACGGCGCGCGGCTGTGGAACGCGAGCGTCGCCAGCGGCCTCGCACCGGCCGAACTCGCGGCACCGTTCGACCTGGTGGCGGTGGCATTCTCGAAGGGGCTGGGCGCCCCCGGCGGCTCGCTGCTGGCGGGGTCGAAGGCGCTGATCCAGTCGGCACACCGGCATCGCCAGCGCCTCGGCGGTGCGATGCGGCAGAACGGCATCTTCTCGGCCGCGGCGCTGCACGGGCTGGATCATCACCTCGCACGGCTCGGCGAGGACCACGCGAACGCACGCGCGTTCGCCGAGCGCCTCGTCGCCGGCGCACCGGTGCGGCTGGACCTGGCCACGGTGCAGACCAACATCATCGTCTTCCACCTGCCGCCGGCGCTGGCGCTCGACGCGCAAGCGCTGGCCACGCGGGCGCGCGAGCGCGGCGTGCTGCTGAACGCGTTCGCGTCGCGCACCTTGCGCGCGGTGACGCACCTGGACGTGAACGCCGCGCAGTGCGCGCAGGCGGCGCAGGTGCTGGTGGATCTGCTGGCAGGCTGAGCGCGCCTCAGTACGTCACTTCGTCGCGGCCCGGTTCATCAGGTACCACGGCGTGGACGTGAACGGCCGGTCGGCATCGACCATCTCGCCGATGCGCGGCGTCACCAGCTCGACCTGATTCGCCGCCGCCGCCGCCGCGGCGACGGCGCGCTGAATCGGCTCGTTCCAATCGTGGAATGCGAGGTTGAACGTGCCCCAGTGCACCGGGAACATCCGGCGCGCGCGCACCTCGCGGTTCGCGCGCACGGCATCTTCGGGCGACATGTGGATGTCGAGCCACGGCGCACCGGGCCCGTAGGCTCCGATCTTCACGAAGGCCATGTCGAACGGCCCGAAGCGCTCGCCGATGCGCGCGAAGTGATCCGAGTAGCCGGTATCACCGCTGACGTAGAAGCGCTCCGTCGCGCCGATCACCGACCACGAGGTCCACAGCGTCGCGTCCTTGTCGGTCAGGCCGCGGCCGGAGTAGTGGCGCGACGGTGTCGACACGATGCGCACGCCGCGCAGCGCCGACTCCTGCCACCACTCGAGGTCGCGGATCTGCGCCTCGGGGACGCCCCAGGCCGCGAGGTGCGCGCCAATGCCCAGCGGCACGAAGAACACCGTGCCGCGCGAGGCGAGCTGCTGCACGGTGCGCATGTCGAGGTGGTCGTAGTGGTCGTGCGTGATCAGCACCGCGTCGATCGGCGGCAGGTCGGCGAGCGCGATCGGCGGCGGATGAAAGCGCCGCGGGCCGACGTCGAACGGCGATGCATACGCCGAGAAGATCGGGTCGATCATCAGCCGGACGCCGTCGAGTTCGACATAGACGCTCGCGTGGCCGATCCAGAACGCGCGCAGCCCCGGCGCGGGCGTGGCGCGCAGCGCCGCGGGGTCGACGACGACGATCGGGAGGGCCGTCGGCGGCTCGCGGACTTCCTCGCCGAAGAACTGGCCGACGAACAGCGCCTTGGCATCGGCCCAGGTGTAGCCCGCGGGCGGCACGTCGTTGACGAAGCGGCCCTCGTGGAAGTGCGCGTTCGCGCGCATGCGCACCAGCCGCTCGCCCGAAGCCTTGCCGCCGAACGGCGGCAGCGACAGGATGCCGGCGGCGGCCACGACGATCAGCAGCACGATCGAGATCAGCACGATCGGCCAGCGCCGCCGCCGTGTCGATGCGGTGCTCATGATCTGCCTCCGGCATTCGACATCGCCAAGCTCCTGCGTGACACTGCCGCGAGTATCGCGTCTCGGTGCAGCGCGTGAACACCGCCACAATGCGCGCGGTGCGTCCAGGCCGGTGAAGGAGCTCTCCCATGACAGATCGCGTGCTCGTCTCGGGTGGCAGCGGCTACATCGCCGGCTTCCTCATCCGCCAGCTCGTCGCCGAAGGCTGGACCGTGAACACCACCGTGCGCAGCCTCGACAAGGAAGGCGCCGTGCGCAAGCTGCTCGCGGTCGACGACAGCCAGCTCCACTTCTTCGCGGCGGACCTCACCGCCGACGCCGGCTGGGCCGACGCCATGGCCGGTTGCAGTCACGTCGCGCACCTCGCCTCGCCGCTGCCCACGGGCGTGCCGAAAGACCCCGATGAACTGATCGTGCCGGCGCGCGACGGCGCGCTGCGAGGGCTGCGCGCGGCCAAGGCCGCGGGCGTCAAGCGCTTCGTGATGACGTCGTCCGTCGCCGCCGTCGCTTACGGCCGCGGCCGCGGCGAGCACCGCTTCACCGAGGCCGACTGGACGCCGCTGGACCGGGCCGGCCTCACGCCCTACGTCCGGTCCAAGACCATCGCCGAGCGCGCGGCGCGCGACTGGGTCGCGAAGGAAGGCGCCGGCCTCGAGTTCTGCACCATCAACCCGTCGGTGGTGCTGGGCCCGGTGTGGAGCGGCGACTACTCGGCCTCGGTCCTCGTCGTGCGCATGCTGCTCGACGGCAGCATGCGCGCCTGCCCGGACTTCGGCTTCGGCGTGGTCGACGTGCGCGACGTCGCCGACCTGCACGTGCGTGCCCTGAACGCGCCGGGCATGGCCGGCGAACGATTCATCGCCTCGGGCCGCTTCATGAAGTTTCGCGAGATGGCCGACGTGCTGCGCGCGGGCCTCGGCGCGCAGGCGCACCGGGTGACCACGCGCAACCTGCCGGACTGGCTGGTGCGCGTCGCAGCACTGTTCGACCCGCGGGCGCGCACCATCGTCGGCGAGCTGGGCTCGGTGCGGCATCAGGATGCCTCGCATGCGAAGGCGGTGTTCGGCTGGGCCACGCGGCCGGAGGAGCAGAGCATCCTGGACACGGCCCGCGCGCTGCTCGAGCTCGGCATCGTCAAGCCCTGAGCCTCGGAGCCCGCAGGCGTCAGTCGATCGGCCAGGGCATGTTGCGCGGCAAGGTGATCGGCACGGGTTCGGGCGCAGGTGCGGCACCCCGCGCCTCGCCCGTGCGCCACCAGGGCGTGACCGTGTCGACGTGAGCCGGCTCGACCGGCTGGCCGAGCGGCGGCATCACCAGGTGCACGCCCTGTGCGGGCGCCAGCGCCAGCAGCGTTTCGGCCGGCTCGTCCCATGCATGCATCGCCAAGCTGAACGTGCCCCAGTGCACCGGCAGGAACGCACCGCCGCCGAGCAACTGCAACGCTTCGAGCGCGTTCTCCGGGCCGAGGTGGATGTCGCCCCAGGCCGGGTGGAACGCGCCGACCTCGAGCATCACCAGATCGAACGGGCCGAGCCGCTCGCGGATCTCGGCGTACTGGTCGGTGAGGCCGGTGTCGCCGCTGAAGAACACGCGGTGCTTCGCCGAGCGCATCACCAGCGACGACCACAGCGTCGCGTTGCGGTCCTTCAGGCCGCGCCCCGAGAAGTGCTGTGACGGCGCGGCGGTGACCTCGACCTCGGTGCCCGGCACGCGGTGGCTCTCCCACCAGTCGAGCTCGGTGATGCGTTCCGGCGCGATGCCCCAGGACTGCAGGTGCGCCCCGACGCCCAGGCTGGTGATGAAGGGCACGCTCGTCTTCGCCAGCGCACGCAGCGTCGGGTAGCACAGGTGGTCGTAGTGGTCGTGCGAGATCAGCACCGCGTCGATCGGCGGCAGCGCGTCCAGCGCGACGGGCACCGGCTGAAACCGCTTCGGCCCGGCCAGCTGCGACGGCGAGGCACGCACGCCCCACACCGGGTCGGTCAGCAGCCGCGCGCCATCGATCTCGATCAGGACGGTGCTGTGACCGAGCCAGGTGGCCCGCAGCCCGCTGCCGGGGCGGCGCTGCCAGTGGGCGATCGGGTCGATGCTGGGCAGCGGCGCGGTCGGCACGCGGCGGGTGCCACCGCAGAGAAAGTCGGTCAGCGACGGCATCTTCGCCGCCGCGTCGCGCAGGCCGGCGCGGATGGGCGCGAGATTGCGGAAGGTTCCGATGCCTTCCTGCGGCACCCACAGCGGGCTGGCCTGCATGCGTTCGAGCCGCAGGCCCGCAGCGCGCGCTCCCATGGACTTCATCGTCGTGCTCCCGGTAGCCGTGTCGGCCGCAGTCTATGTCGATCGGGTCGAGCGCGCTTCGGCAAGCAACCGGTATCGTGCGGGCACGCGCTGATCCACCGGAAGGAGTTCCTCATGCCCCGCACCTTTGTCGACCTATCGATCTACCTCGAGAACGACGTGGTCTCCGACCCGCCGGCGTTCGCGCCGAAGATCGAGTACTTCACGCACGAGAACACCTACGCGCAGATCGCGCCGTTCTTCCCCGGCCTGCAGAAGAGCGACCTGCCCGACGGCGAGGGCTGGGCCGTGGAGCGTGTGCAGCTCTCGACGCACAACGGCACTCACCTCGATGCGCCGTACCACTTCCATTCGACGATGGACAACGCGCTGGGCGACAAGAAGCCCTCGATCGCGATCGACCAGGTGCCGCTCGAGTGGTGCTTCCAGCCCGGCGTGAAGCTGGACTTCCGCCACTTCGCCGACGGCTACGTCGTGACCGCCGCCGATGTCGAAGCCGAGCTGGCGCGCATCGAGCACACGCTCACGCCGCTCGAGATCGTGGTCATCAACACGCGCGCCGGTTCGCGCTACGGCCACGACGACTTCGTCGCCGCCGGCTGCGGCATGGGCTACGAGGCGACGATGTACCTGCTGGAGCGCGGCGTGCGCCTGACCGGCACCGATGCATGGAGCTGGGACGCACCCTTCGTGCACACCGCGAAGAAGTACGGCCAGACGCACGACGCCTCGCTGATCTGGGAAGGCCACAAGGCCGGCCGCGACATCGGCTACTGCCATCTCGAGAAGCTGCACAACCTCGAGGCGCTGCCAGCGAGCGGCTTCTTCATCTCGTGCTTCCCGCACAAGATCCGCGGCGCCTCGGCCGGCTGGACGCGCGCGGTCGCGATCTTCGACGACCGGTTGACGGCAGCCTGACCGCCGCATCGCCTGCGCTGACGTTGCTACAGTGACCCCATGACTTCACCTCTTGCCAGCACCGACGTCGACACCGAGCGCATCGGCCGCGCCGGACTCATCACGCTGAACCGCCCGGCCGCGCTGAACGCGTTGACGCTGCCGATGATCCGACAGCTCCGCGCCGCCTTCGATGCGCACGTGACCGATCCCGCCGTGCAGGTCATCGTGCTCCGCTCGGCCAGCCCGAAGGCGTTCTGCGCCGGCGGCGACATGCGGCGCATCCGCGAGCTCAGCCTCGCCGGGCAGTTCGACGAGATCGCATCGTTCTTCACCGAGGAATACGCGCTCGACCTCGCGATCGCCGAGTGCCCGAAGCCCTATGTGTCGCTGATCGACGGCATCGCGATGGGCGGCGGTCTCGGCCTGTCGGTGCATGGCCGGCACCGCGTCGCCACCGAGCACGCGCAGATGGCGATGCCCGAGACGGCGATCGGCTTCATCCCCGATGTCGGCGCGTCGCATTTCCTGTCGAAGCTCGAGCCGGCGATCGGCATGTGGCTGGCGCTCACCGGCGCGCGCGTGAAGGCAGACGAAGCGGTGGCCATCGGCCTCGCGACGCAGCTGACGCGGCGCGAGCGCCTGCCTGAGCTGCTGGCCGCGTTGACGGACGCGTCGGCCGGTGAGGTAGAGACCGTGCTGCAACGCTTCGCGGACACGCCCGCGACGGACACGGTGCTCCGCGCACTGCGACAGCGCGCCACCGGCTTCGACGCGCCCGATCTGGACGGCGTGCTCGCCGCCTGGCGTGCCGCCGAAGGCGATGCCGCGCTCGCGGCGTTCAGCCCCGCCGCGCTGCGCCAGACCTTCGCGCTGCTCAACGCCGCCAGGGGCAAGCCGCTGCGCGAGTGCCTCGCGCTCGAATTCACCGCGTCGATGATCGCGGCCCGCCATGCGGATTTCATCGAAGGCGCGCGCGCTGTGCTGGTCGACAAGGACCGCAACCCGCGCTGGCAAGACCTCTCGGAAATCTAAAACTTCGGGCCGCGCGGCAGGCCGTTCCGGTCATAGAACCGGCCATGCGTGAACCAGCGCCAGCCCCACGCGGCGAGTGGCAGCGCAACGAGCAGCCAGAGCCAACGGCCGTATTCGGTGATGAAGTCGGAGCCTGGCAGCGTCGGTGTCGACAACGCGGCCGCAGGCAGGTCGGCGGGTTCGGGCGACGCTGGCTTGACGACCGGCACCGCGACCACGACCGGCACCGCGCTGGCGACGACGACAGGTGCCGGCACCGCAGGTGTGGCGGGCCGCGATGCAGCCGTCGGCGCGGGCCGCGATGCGGGCGCCGGCGCGGATGCCGCCGCGGGGCGCACCGCAGCCGATGCCTCCGGCACGGTCTCCCCCTTGCGCACCTGCACGATCTTGTAGGCCCCGCCGCCGCACGTGCCGGCGATCCGGGTGCCGGCCGGCAGCGCGGTGCTTGCAGGCACGGCCTCCAGCGTGAATCGCTCTGCGTCCAAGCGCATCCGCGCCGCGAGCACGCCCTTGAACTGCTCGCACGCCGGCGTCTGCGCCTGCGCACCCGCGGCCAGCAACAGCCCGGCGTGCATCAGCAGCAAGGCGATCCGGGTGGCGGGCGAGGTCGTGGCGCTCATGAGCGTGACTACTGTAGCAAGGCCGCAGCGATGGCGGCCGGGCCTACAGCGCCATCGATGGCCGCTGCGCCATCGCCGCTCGCCAGCGCACGAGGTGCGGGTGCTGATCACCGGGCCGAACCTTGACGACGCGCGCGAAGTCGACCGCAACCACCGCGGTGATGTCGGCGATGCTGAACCGGTCCGTGGCGATGAAGTCGCGGCCGGCCAGGCGCTCGTCGAGCGTGACGAAGAACTGCTGCACCCGGGCCACGCCCCGCTGCGCGAGCTCGGGGATCTGCGCGTAATCCACCGGCCCGGGCAGCGCGCGGTTGGCCATCGCCGGCGAGCCGTTGCGCAGCGCCTCGGCGCTCGCGAGCAAGCCTTCGAACTCGATGCGCCAGTTCCAGCTGGCGATCTCGGCCTTCTCGTGCGGCGTGCTGCCCAGCAGCGGCGGCTCGGGGAAACGCGCCTCCAGCCAGGCCGCGATGGCCGCGTTGTCGGTCAGCAGCAGCCCGTCGTCGGCGCGCAGCGCGGGCACCGTGCATTGCGGGTTGATCTGCCGATACGCGTCGCCGAGCTGTTCGTCGCTCCGCAAGTCGACCTGAACCGTCTCGTGCGCGATGCCCTTCTCGGCGAGCAGGATGCGCGCGCGGCGCGGGCTCGGCGCGGTGCTGCAGTCGTAGAGGGTGATCATGGTGTGGCCAGCTTGTCCTGGGTGCGGGTGTCGAAGTCGCTGGCCTCGTGGCGCTCGTGCAGCTGACTCGACGGCTGGCCCCACGTGCGGTTGACCATCCGGCCGCGTTGCACGGCGGCACGTCGGGCGATCTCATCGGTCCAGCGCAGAACGTTGGTGTACGCCTGGACCTGCAGGAACTCGCCCGCTGCGTAGAGCTGGCCCTTGACGAGCGTGCCGTACCAGGGCCAGACCGCGATGTCGGCGATCGAGTAGTCGTCACCTGCCAGATAGGCGCTCTCGGCGAGGCGGCGGTCGAGCACGTCGAGCTGACGCTTGACTTCCATCGCATAGCGATCGATCGCGTATTCGATCTTGGATGGCGCGTACGCGTAGAAGTGGCCGAAGCCGCCGCCGAGAAACGGCGCACTGCCCATCTGCCAGAACAGCCACGACAGGCACTCGGCGCGCGCCGCGCCATCGGCCGGAAGGAACGCGCCGAACTTCTCCGCCAGGTACAGCAGGATCGCGCCCGATTCGAAGACGCGCACCGGCGCCGCCCCGCTGCGGTCGCAGAGCGCCGGGATCTTGGAGTTGGGGTTGATCGCGACGAAGCCGCTGCCGAATTGGGCACCGTCGTTGATCGGCACCAGCCAGGCGTCGTACTCGGCGCCGGCGTGGCCGAGTGCCAGCAGCTCCTCCAGCATCACCGTGACCTTGACGCCGTTCGGCGTGGCCAGCGAATACAGCTGCAGCGGATGGCGCCCCACCGGCAGATCCTGGTCGTGCGTGGCGCCCGCGATCGGGCGGTTGATGTTCGCGAACCGACCACCGCTGGCCGTCTTCCAGGTCCAGACGGCCGGTGGTGTGTAGAGAGGCGAATCGGTCATGCAGCGGGCTCCGAAGGGTGGGCGGTCGAGTTTACGCACCGCGCGCGAAGCCCGCCGCGCGGGGATCGTGTTCAATACGCGCTGGCCTCACACCCAACCCAGGACTGCTGCGATGAAGATCAAGAAGATGGCGCTCGGCCTCGTTGCCACGCTGGTCGTGGCCGGTGTGGCCGGTTGGTTCAGCCTCGACAAGGAGGCGCGCAATCTGCTGGCGACCTTGCCGACCAACCGCGACGTGCTGTTCTGGAGCCAGCCGCAGCGCGATGCGGCGTTTCGTGCGCTCGATCGCCTGCCCATCCTGGCCAAGTCGCGGGTCGTGCCGGCCGGCGGCGCGCCGATGCCGCTGCCCCCCGGCCCGCCGCTCAAGTTGGCGATCGACGTCGACGCCTACATGGCCGGTCAGCGCAGCGCGGCCCTGCTCATCGTGCACGACGGCAAGCTGCGCCTGGAGCGCTATGGCCTGGGCTTCGACGACACCGGGCGCTGGACCAGCTTCTCGGTGGCCAAGTCCCTCACGTCGACGCTGCTCGGTGCCGCCATCCGCGACGGCTACATCCGCAGCATGGACGACAAGGTCAGCGACTACATCCCGGAGATGAAAGGCTCGGCCTACGACGATGTCAGCATCCGCCAGCTGCTGACGATGACCTCGGGCGTGCGCTGGAACGAGGACTACGCCGACCCGAACTCGGATGTGGCGCGATTCAACAACCACCGCCCCGAGGACGGTGTCGATGCGCTGGTCAGCTACATGCGGCGCCTGCCCCGCGACGTGCCGGCGGGAACGCGCTGGCACTACAGCACCGGCGAGACCAACCTGGTCGGCGTGCTGCTCGCCCAGGCCACGAAGAAGCCCTTGTCGGCCTACCTCTCGGAGAAGATCTGGGTGCCGGCCGGCATGGAGCATCCCGCCACCTGGATCCTCAGCCGCACGGGCAAGGAGATCAGCGGCTGCTGCATCCAGGCCGCCACGCGAGACTTCGCGCGCTTCGGGGTCTTCATCCTGAACGGTGCGCGTGTCGGTGGGCAAAGCATCGTGCCCGACGGCTGGCTGGCCGAGGCCACCACCGAGCGAACCGGCATCGACCGGCCCGGGCGCGGCTACGGCTACCAGTGGTGGACGTACACCGACGGCACCTTCGCCGCGCGCGGCATCTTCGGCCAGGGCATCTTCATCGACCCGAAGCGCAAGCTCGTGATCGCGTCCAACGCCAACTGGGCCGCGGGCGCCACCGACCGCGGCGCGAGTGACGCGCGCGAGGCGTTCTATCGTGCGGTGCAGAAGGCCGTCGACGACGAGAACCGGTGAGTCACCGCGCGGCCGCGCCCTCGATCCGCGCCCAGACCAGCAGCAGGTTGTTGGCGGGCATCGCGACACGATCGCGCAATTGCAGACCCGCTGAATTGGCCTCGGCCGCCACCGCGGTGAGCTCGCGCAAGCCCCACGCGGCGTCGCGCGCACGCAGGTCGGCGTCGAAGGCGATGTTGCCGGGCGCGGTCGGCACGCCGTCCTCGAAGAACGGGCCGTAGGTGATCAGCAGGCCGTGCGGCGCCAGCAGCCGCGCCGAACCCTGCATCAGCGCCGCGGTGCAGGCCCACGGCGCGATGTGGATCATGTTGGCGCAGAAGATCGCGTCCACCGGCTGCGGCAGCTCCGGCGGCCATGGCTGCGAGAGGACGTCCAGCAACAGCGGCGGCCGAACGCGCGCCAGCCCGGCGCACCAGGCCTGGATCGAGGGCAGCGAGGCCGCGTCGGCATCGGTGGGCTGCCAGTGCCAGCCCGGCAGCCCGGCGCTGAGCTGCGCCGCATGCTGCCCGGTGCCGCTGGCGATCTCGAGCATCAGGCCTTGCGCGGGCAGCAGGCGCTGCAACTCGGCCAGGATCGGCGGCGCGTTGCGTTCGGCGGCGGGGCTGTGGCGGCGCGCCATCACTTGCTCCGGCGCACGCCGCGCGGCTTTCCGGGCCGACCCTCGATCGCGCCCGCGCCGGCCGCACGCAGAAGGCGCTGGAAGGTCGGGCACTCGGCGTGGCTCGGTGCCGGGCACACGGCGGCATGCCTCAGGCCATGGCTCATGGCCTTCAAGCGCTTGACCGTCGCGTCGATCTCGTCGGCCTTCGCAGCGAGCATCCGCTTGTCGATGCTGGTCCGGCCGTCCGGCGAGAACATCGTGCGAATCTCGCCGAGCGAGAAGCCGGCCGCCTGGCCGAGCGCAATCAGCGCCAGCTGGTCCATCACGCGCGGCGCGAAGCGGCGGCGCAAGCCCTCGCGCCCAACGGAGGCGATCAGCCCCTTCTCTTCGTAGAACCGGAGCGTCGAGGCCGGCACGCCCGCGCGTTTCGCGACTTCCGCAATGTCCATCTCCATCCCCCCTTGACTTCAAGTTCACTTGAACTTCTATGCTGCTCGCAGGTTGACCGTTCGTCAACGCCCACAGGAGCCCTCATGACACCGAACTCTCAAGAAATCACCCGCGTCGTCTTCATCGGCATCGGCGCCACCGTCGTGATGGACCTGTGGCTGCTGCTCCTCCGATCGATCAAGGTGCCCACGCTTGACTTCGCCCTCCTCGGCCGCTGGGTCGGCCACCTGGCCCAAGGGACGTGGGCCCACGCATCGATCGCGAAGGCGCGGCCGGTGCGCAACGAGAGCGCCATCGGCTGGTCGGCGCACTACGCCGTGGGCGTGGTCTTCGCCGTGCTGCTCGTCGCGGTAAGGGGCTCGGCGTGGGCCGTGCATCCGAGTCTGTTGCCGGCCGTGGCGTTCGGCGTGGCCACGGTGGTCGTGCCGCTGTTCGTCATGCAGCCTGCTATGGGCGCGGGCGTCGCCTCGTCACGGACGCCCGCACCCGCCAGGAGCTGCCTCAGGAGCGTGCTCAACCACACCATCTTCGGCGTCGGCCTGTACCTGGCCGCGGCCGCCATCGCCGTGATTTCGACCGGAGTGAACGAATGAAGAAGATCGCCGTCATCTACCACAGCGCACACGGCCACACCGAACACATTGCACAGCACGTGGCTCAGGGCGCTCGAAGCGTCGCGCACACGAACGTGCTGCTGCACAAGGCCGAGGACCTTGCGAAGGCGCCCGAAGACCTCGTCGCGTTCGACGGCCTGGTCTTCGGGTCGCCGACCTACCTCGGCGGCGTCTCCGGGAGCTTCAAGTCGTTCATGGACGCGACCGGTCGCATATGGCGCAAGCTGCCGCTCAAGGGCAAGCTCGCCGCCGGGTTCACGGTGTCGTCGTTGCCGGCCGGGGACAAGCAGTCGACGCTGCTGTCGATGTTCGTCTTCGCGATGCAGCACGGGCTGATCTGGGTGGGCAACCCCATCATCCCCGAGCAGCACGGTGGTGTGCCGTACGACGAGGCGGCCAACCGCCTCGGGTCATGGTCCGGCCTGATGGCCCAGGCGGGCCACGCCTCGGCCGCCGACGCATTCGCGCCGGGAGACATCCGCACGGCGCAGATGTTCGGCAGGCACTTTGCCGAATCGCTGCGTCGCCTTTCGGCCGAGCGCATCGTCGAACCGCTGGAGGCGATCGGCTGAAAGCTCAGCCCCGCGCCAGCACCGGCCCGAGCGCCGCACCGGTGTGGCTCGCGCCATTGCGCACCAGTGCCTCGGGCGTGCTCTCGCCGACCACCGCGCCGCCCTTCACGCCGCCGTCCGGCCCCAGGTCGATGACCCAGTCGGCCTCGGCGATCACGTCGAGGTCGTGCTCGATCACGACGACGCTGTGGCCGGCGTCGACCAGCCGGTGCAGCACGCGGATCAGGCGTTCGACATCGGCCATGTGCAGGCCGACCGTCGGCTCGTCGAGCACGTACAGCGTGTGCGGCGCCTTGTTGCCGCGGCGCGTGACATCGTCGCGCACCTTGCTCAACTCGGTGACGAGCTTGATGCGCTGCGCCTCGCCGCCGCTCAGCGTCGGTGACGGCTGGCCGAGCGTGAGGTAGCCCAGGCCCACGTCCTTCAGCAGCTGCAGCGGGTGCGCGATGTTGGGCATCGACGCGAAGAACTCGACCGCCTCGTCGACCTCCATCTTCAGCACGTCGCCGATGCTCTTGCCGCGCCAGCTCACCGCCAGCGTCTCGGCGTTGAAGCGCTCGCCGTGGCACACGTCGCACGGCAGCTTCACGTCGGGCAGGAAGCTCATCTCGATCGTCTTCACGCCCTGCCCTTCGCAGCCCGGGCAGCGGCCCTCGCCGGTGTTGAAGCTGAAGCGCGCCGGCGCGTAGCCGCGCGCCTTCGACTCCAGCGTCTCGGCGAAGAGCTTCCTGATCGTGTCCCAGAAGCCGATGTAGGTCGCCGGGCACGAGCGCGGCGTCTTGCCGATCGGCGTCTGATCGACCTCGAGCACGCGGTCGATGAAGCCCCAGCCGTCGATGCTCGCGCAACCCTGCCACGAGGGCCGCCCGCCGCGCGTATTGATGAACTGCAGGTTCGCGAGCAGCACGTCGCGCGCGAGCGTGGACTTGCCGGAACCGCTGACGCCGGTGACGGCGACGAGGCGCTTGAGCGGCACGTCGACGGTGATGTTGCGCAGGTTGTGCTTGTTCGCATCGCGCACGGTGAGCAGGCGGTTCGATTCGCTCTCGGCGCGGACGGTCTTCGTCGTGACCGGTTCGATCTCGCGCCGCGCCTTCAGCGGGTGCACCAGCGGGTGGGCGAGGAAGCGGCCGGTGACCGAGTCGGCCTGTGCCGACAGGTCCGCCGCGCTGCCTTCGGCGACGAGCCGGCCGCCGCGCTTGCCGGCGCCGGGGCCGATGTCGATGATGTGGTCGGCGCGGCGGATCGTGTCTTCGTCGTGCTCGACGACGACCAGCGTGTTGCCCTTGTCGCTGAGCATCTGCAGCGCGTTCAGCAGCACCTGGTTGTCGCGCGGGTGCAGTCCGATGGTCGGTTCGTCGAGCACGTAACAGACGCCCTGCAGGTTGCTGCCGAGCTGCGCCGCGAGGCGGATGCGCTGCGCTTCGCCGCCGCTGAGCGTCGGCGCGGCGCGGTCCAGCGTCAGGTAACCGAGACCGACCTCTTCGAGGAACTCGAGCCGGCTCTTGATCTCGGTGACCACGTCGCGTGCGATCTCGGCGTCGCGGCCGGTGAGCGCGAGCGCGTTGACCCAGACACGGGCGTCGGCCACCGACCACGAGCCGATCGTCGTGATCGGCTCGCTTTCGAAGGTGACGAGTCGCGAGGCGGGGTTCAGCCGCGTGCCGGCGCAATCCGGGCACGGTGCGTCTTCAACGCCTTCGACCTCCTGCTCCTCCGACGGAAACGATTGCTCGCGGCCCTTGTTGTCGTCGTCCTTGATCGAGTCGTCATAGGCCTTGCGCTGCTCGCGCGTCAGCTTCAGACCAGTGCCGACGCAGGTCGTGCACCAGCCGTGCTTGCTGTTGTAGCTGAACATGCGCGGGTCGAGTTCGGCGTAGCTGGTGCCGCAGGTCGGGCACGCCCGCTTGGTCGAGAACACCTTGACCGAACCGATGTGCGCGGTCGGCGTCTCGGCGATCATCGCGCCCTTCAGGCCATCGAGCGGTGTCAGCAGGTGCATCACGCCCTTGCCGAGTTCGAGCGCGCTCGCGAGCATCGCGCGCAGTTGCGGCTCGGTGTCGGCGCTGACGACGATGTCGCCGACCGGCAGCTCCAGCGTGTGTTCCTTGAACCGATCGAGACGCGGCCACGGGTCGACTTTCAGGAACCCGCCGTCGACGCGCAGGTGCGTGTGGCCGCGGCCTTTGGCCCACTTCGCCAGATCGGTGTAGACGCCCTTGCGATTGACGACCAGCGGCGCAAGCAGGCCGACATGCTGGCCCTTGTGATCGCGCAGCAGCTGCGCGGCAATGCTCTCGGCGCTCTGCGGTCTGACGGGCGAGCCGTCCTTCGTGCAGTGCTGGATGCCGAGCTTCACATAGAGCAGGCGCAGGAAGTGCCACACCTCGGTTGTCGTCGCGACGGTGCTCTTGCGCCCGCCGCGGCTCAGCCGCTGCTCGATCGCGACGGTCGGCGGGATGCCGTAGACCGCGTCGACCTCGGGCCGCCCCGCCGGCTGCACGATGCTGCGCGCATACGCGTTCAGCGATTCGAGGTAGCGGCGCTGGCCCTCGTTGAACAGGATGTCGAACGCTAGCGTGCTCTTGCCCGAGCCCGACACGCCGGTCACGACGCTGAACTTGCCGCGCGGGATGCTGACGTGCAGCGACTTCAGGTTGTGCTCGCGCGCGTTGACGATGCGGATCATCTCGTCGTCGACGCGGCGCGCGGCGCGCTGCTGCTTGACGAGGTACTGCAGCGGCACGCCCTCTTCCGCAGCGTGGCCGTCGAAGCCCATCGCCTTGTCGTAGTCGGCCAGCGCCTTGCCGGTGTGCGAGGTCGGGTGGCGCTTCACGTCTTCCGGCGTGCCGGTGCAGACGACGACGCCGCCCGCATCGCCACCTTCGGGCCCGAGGTCGATCAGCCAGTCGGCGGCGCGGATCACGTCGAGGTTGTGCTCGATCACGATGATCGAATGGCCCGCATCGAGCAGCTTGCGGAACGAGCGCATCAGCTTCGCGATGTCGTCGAAGTGCAGGCCCGTCGTCGGCTCGTCGAACATGAACAGCGTGCCGCGCTTGGCGACCGGCTGGCGGCTCGCGGTCTGGCTCTGCGCCGTCTCGGCGAGGAAGCCAGCGAGCTTCAGGCGCTGCGCTTCGCCGCCGCTCAGAGTCGGCACCGGCTGGCCGAGCTTCACGTATTCGAGGCCGACATCGACGATCGGCTGCAGCACACGCAGCACCTCGCGGTCGTCGCGGAAGAGTTGCACGGCTTCGCTCACGGTCAGCTCGAGCACATCGGCCACCGACAGATCGCGGATCACATCACCGGGCAGGCGCCGATCGATCTTCACGTCGAGGATCTCGGCGCGATAGCGGCGGCCATCGCAATCCGGGCAGCGCAGATAGACATCGCTCAAGAACTGCATCTCGACATGCTCGAAGCCCGAACCGCCGCAGGTCGCGCAGCGGCCGTTGCCGGCGTTGAAGCTGAACATGCCCGGGCCGTAGCCGCGCTGCGCGGCCAGCGGCGCCTGCGCGAACAGCTTGCGGATCTCGTCGAACGCGCCGACGTAGCTCGCAGGGTTGGAGCGCGCGGTCTTGCCGATCGGCGACTGGTCGACGAACACCGCGTCGCTGAGCCAGTCGGCGCCATACAGCTCGTCGTGCTCGCCCGGCGTCTCGGTCGCCTTGCCGAAGTGGCGCTGCAGCGCGGGGTAGAGCACGTCCTGCATCAGCGTGCTCTTGCCGGAGCCCGACACGCCGGTCACGCAGACCAGATGCAGGAGCGGGAACTCGACCGTGACGTTCTTCAGGTTGTGATCGCGTGCGCCTTGCAGGATCAGCTTCGGCGTCTTCTCGCCCATCAGCCGCTTGATGCCCATCGTCACATGCTTGCGCGCCCCGAGGTAGGCGCCGGTCAGCGTGTCGGCCTGGCGGATCGCCTCGGGCGTGCCGTCGAACACGATGGAGCCACCGCGTTCGCCCGGCCCCGGGCCCATGTCGATCAGCCGATCGGCGGCGAGCATCACCGCCGGGTCGTGCTCGACGACGACCAGCGTGTTGCCCGCGTCGCGCAGCCGGTGCATCGCCTCGATGATGCGGTTCATGTCGCGCGGGTGCAGGCCGATGCTGGGCTCGTCGAGCACGAACATCGTGTTGACCAGCGAGGTGCCGAGGGCGGTGGTCAGGTTGATGCGCTGCACCTCGCCGCCGCTGAGCGTGCGGCTCTGGCGGTCAAGCGTGAGGTAGCCGATGCCGACATCGCAGAGGTACTTCAGGCGCGTGCGGATCTCGTCCTGCAGCAGCTTCAGCGCGTCGTCGAGCATCGTGCTCGGCAGCGTGAGCTGGTCGAAAAATCGGCGGATGCGGTCGATCGGCATCAGCATCAGGTCGTGCACGGTGAGGCCGGGCAGCGCTTCGAGTTGTGCGCGCGTCCAGGTCACGCCTTGCGGCATGAATCGCCTGGCCGGCGCCATCACCGCATCGGCGTCTTCTTTCGTGCCGAGGCGCCACAGCAGTGCCTCGGTCTTCAGCCGCGCGCCGCCGCACACGTGGCATGGCGTGTAGCTCCGGTACTTCGACAGCAGCACACGGATGTGCATCTTGTACGACTTGCTCTCGAGGTACTCGAAGAAGCGCTTCACGCCGTACCACTGCTTGTTCCAGTTGCCCTTCCAGTTCGGCGTGCCGTTGATGACCCAGTCGCGCTGCGCTTCGCTGAGCATGTTCCACGCGGTATCGCGCGGGATGCCGGCCTCGCCGCCGTACTTGAGCAGGTCGTCCTGGCAATCCTTCCAGGCCGGCGTCTGCATCGGCTTGATCGCGCCGCTGCGCAGCGTCTTGCGGTGATCGGGGATCACGAGGCCGTAGTCGACCCCGATCACGCGGCCGAAGCCGCGGCAGGTCTCGCAGGCGCCGTAGGCCGAGTTGAAGCTGAACAGCGCGGGCTGCGGGTCGGCGTAGCGGATGTCGCTGTCGGGGCAGTGCAGGCCGGTCGAGAAGCGCCAGAGGTCGGGTTCGCCTTCGTCCGTCAGCACATAGACGGTGACGCGCCCGCTGCCGCGCTTCAGCGCCGTCTCGATCGCCTCGACCGCGCGGACCTTCTCGATGCCTTGAATGCGGAAGCGATCGGCCACCACGTCGAGCAGCTTGCGCTCGCCGACCACCCTCTCGGCCTGCACGCGCGTGTAGCCGCTGGCCGAGAGCCATTGCTCGACTTCTTCGGCGCTCGTGTTGGCCGGCAGCTCGACCGGGAACGTGAACACGAGCCGCGGGTCGGCCGCGCGCGTGCGCTGCATCAGCTCGGCATAGATGGTCTCGGGCGAATCGTGGCGCACACCCTGCGCGGTCTGCTTGTCGAACAGCTGCGCGGCGCGCGCGTAGAGCAGCTTCAGGTGATCGTTCAGCTCGGTCATCGTGCCGACCGTGCTGCGGCTGCTGCGCACCGGATTGGTCTGGTCGATCGCGATCGCCGGCGGCACGCCGTCGACGCGGTCCACCGCCGGCCGGTCCATGCGGTCGAGGAACTGCCGCGCATACGCGCTGAAGGTCTCGACGTAGCGCCGTTGACCTTCGGCATACAGCGTGTCGAACACCAGGCTCGATTTGCCCGAGCCGCTCGGGCCGGTGACCACCGTCATCTCGCCGGTGTGGATGTCCAGATCGAGGTTCTTGAGGTTGTGCTGACGGGCGCCGCGGATGCGGATCACACCTGAGGACATGGGCGGCTCTCGGGCTGCAGAAAAGCAGCGAAGCGGAAGATTCTAGAGAGCGCAGCGTCGCGGTGTGAGCTTGCTCACGAATATCCTTCGTCGGCTCGCGCCAGCCGATGGAAAATCGCCCGCCAGGTCCGCCACACAGGCCATGGCAAAGGAGACGAGAATGCTGCACAAAGCACTGTGGACCGCCCTGCTGCTCGCGGGCCTGTCCGGATTCGCCAGCGCCCAGATCCGCATCGGCCAGACGGCCGGTTTCAGCGGCGCCGTGGCGTCGTCGGTAAAGGAGGCGACAGACGGCGCCAAACTCTACTTCGACTCGGTCAACGCCCGTGGCGGCGTCAACGGCCAGAAACTCGAGCTGATCTCGCTCGACGACAAGTTCGACCCGAAGCTCGCGGTGGAGAACGCGAAGAAGCTGATCGACCAAGGCGTGATCTGCCTGTTCCTGAACCGAGGCACGCCGCACACGCAGGCGATCATGCCGCTGTTGACCGAGGCGAAGATCCCGCTGGTCGGCCCGTCGACCGGCGCGATGGTGCTGCATGAGCCCGTGCACCCGTGGGTCTTCAACGTCCGCGCCGCCTACCAGCGCGAGGCGGAGCGGATGATCGCGCATCTGAACCTGGTCAGCGTGACGCGCATCGCGGTCGTGCAGGTCGACGACACCTTCGGTGCCGACGCAGCGGTCGGGATCCTGAAGGGCCTCAAGTACGCGAAGCTGGAACCGGTCGCGTTCGAGAAGTACGACCGCACGAAACCCGACTTCGCGCCGATCATGCCGAAGGTGATCAAGGCCGATCCACAGGCGGTCGTGTTCATCGGTTCGGGCACCGCGATCGTCGATGGCATGAAGGCCTTGCGTGCCGCGGGCTCGCGGGCGCAGATGGTGACGCTGTCGAACAACGCCTCGGCCGGCTTCGTCAAGTCGCTCGGCGATCTGGCGCACGGCACCGTGGTCGGCCAGGTGCTGCCCTCGGAGCGCTCGCTGGGCACGCCGATCGTGAAGGAAGCGACCGACCTCGCGAAGGCCAAGGGGCTGGAGCTCACGCCGGCGTCGCTCGAAGGCTTCGCCGCCGCGAAGGTGCTGGTCGAAGGCCTGCGCCGCGCCGGACGCGAGCCCACGCGCGTCTCGCTGAAGAACGCGCTGGAGACCCTCAACAAGTACAACCTCGGCGGGCTCGAGCTGAGCTACAGCCCGACCGACCACACCGGCCTGGACTACGCTGACCTGTCGATCATCGGGCCGGACGGCAAGTTCAGGCGGTAGGTGGGGCACCCGGCGGCTGGGTACCGCCTGCGAAGTGGGCACGGGGCTTGCAGGTCCTGGGCACCCACTCTCACAGGAGGACTCGATGACGGCCTGGCCCCTGAACTGTTCCGCGGCATCCGCCGCCGAAGACGTGTTGTGGCGGCGCTATGGCGCGGCGACCCACCCGCTGCTGATCGACACGCCGGCCGTGCCGCTGCGCTCATCTGTCGAGGCGGAGCCGCCCACGGCGTCGGCGATCGGCCGGGAGGCCACGATCGATCTGGTGCGGCGCACCGCTCAGATGCTGATCACGCGCGAATTGAGAGCACGCTGAGCGGCAAGGCCCCGGCTCAGTGCCTGGGCCGCGCGGTGAGGAAGGCGAAGGTCGCCGCCCAGGTCTGGGGCGAGTTGAGGATGCCCAGGTGCGACGTGCCGAGGATGGTGTCGAACGCGCCCTGCCCGACGAGGTTCAGCTCCGCGGCGCCCTGCAGGCTTGCGCTGCGTGAGAAGTCGGTCGGCTGGCCGAACGAGTCCTCGGCAGGCACCGGCGCGATCGCGCCGTCCTGGATCGGGAAGTACACGAAGCTCTTGTCGGCGTTCCGGATCACGAGCGCGCGTGTCGGGCCCGGCGTGTCGTCGCCGCGGTTCAGGCGCTTCAGGAACGGCGTGTCGGGCGAGCCCAGCTCCTTGCAGATCTCGCTGTTCGGCGTGAAGCCTCCGGCCGCGGGCAGCTGGAAGTAGTTGAGCGGGTTCGGCGAGCAATTGATGATGCCGTGGTTCGGCCCGTCGATCGCGACGAAGCGGCGCACGGTGTGGAACGCGCCCTCCTGGCGCATCCACTCACGCGCGAGCGGCACGCCCAGGCTGTGCGCGACGATGTCGACCTCGCGCGCCCCGGTATAGGCCAGCACCGCGGCGACGAAGCGGCTCAGGTCGGGCACGTTGGCAGCGACCGTGTGCGCGATGCGCGAGCGGTTGGTCTGGTCGGCGCCCAGGTTGCATTGGTCGCCCTGGTAGCCCAGCGCCCAGAGTTCGCTGGTGGCATAGCCGCGGTCTGCGAGGTACTGTGCGAAGGCCTGCACGCGACCGAACGGGTTGCAGGCGGTCGGGAACGGCGTGTCGTTGTTGCCGTGCAGAAAGATCACCGGCACGCGCGCGACCGGCCCCGCGGCGCCAAAGCCGATCACCGGCTTGCCCAGCGACGTGTCCTCGATCACCGGGAAGCCTGCGGGCAGGCTGCTGCCAACCGTCTGGGCCTGAACGCCAACGCAAGCGCCAGCGGCCAGCAGCGCGGCAAGAACTCTCGAGATGCGGTTCATGCGAAGTCTCCTTGTGTTGTGGTGAGCCACGAGAGCCGGCCTCAGCCGGCCAGAAACCGTTCGACCAGCGTCCACTGCGCGGGCGTATTCAGCGCCGGCGCGTGGCCGCAGTCCTTGATCTCGACGACGACGGCGCACGGGCCGCGGTGACGCATCTGCTCGGCCACATCCGGCAGCAGCAGGTCGGAACTTTCGCCGCGCAGGCACAGCACCGGGATGTCGAGGCACTCCCAGTCGTCCCACTGCA